>JAGRLX010000164.1 GCA_020441605.1 Alphaproteobacteria bacterium
ATCCCGGGGGTTGCCCGGCCCGCCCCCGGGAATCGCGGACACGTTATCCGCAACCCGCAGGCCTGCCATCCACCCCAACCAGGCTCAACGTCATGAGCAGGACCCCATCAGGGGCGAATGGGTGAGACATACACCATCTAGGAATAAAAAGCAAGGATTATAATCCGCTTTTTGCGCGGCGTGCATACCCTCCCACCGTCACCCCGGCGAAGGCCGGGGTCGAGCTTCGGCCTTGGCCACCAAGCCTGCGCCTGCCGCGATGCCTGCCGGTGCCCGGGGGCATGAGAAGGAAATCAATGAACGCTTATGGCGCAATGAACGGCTTTAGTGTCCGGCGGGCACACATGGATAGGTCGTCACCGTAACTGGAGTCCTGAACTGTCAGTAGCGCTGCTTCATCCAGTCTGGGATCACGAACCGCTGCATGCAGGGCTTCAGCCGCGTGCGGTTCATCGCGTTCCAATACATGGCGACAGCCACCGGTTCGGTAATTGCTGACGGTTCGCGATACCTACACACCGGGAATTCCGCAGTCGACGTCGCCGGGACGTGGTACGACCGTAGAAACTCGGGCTGTAGATACTCGTAGATAGCCCAGCGGATGTTGTTCAGAAACTCGCCGATCTGGCTCGAATGATAGATGAAAATGTTCTGGTGAAGCCATTCGAAGAAGGTTTCGACAGCGAGGTAAGCCTGTTGCTCACCGACCTGGTGGCCAGCCTGTTCTAGTAATTTGCGGAGGTAATTCACGTTCGTCGCGAGACGCGCGAGGTTGTGCTTGGCGATGTCGCCACACATCTTGATGTAGCGAATGCGCGAGACATGCAGGTCGGCGACGACGCCGAGCGTATGTAGATTGATGCCTTCCTCGGTAAACTCTCTCTCCAGCCAGGTTGCGAATGCCTCAACCGCTCCCGATAGCTCGCCTGTGTCGGCGCCGAGCTGTGGTTTGGCACAGACTTGCCGCAGATGAAACAGGAACGTGAGGTCGGAAGGGCGTGCGTTGCTTGGCGCTGGCTCGAGGCCAAATGGAATCGGATTGCCATTGAATTCACGGATTTGGGAGAGGAAGTCACCGAGCAGAATAACGAAGAGCCGCGCTTGACTGCTGGTCCGAAACATGAGGTTCGACGGGTAAGTCTGGTCAGTCTCCATGAACACATCCCAGTTGACCATGCCATCGATCATCCCCCAGGCCGAATTGAGGATGATCGCCTCTCGTTCAATACTATTCATGATGAAGTCGGTGCATTTTCGCGAACATCCGGTCACTACTCGACGGAATTGCCACGATGTGGTCGACGGCACCAGACCATGGCGGCGACCCAGCCGCCGAGATCACCCAACCGTCTGTGATCTGACCTATCACTTTGAGTTTGCTGCTCTTGCCGCTTTGCAGGGCAATCCCCCGCGCACGGCCCTCACCTAGCGATTGTCGCGCAAGGCTCCAAGTCCAAGGCCGAGCCACAGCTTGCCGATGCCGCTTTGCTCGGAAAAGTCCGAATGAAGCGGGCAGGGGCCGCTGGCGCAGCCATGCTGTTGCTTGCAATCCTGTTCCGACTGCTGGAGCGAAACATTTTCTTCCGCCCGCCAGCAATATCCGATTTCGCCCGTCTTCGACATGTCAGAACTCCTTGTTTACACGCGAAGAGTGTTGCCACGCCGCCCGCCTGGCATTGATCTCGATCAAAACGGGCTGGCGGGGCGGGAGGAACTGGAACGGCAGATAGCCGTGACCGCCATGGACATGGACGTCGCCAGCAGAGGCTCGCGCGTCAGGGGGCTGCCGGTATGCGAACCACCATATCGGAGTTCGACCGCCACAAGGCTGCCGCGGGCGGGAATGGCCCCGGCAATTTACCGCCCATGTTGCACGACATTCCAGGCCATGCCCGCCATCGACCGGTTCTTTCGCCTACGGATTCCGGAACCCTGCTCCGCCCCAAATCCACTAGGAAGCGGGGTCGGCCTGTTGCAAGGTGGCGCCATGAAGATCGATTCCCGCCTCAGCGAGACCTCCCGCGGCATTCTTTTCCTGATCATATCGGTGGGCTGCTTCGCCCTGGTCGACGGCTTCAGCAAGGTGGTGATCGGACCCTATTCCTTCGGGCAGGTCATGCTGGCGCGCTATGCGCTGGCTTTTCCGGCCCTGTTGCTCGCCATCGGCCCGGCCCGGTGGAACCGCGTGTTCCAGACGCGGATGGCGGGACTTCAGATCGCCCGTGGCCTGACCCCGGCCATCATCGGCGGCCTCATGGTCGTCGCCGTCCACAATCTGCCGCTCGCCGATGCCACCGTCATTCTCTTCGCCGGACCGTTTTTCGTGGTCGCCCTGTCCGGCTGGATGCTGGGCGAAAGGGTGAACGCCTCGAGCTGGTTCGGTGTCGGCGTCGGCTTCCTTGCAGTGCTCATCGTGGCGCGGCCCGGGTTCGAAGCCTTTTCCGTCTATGCGGTCTTGCCGGCGCTTGGCGCGCTGTTCTACGCCCTGCTGCAATTGTTCACCCGCAAGCTGGGAACGGCGGGGGAAGACCCCACGACCACCCTGGCCTGGACCTTGCTGATCGGCACCGTGGTGGCGATACCTCTGGCCGCTCTGGACTGGCGGCCCCCCGATCTTCACGCCTGGCTTGCGTTCTTCGGCATCGGTGCAAGCTTCGGCATCGCCCAGTACTACCTGGCAAAGGCCTTCGTTCTGGCGCCCGCCAACATTCTCACGCCCTTCACCTACTTCCAGATCCTTGCAGCGGTGATCTTCGGCATCGCTGTGTTCGGCGATGTTCCCGATTTCTGGACGATGGTCGGTACAGTCCTCATTCTGGCCGCCGGGGCCTATGTCTTCGGCCGCAATGCCGTGAAACGGACTTGACACGTCGGCCGGTTCAGGCGGGCCCGGTAGTCTGGCGCAAGATTCATGAAAGTTTCATGCAGTTGAATGATCCTGCCTTGTTCCTCTATAGGCAGGTCGACGAAACCATGAGCCAACCGAAACTTGCGCCCACCGGGGCAGGGTAACAATTTCTATGCGGATATGCATGATCGGCGCCGGCTATGTCGGCCTTGTCACAGCGACGTGCCTGGCCGAGATCGGTCACGAGGTCACCTGCGTCGACAAGAACACCGACAAGATCGCGACACTGCTCGCGGGACGGGTGCCGATCTACGAGCCGGGACTGGCCGATCTGATCGCCGCCAGCCGCCAGCGGGGGCGCTTGCGCTTCACAACCGATCTGTCCGAGGCGGTGGCGCGGGGTGCCCAGTTCTACTTCATTGCCGTCGAGACTCCGGCGCGCAGCGAGGATGGCGGGGCCGATCTCGGCGCTGTCTTCCGCGCCGCCCGGGAAATCGCCGAGACCATCAGGGCATTCGAGGGCAAGCGCGAATACGCGGTCTTCGTCACCAAGTCGACGGTGCCGGTAGGGACCAGCCGCGAGATGTCGCGGATCGTCGGGGAGGTGCTTCCGGAAGGCGATTTCGCCATCGCGTCCAATCCCGAGTTCCTGCGCGAGGGCTGTGCTATCGACGACTTCATGAACCCCGACCGGATCGTGGTGGGCAGCCGTTCGGAGAGAGCGCGGATGATGCTCGAGGAACTCTATCGGCCCCTCACCCGCCAGGGCCGGCCGCTGGTGGTCACCACCACGGTAGAAACCGCCGAGCTGATCAAATATGCCGCCAATGCCTTCCTGGCCGCCAAGATCACCTTCGTGAACGAACTCTCGCGCCTGTGCGAGCAGGTCGGCGCCGACATCGAGGAACTGACACTTGGTATCGGCCTCGACAACCGCATCGGCAACAAGTTCCTGAAGGTCGGACCAGGCTATGGCGGCTCGTGCTTTCCGAAGGATACGGTCGCGCTGATCAAGACCGCCCGGGATTTTGACAGCCAGGTCGAGATCGTCGAGACTGTCGTGCGGGTCAACGAGCGGCACAAGCAACTCATGGTCGACAAGATCAGGGATACACTCGGCACGTTGTCCGGCAAGACCATCGCCGTGCTGGGGCTTGCCTTCAAGGCCAACACCGACGACGTGCGGGATTCGCCGGCGCTGTCCATTCTGCCGCTGCTGGCCCGCGAGGGGGCGACGCTGCGGGCCTATGATCCGATCGCCGCTGGCAACGCGCGCAACGCCTTGCAGGCCCTGGACGTCCACTATGCGGGAAGCCTCACCGATGCGGTCTCGGGCAGCGATGCGGCCCTGATCCTCACCGAATGGCACGAGTTCCGGACAGCCGACTGGCCGGGCCTCGTGCAGCGCATGACCTCGCCCTGCCTCATCGACCTGCGCAACATGTTTACGCTGTCCGAGGCCCGTGCGCTTGGTCTTCACTATGTCTCGCTGGGACGCGACACAGTCATGCCAGGCGGGAAACAGAGCGGATGATGCGGATACTGGTGACGGGCGGTGCCGGCTTCCTCGGATCGCACCTCTGCGACCGGTTGATCGCGCTGGGCCACCGGGTTACCGCCATCGACAACCTGCAGACCGGGGCGTTGCGGAACCTGGCCCATCTCGAAGGCCACGACCGCTTCCGGTTCCAGCAGCATGACGTCGTCGATCCCTTCGAAGGATCGTATGACCGGATCTTCCATCTGGCCTGTCCTGCGTCCCCTCCGAAATACCAATCCGATCCCATTTCCACTTTGCGCACCTGTTTCATCGGGACCGACAACATGCTGCGTCTTGCGAGCCAATGCGGCGCGCGGTTCTTCCAGGCCTCCACCTCCGAGGTCTATGGCGATCCCGACGTGCATCCGCAGGTCGAATCCTACCGCGGCAGCGTCAATCCCATCGGCCCCAGGGCCTGCTACGACGAAGGCAAGCGCATAGGCGAAACGCTGTGCTTCGACTATCGGCGCAAGCTCGGCGTCGAGATCAAGGTGGCACGGATCTTCAACACCTATGGACCGCGCATGGACCTCGAGGACGGGCGCGTTGTGTCCAATCTGCTGGTGCAGGCCCTGCAGGGCAGACCGCTCACCATCTACGGCCAGGGCAATCAGAGCCGGTCCTTCTGCTATGTCGACGATCTGATCGAGGGGTTTCTGCGGCTGATGGACAGTCCGGCGGCGTTTGCTGGCCCGGTCAATCTCGGAAGCCCGGCCGAGTTCACCATGCTGGAATTGGCAAGGCTCGTTCTTGAAGAGACCGGTAGCGCATCATCTCTGGTGTTCGCGGATCTGCCGGCCGACGATCCACGCCAGCGACGGCCGGATATCACGCTCGCCGGCGAGGTCCTCGGATGGACCCCGAAGGTCGTCCTGCGAGAGGGGCTCCGCCTTACCGCCGACCATTTTCGGGCTGAACTCGGGCTGACAGCAAGGCCAGAAGGAACGCGCCGGTCCGCCAGTCAGAGCGTCGTCGCCAATCCGGCCAGCAATTCGTAGGACCGGAGCCTGGCGGCATGGTCATGGACCGCCGTCGCCACCATCAGTTCATCGACGCCGGTGCTTTCGGAAAAGCGCCGCAGGCCGGCCCGTACGGTGTCCGGCGCGCCGACGAAGGAGCAGGCCAGCATGCGCGATGCCTGCGCCTTCTCCGCCGGCGTCCAGTAGGTCTCGATATCGTCGATGGGGGGCGCAATCAGGCCGCGGTCGCCGCGCAGCATGCCGGCAAAACGCATCTGTAGCGAGGTGAAGAGCCGGCGTGCCTCCGCGTCGGTGTCGGCGACGATCACATTGACCCCGGCCATCGCGTAGGATTTGCCATTGGTGGGCGAGGGCTGGAACCTCGCGCGGTAGATGTCGAGGGCCTGGAACAGCGCATCGGGTGCGAAATGGGACGCGAAGGCATAGGGCAGGCCGAGGAGTGCGGCGAGTTGCGCCCCGTAGAGGCTGGACCCGAGAATCCACAGCGGCACGTTGGTGCCGGTGCCGGGGACGGCCTGGATTGTGTGGCCCGGTTGCAGCGGACCGAGCAGGGCTTGCAGTTCGAGCACGTCCTGCGGGAACGTCTCGGCTGCCTCCGGGCTGCGGCGCAAGGCTGCAAGGGTCTGGCGGTCTGTGCCAGGCGCCCGGCCGAGGCCGAGATCGATTCGCTCGGGATAGAGTGACTCCAGGGTACCGAACTGCTCGGCGATGACCAGCGGCGAATGGTTGGGAAGCATGATGCCGCCGGCGCCGACGCGGATGGTGCTGGTGCCTTCCGCGACATAGCCAATCAGCACCGCGGTTGCCGCACTGGCGATACCGGGCATGTTGTGGTGTTCGGCCACCCAGTAGCGCCGGTAACCCAGCCGTTCGGCGTGGCGGGCGAGATCGCGCGCCTGGCGCAACGCATCGGCGGGCGTCTTGCCTTCGGCTACGGGCGCCAGATCGAGAACCGACAGTTCCACTGCTAGCCTCGACCCTGGTTCACGAGACAGTCCGCCCCGGCTCGGTCGCGCCCGTCCCGGTTGCCGGGCGGCATTGCCTGGCTGCTCCGCCCATCACGTCGAGGACTATCCGCCGAAGTGCCACGTGATTCATCGGTCAAGACGGTAGGCCCGGATGCCGTTGTCGTGGAACATCTTGCGCTTCTCTTCGGGCGTGCATCCCGCCGTGGCCCAGTCCAGCACCTCGAGCCAGTTGGTGTAACTTCCGGCGAGCTCCGAGACCGGCCAGTCGCCGCCATACATGATTCGGTCGAAGCCGAAGCAGTCGATCACATGATCGATGTAGGGCCGGAGCTGATCGCGGGTCCAGCTGGCATGATCGGCTTCGGTGGTGACGCCCGAGAGCTTGCAGACGACATTGGGCAGCGCCGCCATGTCTTTCATGTGCTGGCCCCAGGGTTCGAACAGTCCGGCCTTGATGCCGGGCTTGGCGATGTGGTCGAGCACGAAGGAGACGTCCGGGCAGCGCCGCACCATCTCGAGCGTATTTGGCAGCTGATGATGGAAGATGCAGATGTCGAACGACAGGCCATATTTCGGCAGAAGCCTGAGGGCAGCGAGGAAATCGGGCATCAGCACGAATTCCGGATCGGGCTGGTTCTGGATCAGCCGACGCACGCCGCGCGCCACCTTGAGATCTGCGATCCGGGCCATTTCCGGCTCGAGCACCGGCCCCCTCTCGAGCGGCAGGCAGGCAACGCAACCCTTGAGGCGGGGATCGGCATCGGCGATCGACTGTACCCAGTCAGCTTCGTCGAGATATTGCGGCATGTCGACATCGACCTCGACAAAGACGATGCTCTCGACCTGATAGGTCTTGGCCAGACCGGCCAGATCGTCGATGCTCCAGTCGCGGGCCAGCTTGGGGGCGCCTTTGGCCCAGCTGTATTTGAAGCGCTTCTGGTCGAGCAGATGGACATGGGTGTCGACGATGGGAAAGTCGATCATCGGGTACCTCCGTTTTCAGGCTGCGGCGAGGGTTTCGCGACTGCCCGTATAAACTCTGCTTCTGCGTCGGCTTCCAGCAATTTCTCGTCGACCTGATCCCCGCGGGCGTTGCGGGCCTCGAGGCCGCGGACCAGCGCCGCGATAGTCCGGTTCGCGGGCACCGGAACGCCGAGCCTGTCGGCCTCGCGCACCAGGGCCTCGTTGAGGCTGCCGATCTCGGTCGGGCGCCGGGCCCCAAGGTGCTGGAGCATCGAGGGGCGGTTGTAGCGCAGCCAGGCGTGGTCGCGGATGTGTTTCGCCGGATCGGTCTCCGGCAGCGTGATCCTCTTGGCCGACACGACGGCGAGGATCTCGGCAATGAGATCGTCCAGCAGCCTTGCCATGGCGGCGTGGCGGATCACTTCGCCAGGACGCAGGCGCGTGAGGGCCGAAAGCGGATTGAGCGCGCAGTTCAGGGCGAACTTCGACCAGACGTGGCCCATGGCATTGCCGCTGGCAGTGGCTGGAAGGCCGGCCAGCCGCAATAGTGCGGCAAGCGATGAGGCGCGGTCCGACGGGCCGCCCACACTCTCGCCCAGTACGGTGTCGCCAATATTCGTGTTGTGCGCATGGCCCGGGCCGATCATCGCGGCGCTGATGAAGGTGGCGCCGGCGAGCACCCGGTGGTCACCCAGGGCGTCGGCCAGGACCTCGACATTGCCGATGCCGTTCTGCAGCGTGAGGGCGGCGCCATCGGACTTCAGAACGGCCCGGAGAAGTGGCGCCACGACGGCGGTCGCATTGCTGTCGACCAGCACAAGCGCGACATCGGCATCGGCAATCATGCTTATGTCCGTGGTGGCCACAATCGGCAGGGTGAAGCTTCCATCCGGATCGGTGACGGTGAGGCCCCTGTCGCGTATGGCATCGATGTGGTTGCGGTTCGAATCATAGAGCGTGACGTCGGTTCCGGCGCGCGCGAGCTTGCCGCCAAGCACCGAGCCCATGCTGCCCGCACCGATCACCGCAATCCGCATCGTCTCAGCCGCCGATCCGGCGCACACGATCCCCGGCCAGGAGATCGGCAATAAACCCGACCTCGCTCAAGCCACCCTTCACCTTGGCCAGCATCGCCGCCTCGGACTCGCGCACGGCCGCGAGCCGCGATACCACGTCATCGATCAGGGCGTGTGGGACGACCACAACGCCGTCACGGTCGCCGACGATCACATCGCCCGAGGCCACCGGAAGCCCGCCGCAGGTTACCGGCAGGCCGACGCTGCCCGGCCCGTTGCGCGCCGGCGAGTTCGGCGTGGCCCCCATGGCATAGCAGGGCAGGCCAAGTGCCTCGATGTCATTCTGATCGCGCACCAATCCGTCGGTGACAAAGGCCACCGCACCACGGTTGGCGGCAATGCCGAGCAGCAGGTCACCCACCACCGAAGTCACGGTGCACTGGTCGGTGGCGGCAATGAGCACGTCATCCTTCTGGCACTGGGCCACGGCGGCGCAGAGCGCCAGATTGTCAGCCGGACCACAATGGCAGGTGAGCGCCACGCCGGCAAAAGGCAGCACCTGTCCCACCGGCTTGATGCGCCAGTCCATGGCGCCGCGCCCGCCCATGGCATCGACGATGAAGCTTGTGGGCGCGCCGCGGAACTGATTCACTTCCGCCAACGATGGCCGTCTTGACGGGGCCGCGATCTCCAGCAGTGGCGGGTCGTCGATCACTCGGCGGCAACCTGCTTCGCGCTGGCATTGCGCTGACGCGGATCGCGATAGAGCTGGCCATCCTTCATGATCATGGCGAAACGGTCCGGACCCACAAGTACCGACTGGTCGGCCAGCGGATTGCCGTCCACCAGCAGGAGATCTGCCAGTGCCCCCTGGCGGATCACGCCAAGCTCGCCATCGTGGCCCATCAGACCTCCGCCGATCCTGGTGGCGCAGCGCAGGGCTTCGGCCGGCGAATAGCCGAAGTACTTCACGAAGTGGCCGATGTCGCGGGCATTCTGGCCCATGGGTGTGATCGAGAACCCGTAGTCGCCGCCGACCACCACGCGGATGCCGCGCTTCCTGATCTTGTGATAGGTCTCGCAGGTGGCCTCGAACTTGCGGAAGAGATGCATGGATTCAGCCAGTTCCTTGCTGAAGCCATAGCGTTCGCCCTCGATGGTGCAATTGTGCACCAGGCCAAAGGCCGGACCGACGAAGGACGTGTCCTTGACGCTCTCGAGCATGTCGAGGGCTTCCTCGTCGGCGAAGTCGCAGTGATAGATGCAGTCGACCTTGTGCTTCACCGCCATCTTCACGCTCTTCGATGAACGCGCATGGGCCGCGACCATCTTGCCGTAGCCATGGGCCACGCTGACGAAGGCGGAGAGTTCGTCATCTTCCAGCGTGGTGATTTCGGCACGGGCATGACTGACGAATTCGTCTCCCGAAATGTTGATCTTCATATTGTCGACGCCGTCGCGCACGCACTCGCGCGCCACCTTGCGGAACTCGACGGGCCCGTCGGCGGTGAGCCCAAAGCTTTCTTCATGAATGTGGCGGCGGCGTTCGTCACCCAGCCCGGCGGTGGCCGTGACCTCGGGGCTCGAGGCGCGCATACGTGGACCCGGGATCACGCCTTCGTTGATCGCGTCGCGCACCGCAACACCGATCATCGGCTTGGCCGAGGCGGCCTCGAAGATCGAGGTGAAGCCATGCTCGAGCAACAACTTGACATTGGCCGTGGTGAGGATGGTGTGGCGCTCGGGCGCGACCCGGCCGAGTTCGGCATTGGTCGAAATGCCGACGAAGCTTGGGTGGCAATGCCCCTCCACCATGCCGGGCATGAGGAACATGCCCTGGCCGTCGATCACCTCAGAGGCCTTCTCGGCGGAAATCTGGTTCTTGCCCCGGGCCACGGCCTTGATGCGGTTGCCCTCGACCAGTACCTCGCCGGCATAGGCAGCATCATTGTCGCCGTCCCAGACGCTCACGTTGTTCAACAGAATTGCTGCCATGAGACCCTCCTAGCTTCTGGTCCGCGCACCCCGCCCATAGAGCAGCAGCATGCCGATGATGACGACACCATATATGACCTGGCGCCCGGCTTCCGGCATCTGCATCACCGACAGGATCGACTGCAGCAGGGTGATCAGGATGACGCCGGCAATGGTGCCGAGGTAATTGCCGCGTCCACCGAGAATATTGGTGCCGCCAAGCACCACCGCAGCGATGGCGGGCAGAAGATAGGCGTCGCCCATCGCCTGGTAGGCCTTGGTCGAATAACCGGCCAGCAGCACGCCGGCAAAGGCGGCACAGGCGCCGCAGAAGGCGAAGCAACCGATCAGCACGGCATTGGTGTTGATGCCGGAGAGATAGGCCACGGGCTCGCGATTGCCGATGGCATAGACGGCGCGGCCGAAGGCGGTGCGGCGCAGCAGGAAGATGACGATGGCGCCAACCGCGGCCCAGACGAAAAGGGCGTTGGGAATGCCGAACAGGCTGCGCTTCACCGCGAGGAAATGCATGGCATCGGTGGCGTGATCCTGGGGCGCGAAGCCGCCGGTGTGCAATACCATGAGGCCCTGCACCACGGCGTTCATGCCGAGAGTGAAGATCATCGAGGGCAGGCGCAGATAGGCGACGCCGAGACCGTTCAGGACGCCGATGAACGTGCCGCACAGCAGGCCGAAGGGAATGGCGAGCCAGACGCCGACAGGTCCGATCCAGCCGCCGAGAGCCGTGGCCATCATGGCCCCGAGGGTGACCGTCCAGGGAATCGACAGGTCGATGTGGCCGAGGAGGATCACCATCATGGCGCCCGACGCGACGATGCCCAGGAACGCGCCGACCTGAAGCTGCTGCAACAGATAGTCCGGCGAAAGGAACTCCGAGGAATAGAGCGAGCCTGCGAACAACAGCACGATGATGCAGGCGAAGGCCACCGCCACCGGCAGGTCGAGGCCGATCCGTTGCGCGATTGCCTTGGCCGTCATGTGAAGAGCTCCAACCGGTTGCGGATGCGGAAGACGCGCACCGCGCCGAGGCTGATCGCCACCAGAAGCACCACGCCCTGGAACAGCGGCTGCCACAGGGGCGGCAGATCGAAGACGAAGAGAAGATCCTCGATGGTGCGCAGCACGAAAGCGCCGAAGATCGAGCCGATGGCCGATCCCCAGCCGCCGAACAACGAGGTTCCGCCGATCACGACGGCGGCGATCGAGTTCAGCGTATAAGTGCCGCCGATGGCTGCGGAGGCCTCTCCCGAATAGGTGTTGAAGGTCAGGATCAGTCCACCGAGAGCAGCAAGGAATCCGCCAAGGGAATAGGCGAGAATCTTGGCCTTCTCGACCGGGACGCCCGACATGTAGGCGGCCTGCTCGTTGGACCCCACCGCATAGGCGGCGCGGCCGAGCGGCGAGCTGCGGTAGGGAATCCACACCAGAACGACCACCGCCAGCAGGACGATGAGCGCAGTGGGAACGGTGCCGAAGATCTGGCCGGTGACGAAATCGGCGATCTCATATTGCACGTCGCCGCCGGGCGTCGGCCGGAAATAGAGCGCGATGCCGTAATAGACCGCGCCGGTGGCCAGGGTGGTGATGATCGGCTGCAGCCGGCCCCACACCACGATGGCGCCATTGATGAAGCCGGCAACCACCCCTACCGCGACGACGAGAACACAGAGGACAATGCCCTGAGCCACGCCCATGTCGCCGGTAAGAAGATACGAGGCGATGCAGTTGGCCAGGACGAAAATCATGCCGACCGAAAGATCGAGCCCGCGGGTGAGGACCGGCAGGGTCTGGGCCATGGCGACAAGCGCCAGGAGCACCGCCTTGTTGGCGGCGGTGGTGGCCACGGCCGGAGTGAGGCCTGCCTCATGATTGCCGATATAGATGGCGAACATCAGCACGAACAGGCCGATGGCCGTGATCGTGCCCAGATTGTGCGAGAGGTGATAGCGGAGATCGGTCACGCGGCATACTCCGGAACGGCGTCGACATTGAGGGCGCTCGCCACGATATTGTGCTCGGTGCACTCTTCGCCCTTGAGCTCGCGGGTGATGCGGCCGCCATAGAGAATGAGCACACGGTCGCAGCATCCGATCAGCTCGGCATAGTCGGTCGAATAGAAGATGATGGTGCGCCCTTCGGCGGCCAGGTTGCGCAGCAGCTTGTAGATCTCCTGCTTGGTACCGACGTCGATGCCGCGCGTGGGATCGTTGAGCAGGATGATGCCGGGCTCGGTCATCAGCCACTTGGCCAGTACCACCTTCTGCTGGTTGCCGCCCGAGAGCGTCGCCACCGGGGCATCGATATCCGGCGCCTTGATCTGGATGCGCTCGATCATCGTCTTGACCGCCTCCGCTTCCTTGCGGGCGTCTATGCCGAGGCCCGACCGGAGTTGCGGCAGCGAGGCCAGGGTGAGATTGTCGCGCACGCTCATCGGCAACATCAGGCCTTCGACCTTGCGGTCCTCGGGGATGAGGGCGACTGGCAGCCTGGCGCGCATGGCCGGCCGCGGACCGGACAATGCCAGCTGTTCGCCGTCGATGGTCACGGTCCCGTCGACGCCGCGCAGGACACCGAAAAGCGCCAGCAGGAGTTCGCGCTGGCCCTGGCCATCGAGTCCGCCCAGGCCGACGATTTCGCCCTTGCCGGCGCTGAAAGAGATGTCGCGAAGCTCGCGGCCCCAGGACAGGTTGGAGACGCGCATGGCTTCCGGACGGCTGTCGTCATAATCGGGCTTCGGCGGATAGTGATGCGTCACCTCGCGGCCGATCATCATCTGGATGATCTCGTGCACCGTGCGCTCGCCCTTGCGGAACGTCTCGATCTTGCGGCCGTTGCGGAAAACGGTCGCCACGTCGGCAAGGGCCTCGATCTCGTGCATGCGGTGCGACACGTAGAGAATGCCCACGCCTTCGGCGCGCAGTTCCCGGATGATCAGATAGATGCGTTCGACATCCTTGGCGGTGAGCGCCGATGTCGCTTCGTCGAGAATGAGGAGTTTCGGCTTCTTGGCCAGCGCCTTGGCGATTTCCACCATCTGCCGGCGCGACAGCGGCAGGTTCTTGACCAAATCGAGCGGATGGACATCCTCGCAGCCGACCCGCTTCAGGAGTTCCACGGCGCGGGCCCGCTGGGCCCTGGCATCGATCAGGCCGCCACGGGTCGGCGGGTCGACCATCGACAGGTTGTCGGCCACCGTCATGTCTGGCAGCAGCGACAATTCCTGGAAAACGCAGACGACTCCCGCCTGCATCGCTTCGAGGGGTGAACGGAAGCGCACGGGTTTTCCGTCGACGAGCACTTCGCCTTCGCTGGCATCGGTGACGCCCGAAGCAATCTTGATGAGCGTCGACTTGCCGGCCCCGTTTTCGCCGAGAACGGCATGGATTTCGCCTGGATAGGCGGTGAAATCGACCTCCGTCAGCGCCGCGATGCCGCCATAGCGCTTGGAGACGCCCTTCAGTTCAAGGAGAGGTTTGCGATCCGCCATGGGCGCACCCGGCCAGCACACCGGCGGATGATGCAGCATCATCCGCCGGCCGGTTGCTGGGTCCGGACTGGTCCTACTGGTCGGACTCCGACTTGCCCATGATCTCGGTCGCCTTGATGTTCACGCCGCAGGGCGGGAATTCGTTCGGCGTGAAGAAGTTGTCACCGAGGTCGGGATAGTAGTTCTCGCCCGCCTTGAAGTCGGGATGCTCGACCAGCGGGATCGGCACCGACACATACTGCGGCAGGACTTCGCCCTTGAGCGCGGTGATCGCCGTCTTCATCGAGATCGCGACGAGGCCAGGAGACTGGCCAGCCGACGAGCACAGCAGGCCCTTGTCGGCATTTTCGGCGCACAGCTTGCGGAAGCCATTCTCGGCTTCGCCCGCCACCGGGATGAACGGATGGCCGGCATCCATGAAGGCGCGGACAGCGCCGGTCGAACCGCCCTGCACGAACATGCCGTCGAACTTCTTGTGAACGGCGATGGCGTCGGCGGCGACCTTCTGGGCCGTTCCGTCATCCCAGTTGCCGACCACTTCGATGATCTCGTACTTCGGCGCATCCGAGGCTTCCATGACTTCGCGGAAGCCCAAGTGGCGGTCACGGTCCACCGAATTGCCCGGCAGGCCGCGGATTTCGAGGATCTTGCCACCGTTCGGCACGGTCTTGCGCAGCCAGCGGCCCATGATCTTGCCCATTTCGAGCTGATCTTCGTTCACCTGGATGATTTCCTCGCTGTCGAGGACGTTGTCGAAGGGAACGAGCACCACACCGGCCTTGTTGGCCTTCTTGATGACCGGCGTGAAGGCGGTCGGGTTCACCGCGATGGTGAGAATGGCGTCATAGCCCGAGTTGATGAAATTCTCGATGGCGGCGATCTGGGCGGCAACGTCCGTGCCGGTCGAGACAACCTTGAATTCCTTGATGTCCTTGGCCACGTCCGGCTGTTCCGAATAAGCCTTGGCGGTCTTGATCATCTGGATGCGCCAGGTGTTGCCGACGAAGCCGTTGGCGAGCGCGATGCGATAGGGGCCTTCCTTGGCCGGAAACTTCATGTATTTCGTATCGGCCTTGAATGGCGCGAAACATTCGGGCGTCGTGCCCGGCCCGGAGACGATCTCGGGGCCAGCCATGGCCGCCGTCGTCATAGCAAGGCCGGTGACGCTGCCGGCAAGCACTTTCAAGAAAGTCTTCATCATGGTTGGGTCTTCCCGTAGATCCTTTGCTTGGTAAAGTCGGCGCTTCTGCTGCTTTCGCCGTCGGCACAAAGCATGAAACACCAGGCACCGTTCAGGTGCCGTCGCCCGAGGTCTTTGATAGCCCTCTCTTGTTTTTCCTGGTCGAGCAGTGCAAGCCGTCCTAACTCCGTACACGGATGATATGACGTTTACATTGAAGTGACACCGCTTCCTTCCGTGGCGTGACGCCTGGCAGAGGTTCACCTCGATGGAAACATTATCGCTTCCGGTGTTCCTGTCAATCCATGATAAACGTCATTCATTCATCCGGGCCCGGACCGGCAGGAAAGATTCCCGGCATGACGGAGAAGCCGTCGACGCGCTTCACCCGGTCGCACCAGCGGCGGATTGCCGGGTAGTCTTGGCGTCCGATGCCACCTTCCTCGCTGAGCATGACATAGGGAAAGCAGGCGATATCGGCCACGGTCGGATGGGCGCGCCGGCAAAGCCAGTAGCGGTCCTGGTGTTCGCCAAACCAGAGATGTTCGTCGAGAATGCCGAACAAGTGGTGGGCACCGGCACGGGCGGCCTCGATATCGAGATCGTAGAACAGGCCGTCGTGCAACCGGGCCGCCGATGCGGTCGCGGTGATGGAGTCGGCGAAGGCCAGCCACATCGCGATCTCACCGAGCGATGCGGGATCGTCGGTCGGATACCATTGTTTCGTGGCGTCGTACTTGCTGGCAAGATAGACCAGAATGGCCTGCGCATCGCGCAGGATATATCCGTCATCGTCGATTACCGGAAGCTGGCCCAGCGGATTGAGCTTGAGAAACCAGGCGCTCTTGTGTTCACGGCCCGGATAGAAGTCGATGGCGTGGCGGCGGGCCTCAATGCCCAGAATGCCGAGCAGCAGCCTGATCTTGTAGCAGTTGCCCGACAGCTCGTAGTCATAGAGCGTGATCATTGCCGGGCCTCCACCGCATCGCGCAATCCGATGAGGCGCACGTTGCAATCCAGCAGCACCTTCAGGTCGTCCGCTTGCGGCGTTTCGCGCGCCAGCCCCCGCAGGACGCAGCGCCCGGTGTTTTCAGGTTGCACCATGAGAACGAGACCGTCATCGTCGTTCCTGAACATGAAATCGGTGCAGCGCGTGAAACCCTCGCGGACCAGCAGTGCTTCGATCCGGTCGGCCGGAGCCTTCACCGGTATGCCGCGAAGCGCCAGCCACGGCCTGTCCTCCAGCGCCGGAACCGGCGCCATGTCCGGATCGCCGTCGAGGCGCGACCAGATCAGGCCATAACGCTCGACTGCCGGATAGACCTTGTTGCAGATCAGACGGGCAGGCGCGTTCTCGGGATGGGCCGGGATATAGGTGCAGGCGGAGCTACGCGACGAATAGAGCCAGCCGTGATACTGGCACTTCAGGCTGTCACCGAGATTTATGCCGAGCGTGAGGCGCACGCCGCGATGCAGGCAACGGTTCTCCCAGACATTGACAAAGCCATCATCGGCGCGCCAGACCGCCAGTTCCTGGCCAAGAAGCTCGGCCTGATGGACATGGCGGAACGGGACATCATGCACCGCCGCGACCGGAAACCAGTGGCTGCGGAAAGATGTCATGCCGGACGTTTCATGTGATGAGGTGGTATGCTCTGCGGTGCTCATGCGGCGGCCGGGATCGTGCCATATGTATAGCCGTTTTCGCTGAGCCAGCGGCGGTAGGCAATGGAGCTCTTGTCGGCGCGTACCGGCATCTCGGCACGCGGATCGAGCGGCAGGCGCTTGGGCACCTGGTTCTCGAGGATCGGTTTGTCCTGGGCGAAGATCATCTGCTGGAAGGCCTTGATCTGGGTATCGGTGCTGTCGTGGTCGATGACGCTCATCAGCATGTTGGCGGCGACATGCTCTTCGTCGATGGGCTGCAGGAAGATGCAGATGACATCGAGACGGCCTGGCGCCGGCGGGCTCGACTTGTAGAGTATGGCGCAATAGGGATGGGGCACCCGGTACACATATTCCACCTCCATGCCACCCTTGGCGGAGAGGGCCGCCATGGGCTGGAAGAAGCGGCAGCGTGTGGCGAGGATCTCGCCGCGTTCCTCGGAGACCTCGACCGTGTAGTCCTTGACTTCCGGATGGCTTTCCACCCCGAGATAGTCGGTATGGACGAAGGGAAAGTGGCCCATGTCGAGGAAATTCTCGACGGCGCGCGGAGCCGAGACATGCACCAGGAAGGTGGCTGCATTCATGTTGCGGCGGTCGCTTTCGGCATATTCGGGGATTGCGAAGAGATCGGTCTTCGGGGTGCCGAGACAGGTCCAGACATACCCATAGGTCTGCTGACTGGGTAGCGGCTCCGCCACCATCGACGGCACGAATTCGCAGCCATCGGCGAGATCGCCGGACACCCGCCAGACATGCGCGGCGCCATCCGCGCTGATCGCCAGCGCAATCGGCTGACCGAGCAACTTCGTGCGGCGAACCTTGCCCAGCGGCATGTCCGCCACTGCGCCCAGCACGTGCCACAGATCAAGAACCGCTTGCGTGTTGCCGTTGCCCATCCCGGTCATTGCCATCCATCCCGTTGTTGTTGAATTGTAACCGGCCGGGGATTGTTGTCCATGGCGATTTGCGCCATGGTTCCCATGCAGGATTGGGGAACAGCGCGGCAGATGACCACGGCACCGCAGCAGGCGGAACAGGTTTTGCTTGAGCTTTCGGGCATCACCAAGCGCTATCCGTCCGTCGTTGCCAATGACGACGTGTCGATCCGTTTCCGCAAGGGGCACATCCACGCCATCCTCGGTGAAAACGGCGCAGGCAAGTCGACGCTGATGAAGATCATTTTCGGCGTCACCCAGCCTGACGCCGGCAAGATGACATGGAAGGGCCGCGCCATTGCCCCGCGCGGACCCGCCCAGGCGCGGGCGCTTGGCATCGGCATGGTGTTCCAGCATTTCTCGCTGTTCGAGACCATGACCGTGGCCGAGAACATGACCTTCGCGCTGCCGCTCCCGTTGCGCGAACTTGCGCGGCGAATCCGCGAGGTGGGCGCATCCCTCGACCTCGCCGTCGATCCCGACCAACCGGTGCATGGCCTGTCGGTCGGCGAGCGCCAGCGGGTGGAGATCATCCGCTGCCTGCTCCAGGACCCCGATCTCATCATCATGGACGAACCGACGGCAGTGCTGCCGCCGAGCGGCATTCCGAAACTGTTCGAGACGCTGAGGCGCCTGGCCGACAGCGGCCGCGGCATCATCTTCATCTCGCACAAGCTGCAGGAGATCCGCGCCCTCTGCCATACCGCCACCATCATGCGGGCGGGCCGCGTGGTGGCCTCGGTCGATCCCACCGTCACCCCCGAGCATGAGCTGGCAAGGTTGATGGTGGGCAGCGACATCCCGGCGCCGCGGCCGAGGGACCATGCCATCGGAACTGAGGCCGCTTTGGACATCGAAAACCTCGACCTGACGCCGGGCGACCCCTTTGCGACGGCGCTCGATGGCGTGTCGCTCCGGGTTTTTCCCGGTGAGATCGTGGGCATCGCCGGCGTTTCGGGCAATGGCCAGACGGAGCTGGTCAAGGCGATCTCGGGAGAAATCCTGCTCGCCCCCACGGATCGGAACCGCATCCGCCTGTCAGGCACGGCCGTGGGCGCGGCCACGCCCGGCGCGCGCCGTGGGCTCGGTCTGGCCTTTGTCCCCGAAGACCGGCTGGGGCGCGGCGCGGTCCCCGGCCTGACCCTCGCCGACAACGCCCTGCTGACCGCACCATCCCGGGAAATGGCCCCCCGCGGCCTGATCGATTTCGTCGCCGTCAAGGCGCGGGCGGCCGCGGTGATCGACCAGTTCGACGTGCGCTGCAGCGGCCCGATGGCGCTGGCCGGAAGCCTGTCCGGCGGAAACCTGCAGAAGTTCATCGTCGGGCGTGAAACAGCGCTCGCGCCCCGGCTCATCGTCGTGGCCCAGCCCACCTGGGGTGTCGATGTGGGGGCGACGGCTGCGATCCGCCAGAAGCTGATCGATCTCGCCGCCAGCGGCGCGGCCGTGCTGGTGGTCTCCGACGATCTCGACGAACTGCTCGAGATCGCCGGCCGCATCCATGTCATGTTCCGCGGGCAGCTGTCCGGAGCTTTTCCGGCGCCCTTCGACCGCAACGCCATCGGCCTTGCCATGGCGGGCACGGCGCCGGCGCCGCGGCACGGTGGAGCGACACGCCATGCTTGATTTCCGGCTCGAGCCCCGAAGCGAAAGATCGGCCCGCGCCGCGGTTGCGGTTCCACTGCTGGCGGTGCTGCTGACCCTGATCTCCGGCACGGTGCTGCTGTCGCTCATCGGCAAGTCGCCGGCCGCCGTCATCCACGCCTTCTTCCTGCAGCCCTTGTCGAGCCGCAACGGCATCGGGGAGGTGCTGCTGAAATCGGGCCCGCTGATCCTCGTCGCGCAGGGACTCGCAATCGGCTATCGGGCCAATGTCTGGAACATAGGCGCCGAGGGCCAGCTAACCGTCGGGGCCATTGCCGGGGGAGCGCTCGCGATATTCTACGAAATGTCCGATTCAGTCCTGCTGCTTCCCGCCATGATGCTCGCCGGCGCCGCCGCCGGCGCCGCCTGGGCGGGGATCGCCGCCGTCCTGCGCGTGCGCTTCTCGGCCAGCGAGATCCTGACCAGCTTCATGCTGTCGAGCGTTGCCCTGCAATTGCTCTATTACCTTGTCACCGGCCCGCTGCGTGATCCCATGGGGATGAACTTCCCCCAGTCGATCGTCTTCGGCGATGCTGCGCTCTTCGGGGTTCTGATCCCCGGCACCCGTGCCAATACCTCGCTGCTCGTCGGACTGGGCGTCACCGTGCTGGCCTGGCTCTTCATGTCCCGCACCATTCATGGCTTCAGGCTGATCGTCGGCGGACTGGCGCCGGATGCGGCCCGCTATGCCGGTTTTTCGGCCGCGCGCTCGATCTGGATCGGCCTGCTCGTTGGCGGCGCCTGCGCCGGGCTCGCCGGCGTCGGCGAGGTGGCGGGTCCACTTGGCATGCTGCAGCGCAACCTCTCGCCTGGATATGGCTATGCGGCGATCATCGTCGCTTTCCTCGGCGGACTCCATCCGCTGGGCATCGTGCTGGCCGGTTTGCTGATGGCATTGATCTATGTGGGCGGCGATTTCGCAGTGGTCACGGCCGGCGTCCCCAATGCCTCGGCCACCATACTGCAGGGCCTGCTCCTGGTTTTCTATCTCGGCTGCTCGCTGCTTTTCACCCACCGCGTGGTGTCCCGGACGCGAGGTGCCGCATGAGCGCCGATGTCCTCATCTTCGTGGTCGGCGGCACGCTGGCTGCAGCAACGGCGATGCTCTTCGCGGCCCTCGGCGAGGCCGTGGCCGAACGGGCAGGGATTCTCAATCTCTCGGTCGAAGGCATGATGGCTACCGGCGCGGCGGCCGCTTTCGGTGTCGCCACGCTCTCGGGCTCCCATGTACTGGGCTTTACAGCGGGGGCAATCGCCGCCGCCCTTCTCTCGGCGGTCTTCGCACTGCTGGTTCTCGTCTTCTATGCCAACCAGGTGGCGGCCGGACTTGCCGTCGGCATTCTCGGGCTCGGGATCTCGGCCTTCATAGGCAAGCCCTTCGAGGGTACGACCATCGCCAAGCTGCCGAAACTCGACATCGCCGGCCTGTCCGACCTTCCGATGCTAGGGCCGATCTTGTTCCGGCACGATGTCATGGTCTATCTCGGCATCGCCATGGTCTTCGCCGTTGCCTTTCTGTTCAACCGCACCCGCAGCGGCCTCATCATCAGAGCGGTGGGCGAGAACCCCAGGACCGCCGCAGCCAACGGCACCCCGGTCCGGCGGGTGCGCTTCTGCGCCATTGCCTTCGGCGGCCTCTTGGCGGGAATTGGCGGGGCCTATCTGTCGATCGCCTATACCGCCCTCTGGGCCGAGGGGCTGATCGCCGGGCGCGGCTGGATCGCCGTCGCACTGGTGGTCTTCGGCGCATGGCGGCCGGGACGGATCGCGCTCGGGGCTTACATCTTCGGCGGCATTTCGCTGCTCGAACTGTCACTGCAGAGCCAGGGCGTGCGCATTCCCTCCCAACTCCTGTCGGCCTCGCCCTATCTTGTGACCATCCTTTTATTGGCGTTTATTTCACGCGACCAGTACCGCCTCAGGCAGAGCCGGCCTCTGGCGCTTGGACAGACTTATCGCAACGAGAATTGACACCGCAACAGGGAGACCCCCACCATGACCACCAGACGACATTTCCTCGCCATGGGCGCCTCAGCCACCGCCCTGGCCCTTGTGACCACCGGCGCCCGGGCCGAGGACAAGGTGAAGATGGGATTCATCTATCCGTCGCCGGTGGGTGACGTGGGCTGGGCCCATGAGCTCGACGAGGGCCGCAAGAAGGTCGTCGAAAAATTCAGCGACAAGGTCGAGGCGATCACCGCCGAGAACATCCCCGAGGGCCCGGATGCGGCCCGCACCATGAACCAGATGATCGCCGATGGCGCCAAACTGCTGATGATCGGCTCCTTCGGCTACATGAACGACGGGCTGAAGCTCGCCAAGCAGTATCCCGATGTCGCCTTCATCAACGCCAGCGGCTACAAGCTCGCCGACAACTTCGGCAACTTCCAGACCCGCAATTACGAGTCCGCCTATGTGGCTGGCCTGGCGGCGGGCTATGTAACCAAGTCGAAGATCCTCGGCGTGGTTGCCGCCTATCCGATTCCGGAGGTGGTCGGCATCATCAACAGCTTCACCCTTGGCGCCCAGAAGACCAACCCCGGCATCACGGTGAAGGTCGTCTGGCTCAATTCCTGGTTCGATCCCAACAAGAGCCAGGAGGCGGCCCGCTCGCTGGTTGCCGCCCAGGCGGACGTGCTGTTTTCGCTCTACCAGGACACGCCCGAAGTGGTGGCGCTGGCCGAGGAGCTTGGCGTCTATTCGATCAGCACGTCGTCGGACATGAAGAAATACGCCCCGAAGAAATACCTGATGGGCATGGGCATCGACTGGGGGCCGCATTTCACCGCGGTCGCCGAACAGGTGTTGAGTGGCACCTTCAAGGGCACGTCCTACTGGGGTGGCATGAAGGATGGCGCAGTGCATGTCGCCTCGCTCACCCCCGATCTCACGGCCGAGCAGAAGGCGGCCTGCGACGCGGCGGTGGCCGCCATGACGGCCGGCAGTTTCCATCCGATGACCGGACCGGTCGTCGACCAGGACGGCAACGAGAAGCTCGCCGCCGGCGTGGTGATCGCCGATGGCGATATGGCCGGCATCAACTGGCTGGTCAAGGGCGTCGAAACCCGCATCCCGCAATAGGACCCGCATCACGGCCCCGCCCGACGTCCGGGCGAGGCCGGCGACCGTGATGCATCATTCAGGACCGGACCTGCCGACGTGCACAGCCTTCGCAACTTCACGCTCTGCGCCACTTTTTTTCATGCGCCGCAATGTGGCCGCATCGCATGTCTCGAGCAGGCCCTGGTCACCATTGACGGCGAAGGCCGGATCGGCGCCGTCATCCTGCCGGAGGAGGATGAATATGCCGCGGCCCGCGCCACGGCAGCGGAGCACGGCCGCCTGATCGAGTTTCCGGCCGGCTCCTATGTGCTGCCGGGACTCGTCGATCTCCACATCCATGCCCCCCAATATCCCCAACTCGGGGTGGCGCTCGACGTGCCATTGGAACAGTGGCTGCACCGATATACCTTTCCCCTCGAAGCCCGATACGCTGATCTCGATTTTGCCCGCGAGGCCTATGGCGCCCTGATCGATGACCTCGCTGCCAACGGCACCACCACGGCGGTGATGTTCGCCACCATCCATCAGCCCGCCACGCGCCTGCTGGCTGATCTCGCCATCGCCAAGGGGCTCCGCGCGCTGGTCGGCAAGGTGGCGATGGACGATGCGGCGGCCTGTCCGGACTATTACCGCGATGATTCTGCGGCCGTTGCGGTGGCCGGTACGCGCGATCTCAT
The DNA here is from genome assembly GCA_020441605.1 of Alphaproteobacteria bacterium. Next base: position 22,965 of record JAGRLX010000164.1, read on the forward strand.
CGACTATATCCGCAATCATCCGGACAATGGCGAGGCCAGGGTTCTTCCCGTCATTACGCCGCGCTTCATCCCGAGCTGCAGCAACGAGGCCTTGCGTGGCCTCGGCGCACTCGCCGCCGAGACCGGGTGCCACGTGCAGACTCATTGTTCCGAAAGCGACTGGGAACATGGCTACGTCATCGAACGGATGGGGCGTTCCGATGCCGAGAGCCTCGACGGCTTCGGGCTGCTCACCCGCCGCACGGTGCTGGCTCATTCCAACCTGATTTCGACCGGCGACATGGACCTGATCCGGTCGCGCGGGTCCGGCATTGCCCATTGCCCGCTGTCCAACGCCTATTTTTCCAGTGCGGTCTTTCCATTGCGGGCAGCTCTCGAAAAGGGTGTCCACACCGGGCTTGGCACTGATGTCTCCGGCGGGCCTAGCGCGTCGCTGTTCGACAACATGCGGATGTGCGTCGCGGCCTCGCGCATGCTGGAGGATGGCGTCGATCCGGCGCGCGAACCGGCCGCGCGGGGCCGGGGCGGGTCGCGGGTCGACTGGCAGACGGCCTTCCACCTCGCCACCGCGGGCGGCGCGCGGGTTCTGGACATGGCCACCGGCGCTTTCGAAGCGGGCCGGCATTTCGATGCGATCGTCGTCGATGCGGCGAGACCTTCGGGCACCATCCGCCTTCTGGGCGACAAGCTGTCGCCGGAAGACATCCTCGCACGGATCATCTACACGGCCTCGAAGCCCAATATCGCCAAGACCATCGTCGGCGGACGGATCGTCCACGCCGCATGAGACGCCGCCGGACCCCGCGATGAACGGGCAAACCACCGCGAATTGACATTGGCCCCGGCGAAACCGAAGGTGCTGCTGTCCCCCGGATTGGCGGGGGTCGTGTCGCGGGAGAACGACAATGGCGAAAACACGGGAAAATGCCATCATCCTCGGCAGTGGGACAGGACTGAGTGCCAGTCTCGCGCACCTGCTGGCGCAAGAAGGTTTCGCCGTGCTGCTGGCTGCGCGGAGCATCGGCAAGCTCGATGCGATCTGTTCCGCGACCGGCGCGAAGGCGATGGCCTGCGATGTCTGCGACCCCGCCGCGGTGGCGGCCCTGTTCGCCGCGGCCGAACGCGACATGGGGCTACCTGACGTGGTGATCTTCAATGCCGGTGCGCGGGCACGCGGTCCCATCGTCGATCTCGATCGCGCCGAGGTCGAACGGGCGGTCATGACCTCCGCGATGGGCGGCTTCCACGTGGCCCAGCAGGCGGCCCTGCGCATGCTGCCGCGCGGGCGGGGTGCGATCCTGTTCACTGGCGCCTCGGCCAGCGTGAAGGGCTATCCGCAGTCGGCGCCCTTCGCCATGGGAAAGTTCGCCCTGCGCGGCCTGGCCCAGAGCATGGCGCGGGAACTGGCGCCCAGGGGCATCCATGTGGCTCATTTCGTGATCGACGGTCAGATCCGCAATCCCGGCCGCGCCGAACTTGCCGACGCGCCCGACTCGATGCTCGATCCCGACGCC
>JAGRLX010000165.1:0-127 GCA_020441605.1 Alphaproteobacteria bacterium
CATGGCGATCTCGGTCGCCGTCCCGGTGGGCGAGGCCACCGCCGATGCCCTGGTGGAAAAGCTCATTCCGCGGGTCGAGCAATTGCGGGTCGGCCTCTCCACCGACCGCGAGGCCGATTATGGCCCG
>JAGRLX010000165.1:308-16543 GCA_020441605.1 Alphaproteobacteria bacterium
GGCCCCGTGCTCTCGGTGGTGCGGGCCAAAACCTATGACGAGGGTCTGGCGCTGGTGAACGACCATGAATATGGCAATGGCACCGCGATCTTTACCCGCGACGGCGACACGGCGCGCGATTTCGCCTCGCGCTGCAAGATCGGCATGGTGGGCATCAATGTGCCGATTCCGGTGCCGCTCGCCTATCACACCTTCGGCGGCTGGAAGCGGTCGGCCTTCGGCGACCTGAACCAGCACGGTCCGGATTCAGTGCGCTTCTACACCAAGACGAAGACGGTGACGGCGCGTTGGCCGAGCGGCATCAAGGAGGGCGCCCAGTTCTCGATCCCGACGATGCGGTAAGGGGTCAATAGCTCAGGTAGACCGTCCGGTTGTCGGTGTATATACCGGCGGCCGGGGTCGCCTGGGGAAGAAGCAGGCCGAGGATCGCGGCGGCGCCGGGTCCGATGCCGCCGGCGCTGTTCAGGGCGGCCGAATAGGCCACGCTGTTGGCGCCGTTCACCATCGCGCCGTTATAGGCGGTGATGGACAGGAGCGGGTTGAACGACAGCGTGTAGGGCGTTCCCTGCGAGCAGTTGACCGTCACCGTGGCGCTCGCCGTCTCGCCGCCGTTGATGGTGCCGACATTTCCGAAATCGAGGTTGTCCGCCACCACGGCGCAACTCGTCTCGATGTTGATGCGGGCCTGGAATGGCACGGCAAGTTGCAGTGCCTGGGCTGCGCCGGGACCCGAGCACAGCAGGACGAGAGAGCCGATCAGTCGTTTCCAGGTCATGTTCGACACGCAAGCGTCCCAGCCGTTGGTGACCACGGACCGTGGAACCGTTGCGGTAAATTCCCGGTCAATGAACGCGGTTAATCATCGCTCTCTGAGGTCATAATCAGGCAACATGGTAGCGGAGCGGTTACCGGATCGGCGGCTGCCGTCCAGTGTCCGATCTTCTGCATGCGCTGCCCCATCCATTTGCGGTTTGTTCACTGGCCCTGTGACATGGTTGACGGGCGACCAGCCGGGGTTCAGGCCACGTCCCTTCGAACGGGTGGACGCGGTTGGAGAAAGCTGGTCATTGCGAGAGGGGCGAAACGGGGCACATGCCGGAATTCATTCAGAACGCGGGTCGTGAACTACCCTTCATTCTCTTGCTGCTCGCCCTGCTCGGCTTCCGCTGGCGGGTCAAGCCCCGTGCATCGGTTCTGATTCATGCACCTATCGACCAGGTCTTCGCGCTGATCGACTTCCGCGAGGGACACGGCAGGCGGTGGCAGAAGACGAATGTGAAGTGCGATCTCATCGACGCAGAAAATCAAGTCTATCGCCTGACCTTTGTCACGGCATTGACCACTGGTGCGGTTCAATCGTCCCAGGCCCTGTTCCGGGTTGCTGCGCGCGAGGTGCCAACCCATCTTGATATCCGCCGCGCCGGTCTCGAAGGACAGTCGCACAATAGCCAGCTCCTTCGCATGTGCTACACCCTCGCGGCCGAGGGCCACGACACCCGGCTGCGCATTGTCTACGAATGGGGCCCCCGGCCGCTCCTCGCCCAATTGCTGGCGCGCGCCGATCTCTGGGGCAGCGCCTATCGGATCAAGGGTGCAGCCGAAACGGGCCAACCCGACTACCGCACCGACGCGCTGATCTCTACGGCCGTTGCCCTGGCTACTGGTTTTGTCACCTTGTGGACTTTTGCCTTTGCCTTCGGATGGGTCATCGCCATTCTGCTCGTAGCCGCGCTCCTGGTGCATGAGTTCGGCCATCTGCTGGCCTACCGGTTGATCGGACAGCCGTGGGGCCGGATGGTGTTTCTGCCGTTTCTCGGGGCGATCGCCGTACCGCGCCTTGGCTTTGTCACGCAGGGTCAGAGCGTCTTTGCTGCCATCATGGGGCCAGGCCTCAGCGTGGTCATTCCCGTGCTGTGCGCCGTCTACATCCACATGTGGCCCGGCGGTTCTGGGCAGGATGTGGCGGTCAGTATCGGGCTTGTGTCGGCTGCCCTCAATCTGTTCAACATGCTGCCGGTCGAGCCGCTCGATGGCGGCGTTATCCTTCGATCGGTGGCGGCGCGCATCATGGGACATTATGCCCGGTTCGGCCTGATCGCGTTGGGATTGGCCATTATCGCCGCCGGATGGTATGCGGAGCAGGTACTGCTCTTGATCTTTGGCGGTCTTGCTCTTCTCATGAACATCCGGACACGCGTCATCGACTATGGCCTGCAACCGCTGAGCCGCCTCCAGGTGACAATTTCGGCTTTTGGTTTTATGTCGGTGGTTGCGGCCTATGCCGTACTCCTGCGCTTCTTTCTGAGCAGCATTTCTTGAGATTGCATGGCCAGCGTTCTCGAAAGCTATCGCCAAAGGGTCGAGGAGAGCGCCATTCGTGCCGATTCCGGCCAGGAGAAAGTGGCAGCCCGGCTTGACGGTCTGGCAGCGGCACTGGCAGAGCGCCGCGGGGGTGGATTCCTGGCGCGATTTCGCAAGCGTGAAGCACCGCCCAAGGGCTACTACATCCATGGAGACGTGGGCCGCGGTAAAACCATGCTCATGGATCTGTTCTTTAATAATGCCGAGGTGGTGCCAAAGCGTCGGGCACATTTTCACGCCTTCATGCAGGACGTGCACGCGCGGCTGCACAATGCACGCAAGAACAATACACCGGATGCGATTGCCCCCGTCGCCAAAGTGCTGGCGGCGGAAGCCCGCTTGTTGTGCCTCGATGAATTGCAGATCACGGACATCGCCGACGCAATGATCGTGGGACGCTTGTTCGAAGGCTTGCTGGCCGCGGGAACGGTCATCGTCACGACATCCAACCTGCCGCCAGAAGATCTGTATCGTGACGGCCTCAACCGACAACTGTTCCTGCCTTTCATCCGCCTGATCGGTGCGCGTCTCGAGGTGATTTCGCTTGATGGTTCCACCGATTATCGCCTCGGACGGGTGAAAGGCCACGAGACATTCATGACGCCGCTTTCACCGGTGGCAGATGCACAGCTCCAGGATCTCTGGCTGCGGCTCACCGACATGCGGGAAGGTGAGTCACTTGACGTCGACGTTCTCGGTCGCAAGCTCCATATTCCGCAGGCCGCCCATGGCTGTGCCCGGTTCAGTTTCGCGGATCTTTGCGAGAGGCCGTTGGGACCCCCGGACTATCTGGCCATCGCCCACAACTTCCGCACTGTCTTCGTGGAGCATATTCCGCCGCTCGGGCCGGAGCGTCGCAATGAGGCCAAGCGTTTCGTGCTGCTGATCGATACGCTCTATGATGCACATGTAAGGCTTATCGCCACTTCGGCGCAGCCGCCCGAAAGCATCTATCCGGCAGGTGACCATGCCTTTGAATTCGACCGCACGGTATCGCGACTCCGGGAAATGCAGTCGGCGGGCTGGTGGGGCAAGACCATCGTTGAAACCTGAGTGACCTGACCAGGCAACGTGCCATCCACGTCGACCGCCGGGCCACAGGCAGCGTGCTGTCTCTCAATCCGACTTGTCGGAACAGCCGCCAGGTGTGGAACCTGGTCATCCGTCGCGTCAGGCGACCAATTCCCGAATCTTCTTGGAGAATCCAACGGTCACGCTGCCGTCCCTGTGCTCAATGAGCGGCCGTCTGATAAGTGCGGGATACTTCGCCGCCAGTGCCACGGCCTTGGCTTCGGTCAAGGCCTCTGTCTCTTCCGGTGGCAACCCGCGCCATGTGTATCCACCGCGGTTGATCAGTTTTTCCCAGCCGCCAAGCGCCTTGGACCAGGCGGCGACCTGCTCAGGGGTGACCGGTTTTTCCCGCACGTCCGAAAACGTGTGTGCGATTCCATGCTCCACAAGCCAAGCAACGGCCTTCTGGCAAGTACCGCATTTCTTCAGTCCGTAGAGTTTCAGCGTCATGGTCTTACCTGTTGAGTGAAAGTGTCTTGTCGGTGAAAGCATCGGCGCCACCGGTGATCTGATCGGTGAACGCCCTGAACAGGCCCTCGATCATCGATTTGTCGATGTCCTTCACGATGAACACGAGACGTGTCCGCAAGTCCTCGTCGGGCCAGCCGGGCAGTCTTGTCGGCGGATGGAAGACATGCTGGACACCATGCAGAACCACTGGACGAGAGGGATCGTCCGACACCTTTACGATGCCCTTCATGCGCAACATGTTGGCGCCGTGATAGGACTTCAACAATTCCAGAAACAGCTCGAGCCCTTGGGTGCTGATGGCCTCGGTACCGGTGAAGCTGAACGAGTGGATGTGATCGTCGTGGCGGGATGTGTCATGGCGGTGACGTTCGGCGGTGGCATGTTCATGATGATCGTGATCGTGTTGGTGGCGCTTGCGATTACGCTTTTCCCCGGTCTCGTAGGCTTCGATGGCTAACCAATTCCGCACGTCGGCAGTCTTCCTCGTAGGATCGAAGAGGCCCATGGTGAACAATCGCTCCGCGGTTGCCTCATTACGATGTGTCGTCAGGAGGCGGGCGGCAGGATTGAGCTTGCGCAGCCGGGCGATGATCGCAAAGAGCGTATCCTCGCCCTCGCGCCCGGTGAGGAGGTCGACTTTGGTGAGCACGATGCGGTCCGCCACCGCCACCTGTTTCACCGCCTCAGGATGGGCGTCGAGCGTCGCCAGGCCGTTGACGGCATCGACCACGGTAATGACGCCTTCAAGGCGGCACGCGGCGAGCAGGCCGGGTTCACTCATCACCGCATGAAGGACCGGGGCGGGGTCGGCAAGGCCCGTGGTCTCGATGACGATTCTGTCGAAGGACTTGATCTCGCCACTGCCACGCCTGCCCAGCAGATCGTGAATGGTGTCGATCAAATCTCCTCGGATGGTGCAGCATAGGCAGCCGGATGCCATCTCGATTACGTTTTCGTCGGCCCGTTCGACCAGCAAATGATCGATTCCGACATCACCAAACTCATTGATGATCACCGCTGCGTTGGAAAGAAACGGATCCTTGAGCAGGAAATTCAACAGCGTGGTCTTTCCGGCGCCCAGGAAGCCAGTCAGTACCGCAACCGGGATAGGAGGTTCAGGCATCCTGTGTCACCTTTCCTTTTCCGACCAAGCTTGACACCAGAAGCGCGGCAAGCACCATGCCTCCACCTATATATTGATTGATCGACAATCTTTCACCCAGGAACAGCGCGGCAACCGCTGTGGTCATGATCGGCTCCAGATTGTAGTAAGGTGCAACAGTCGAGGCGGGAGCAAATCGCAGGGATAGCATGTGAATGAGATAGGCGCACACATAGAGCAGAGCGATCCCTATGGCGAAAGACAGGCCGAGATGGCTTGCTGACCCACCAGGGAACATCTGGATACGGCCACTGCCGGCGAAGAGCGCGATCAGGAATGCCGCAGGCAGAATTGCCACATGAACAAGCCCGCCAAAAACTGTCGGCGTGAGGTAAAACGAAATCTTGCGCCCGGAGAAGAACTGAAGGACGCAGGCAAACGACGCCAGCGACGCGAGGACGATGCCCCGGATGTCGAGGGACTCTATTCCCGGCCCGACGGCAACTGCAAGCCCTGCAAAGGCGAAGAGCGCGACGGCTACACGACCTCTGCCTGGTGCATGACCTTCAAAGAGCGGTGCCGCGAGCATGATCAGCACCGGGAAGGAAAAGAATATGATGACGGCCAGGCCGACTGGGATGAACTGGACCGAGGCGAGGTAGCCGACTGAGATGATCAGTGTCGCGATGCACTGGCCAAAGAAACTCGGCAAGGCCGCCCTGGGGATGGACAGTTTTTCACCGCGGGCTACCGCGAGGATTGTAAAGATGACGGCAACCGCTGCCGTGCGGAGAAGAGTACTTTCGACCGGCGGCACTCCGTTGTTGAAGGCGGCGCGAACTAGGTTAGGCACAAATCCATAAAGACTCGCGGCGGCAAGCGCAAAGCCGATCCCCCATCCGACGCGATTGATCATGATCCCCGGGATCCCTAGTTGTTCGACTTCTTTTTCTTTTTCTTCTTGGCGTTGCCGTTGTCCGAGCCTTGGGTCGTCTGCTGCTTGGGTTTGGGGGCAGGTTCGGGAGTCAGGACCGCGATCTGGGCAAAGGTTTCGGGGGTGAGCACGTCGCAAGGTGCATGCTCTTGGCGGTAGCTGGCGCAGACCGACAGGCTGGTGGACTGCTCGAGCTTCCAGGCGACAGCCGCATACCCGGCCTTGCCCGGCATGCGGATCACGCCCACCGGGCCGTTCACTGCGTCGGCCGACCGGCTTAGCAGCCGGCCGCGAAGTGCCATGTCGGCCTTCATGGCCGTGTCGAAGGTTCCGAATGATATCCCCCAGCCCTGCAACTCCTTAGATCGAACGATTTCGACCGGGTTCTTTTGCTTGCAGAGTGTGGTTGTCAGATCGGCAGGGACAACGGCGCCGAGTGGCATGTTGGGAATGTCGGCAAGCCTGCGTCGGGGTGAAGCCGGTGATCGGTCGAAGCCATCGACCAGCAGCATTTCCGCCAGGTCGGCACGGTGCTTTCCGCTGCTCGCTCCCAGAATTATGGCGCCGAGTTTATGGCCTTCTCGTGTCGCGGTCGCCACGAGATTGAAACCGGAATTGCATACGAATCCTGTCTTCATGCCGTCAGCGGCGGGCATTTGCCGCAGAAGGGAATTGCGATTGGCGAGCTTGCGTTTGCCGGCCTGAACCGTCGGTTGCGAGAAGTAGTGAGCGTGCTCAGGGAAGTCTTTCAGGATGTGGGAGGCGAGGATGGCGATGTCGCGCGCTGTCGTCACCTGACGCGGATCGAACAGCCCATTGGGGTTGACGTAGTGTGTCCCTGACATGCCGAGCCGCCGTGCATTGGCGTTCATTTCCGCGGCAAACGCGGCGATATCCGGTGCTGCGGCCTCGGCGAGGACATAGGCCATGTCGTTTGCAGAATAGACGAGGAGGCTTTGCAGGGCGAAATCCACGGTTACCGTGCCACCTGCCGGCACCCCGATCTTGCTCGGCGGCTGCGAATTGGCCAGGGCGGAGACGGGGATGGCCTGGTCAAGCTTGAGCTGGCCCCGGCGCAGTCTTTGGAAAACCACGTAAGCGGTCATCATCTTGGTCAGTGAGGCCGGATACCATGGCTCGCCGGCGCGATCGTGGGACAATACCACTTCGGCCAGGGGATCGAAAACCAGGGTAGGGCCAGTAGCTTTGGCACTGGCATTCGCCGCCATTGCAAGCCCAACAGCCAGGCACATCAGAGTCCGAAACAGCGTCAATATAAGTCTCTCTTGTCCGAAGTTTCCGGCGCCTGATGTGGCCAGGGTGAGGCCGCGCCCGCCGTCCTCCCGACATGCTTCCGACTGCTTTTCTTACGGTGCCCCTTAAGAGGTTCCAACCCCTGCGATCATGTGCGCGACGCAACTTGAGTCCTGCCAGGATTGACTCGACCGGCTACCATGGAGTTCCGGGGAATTCAACAGGTCTGGAGGACCCAAGATCCTGGCTTGCCGGCAACGGCGCCAGATGAAGGGAGTTCGGTTCGCGCCGCGCGCGAAGTGTACCATAGTCTTTGATGAATTTCTGTCTTGACGAAACGTTTAGCTAAACGTTTAGTTTGGCCTGTGACGAGGGCCGATGCGGGAAAGGCGGAAATGTACACCAGACAGGCTTTGCGGGCGCTTGGCGTTGGCCCGGATACACTTACGGAAGCGCAGAGGAAGCAGTTCGACGAACTTGGATTCTTCATTGTCGAGAATGTGCTCACGCACTCGCAATGTCAGGTGATGCGTGATGAATTCGAGCGTATCCACGCTGTCGAGAACGAAGGAGGCGGTCATGAAGTCCATGTGGAACCGGGCGCGCGTCGCATATCCAATATCTTCAACAAGACCGAAGTCTTCGATGCATGCCTGTGGATTCCGGAAATCCTCGCGGCTTCTGCCTATCTTCTCGGCGAGATCAAGGTTCATGGCGCCAATGTGCGCGATCCTGTGAAAGGCTACGGTCACCAGGATCTGCACGTCGACGTGCCGAAGAAATTTGATGACGACTGGTGGGTGGTGAATTCGATGATCATGTTCGATGACATGACGCTCGACAACGGGCCCACCCGTGTGGTGCCGGGCTCCCACAGGTGGGCGCCCATCAATGTGCCCTATGTCAACATCGGTGACTGGGAGCCTGCGCCGCTCTCGCCCGAAGACGAGGCCCGGGTGCCGGTGGATCTCTCCGCGCCCTATCCGGGAGAGGTGCTGGTGGAAGCGCCGGCCGGTTCCGCCATCATCTGCAATTCCTCCATGTGGCATGCCGGCACGCTCAAAAAGACTGACAATCCACGTCGCATGCTCCATCTCACCTACACTCGGCGCGACCTGCCGCAGCAGCTTCTGCAGCTCGACTATCTCACCAAGGAACTCTATGATCGGATGAGCCCCGAGAAGCGCTATCTCATGGAGATCGAGCCACCGAAGTCCGGCGACGGAATCCTCCGCCAGCCGAAGAAGGACCACAAGGGCTGGTGGAACTAGAACGGAACGGATAGGCCGCCTTCATGGCAACGATGAAGGATGTAGCAAGGCTTGCCGGTGTGTCGATCGCCACGGTTTCGGCCGCACTGTCGGGCAAAAACTACGTCAGTCCCACTCTGAATGAACGCGTTCGGGCCGCCGTCGATGAGCTGGGCTATGCACCCAACGCCATGGCGAGCGGCCTGAAGCGTGGCCGTTCGACCCTTATCGGGCTGATCGTGCCAGACATAACCAATCCGTTCTTCACGGAAATGGTTCACGTGGTTCAGCGGGAGGCCCGAGCGGAAGGTCTGACCGTGATTTTGGGCGTGAGTGATGACGATGCCCGGCAGGAGGCCGAGCTTGTCCGCCTTATGCGGTCACATCAGGCGGCCGGCACGATCATCAGTCCCTGTGGCAGCGATGACGACACGCGGCGCCTTGCCGAAGTCGGCGGCCGCATGCCGATCGTTGCGATCGACAACGTCGCCGACGGCATGGGCTTCGATATGGTGGTGATCGACAACCGCCAGGCTGCGCGGCTCGCGGTCGACCATATCGTGACCCTCGGCCACCGCCACATTGCAGCCGTCACTGGACCCCGGCACCGGCATGTCAGCCGCGAACGCTTGTTCGGTTTCGAAAGTGCCATGGACGGCCATGGACTGTCGATCAATCCCGATCATGTTGTGCAGGGTGAGTTCCATGTGAGCAAGGCCTTCGATGCGGGTATGGCCCTGCTCAAGGCACCTGATCCGCCAACTGCCATTTTTGTCGCCAACAACCAGATGCTGATCGGCATGTTGCAGGCTTTGGCGCAAGCGGGAATGTCGGTTCCCGATGACATGTCGGTCGCCAGCATTGACGATTTTCCCTGGGCCGCCGCGGTCACGCCGGCGCTCACCACCGTCACCCAGCCGGTAGTCGACATGGCCCGCATCGGGCTGGAGCGCTTGCGTCTCCGCATCGACGGCGAGGACAGCGCCCCGCAGCGCTTCATTCTGTCGCCCGGCCTGGCGGTCAGGTCGTCCTGTGCCGTCCCGCGCGGTTGATCTCACCTCATGAGTTGTGGTGCCCCTGGAGGGACTCGAACCCCCACGCCCTTGCGAGCAACAGATTTTGAGTCTGCCGCGTCTACCATTCCGCCACAGGGGCCACGGAGGAGACGGCATAATTGTCCGCCCTTGCGCCGTCAACCGTAAAGGGCGACAAGGCAGGGATGATCAGGATCACCGATTCCCTCGTGATCGACGAGGCGGATATTGCCGTGAGCTTCATGCGGGCATCGGGGCCGGGCGGCCAGAATGTCAACAAGGTTTCGACCGCCGTTGAACTGCGCTATGACGTGGCGCGGTCGGACCTGCCCGATGACCTCAAGGCGCGCCTTTCCCGGATCGCCGGCCGGCAGCTGACCAGGGATGGCATCCTGGTGGTCACGGCGCAGGAACACCGGTCTCAGGAACGCAACCGCGAGGAAGCCCTGGCCAAGATCGTTGCCATGCTCCGTCGGGCAGCGATCCGTCCGAAGCGCCGGATTGCCACGAAGCCGACATTGGCCTCGCGCCGCCGCCGCCTCGAGTCGAAAACCCGGCACGGCGCGACCAAGAAGCTGCGGTCCTCCCGGCCAGCAATGGATTGAAACCAGCAATGCTCAAGAAACTTTACGACTGGACCCTGTCTCTGGCCGGACGCAAGACCGCCGAGGCCTGGCTCGCGATCATCGCCTTCGTTGAAAGCTCGGTCTTTCTGGTACCTGCCGATGTCCTGTTCCTTCCCATGGTGCTGGCCAGGCCTGCAAGAGCCTTCCGCTATGCGCTGGTTGCCACTGTCGCGTCCACGCTTGGCGGTGTGGCCGGCTATGCCCTCGGCTATTTCGCCTATGAAGCGCTGGCCAAGCCGGTGCTGGCATTCTATGGCAAGCTCGACAGTTTCGAGGCGCTTCGGCAATGCTCGGGCGAAGACACGCTGATGCTGCTGCTGGTGACATCGGGACTTTCCCATCTGCCGCCAATCAAGGTCGTGACCATCCTCGCCGGCGTCGCACAGATCAGTTTCCTGTTCTTTGTGATGTCATGTGTGATTGCGCGCGGCGCGCGCTTCTTTGCGCTGGCCTGGGGGTTACGCCGGTTTGGCGAGCCGATCCGCCAGTTTATTGAAAGACGCCTGGGCCTGATTGCGGCGGTGGTTGCGGGCCTCCTTATCGTCCTATATCTGGTGGCAAAATATTTCGCAGACTCGGGATCTCTGACTGCATGTTGAATTCCCTTACCAAGCGGCAAGCGGCATTTCTGATCTTCACCGTGGCCCTTGCGACAATTCTCGGGGCGTGGATCTTCGAGTATTTCGGTTACGCGCCCTGCGAACTGTGCCTCAAGCAACGATGGGCCTATTACACGGCCATTCCGCTGGCGCTGTTGCTGGCGCTTGTGGCTCGGTCGGCTCCTTCTGTCGCCCGCCACGGTTTGGCGATACTGGCGGTGCTGTGGCTGGCCAGCATGGTCTTCGGGGCCTATCATGCCGGCGTGGAGTGGAAGTTCTGGCCGGGCCCCACCACCTGCGGCCAGGGTAGCGGGCTGACGGGGGGGCTCCCCGATCTCTCGGCGCCGGTCGTGATGTGCGACGAGGCGGCGATCCGAATTTTCGGCCTGTCGCTTGCGGGATGGAACGCCGTCATCTCGCTGGCGCTGGCTATCGTCGCGGTAAAGGGATTCCGCAATCAGGGATCGAGTTCGGCATCCCAGTACAGATAGTCCTGCCAGCTGTCATGGAGATAGTTCGGCGGGAACAGCCGCCCGTTCCGATGAAGCTGCGCCACTGTGGGCCGCACCGGTTTCTGGGCTGGATACATGTGAACCTGGTGGGGGTAGTGCCCGCCCTTCATCAGATTGCAGGGAGAGCATGCAGTCACGACATTTTCCCAGGTCGTCTGTCCGCCCCTTGAGCGCGGCGTGACGTGGTCGAAGGTGAGATCCTCGTGGTGCCCGCAATACTGGCAGGTGAAGCGGTCGCGGAGAAATACGTTGAACCTGGTGAATGCCGGAGTGCGCGACGGCTTGACGTAGGTCTTGAGCGAAACCACGCTGGGCAGCCGGAATTCGGACCGGGTGCTGCGGACCACCCGGTCATATTCGGAGACGATATTCACCCGGTCGAGAAACACGGCCTTTACCGTGTCCTGCCAACTCCACAGAGACAGAGGGTAGTAGCTCAACGGGCGAAAATCCGCGTTGAGAACCAGGGCTGGACAGGCTTCCGGCGTGACCGGTGCGTGATGCACGCTCACCTCATCGGTTTGTAGTCCTTTCTCGATACTATATCTTGTGTGGCAATTCTGTGAAGAGCCTCACGAGCCGGACTGGGGGATGCCCTTGAGGCCGCGATAGTGGCTCCATAGAAGATGCGCGGCGGCCCCCCGCAACGGCTGCCAGGGCCGCGCCAAGGCCTCCATTTCGGCGGCACCCGGCCTGCCTGTGGTCCCGGCAAGGTCCATGGCAGCGATTTGCAGTGCCAGATCGCCCGTGGGCCAGGCATCGGGACGTCCGAGACCGAAAAGCAGGAAGATGCTGGATGTCCATGGACCGATCCCGGGGATCGCCTGAAGTTGGCGAAGAACCTCCTGGTCAGGATGGGTCCGCGCGGCATGAAGGCAAAGTCTGCCATGGAGCAGGGCGTCGGCTGCGGCGTGGAAGGTTCGCGCCTTGGCCCGCGAGAGGCCGAGGTCCATCAGCTCTTCGATGGTGCAGGCTGTCAGCGTCAAGGGTTCGAAGGGGGCAAGGCGATCCTCCAGCCGGCGCCATATCGCCTCCCCGGCTTTCAGCGAAATGAGCTGATCGGTGACGATCCTTAGGAGTGATTCGAGATTTGGCGGCATGCGGCGCAGGCGTGGCAGGCCGTGGGTATCGACCACCATGGCCAACCGACGGTCTTTGGCCGCCAGCCGGGCGACAGCGTCATCAAGCTCAGCCTGGGTTTCGAGCCGGAACATGGCGATCTATTTGACCGGAGGCCGCTGGCGGCGCAAGAAATTCCCATGACGAAACCCGTATTCCGTTTTGCCCCCAGTCCCAACGGCGCCCTGCATCTCGGACATGCCTATTCGGCCCTGCTCAATTTCCGGATGGCGCAGGACATCGGCGGGCGCTTCCTGGTTCGCATGGAAGATACCGATCGTGGCCGCTGCCACCCGCGCTTCATGGAGCAGATGCTGGAGGATCTCGCCTGGCTCGGCTTGCGATGGGAACAGCCGGTCCGGGTACAAAGCGAGCACCTTCCGGACTATTATGCGAACATTCGGAAACTGTGGGACATGCGCGCCGCCTACCCCTGCTTTTGCACACGCAGGACCATGGTTCCGGACCGCTTGGGACGCCGCGATCCCGATGGCCAGCCGTTGTATGGCGGTGCCTGCCGCGCCTTGAATGCCAGCGCCGCCATGGCGCGGATCGAGGCCGGCGCGGTTCACGCCTGGCGCATTGATATGGGCGCCTGCCGGGATGAAGATGCGGCTATCTGGGGCGACGCGGCCATAGCGCGGCTGATGAACGGATCGAGCTACCACATCGCCGTGGTGACCGACGATCATCTGCAGGGCGTTACACATGTCGTCAGGGGGCGCGACATCGAGGCGGCAACGCCCTTGCACCGCTTGCTGCAGCGTTTGCTCGGCTTCCGGTCGCCGCTTTACTACCACCACGCGCTCATTCTTGACGAACAGGGCCGCAAGCTGTCCAAAAGCGACCGGAGCAGATCACTGGCAGACTTGCGATCCGCCGGGATCGCGGCTGCCGAGATACGCCGCCGCCTCGGGTTCGCATGAGGTCAAAAGTCTGATGCAATCCCCTTGCATTCCCAGTCGCCGAACCTGGTCGGCTCAGGCCCCTTGCGGCCGTTGACCTCAGGCGGCCGCTCTGGATCCGCCGCGCGGGCACGCCTTGCGGCCGCTTCGGCAAGCGCCCGCTCTGCGGCCGTAGTGGGAGGTGGTGCGGAGTTTGACTTGTCGTCGCTCATGACAAGCATCATATGGGTGATCGAGATGATTGCGATCAAGGAGAATCGTCGTCGATGAACACGATGCGCACCGGAATGCTGCTGGCAGCGATGACTGGCCTGTTCCTTGCGGTAGGCTATCTGCTCGGCCGCGAGCAGGGCATGGTCATGGCCTTTGGCGTTGCGGCCCTCATGAACGTCTTCGCCTATTGGAATGCCGACAAGATGGTTCTTCGCATGCATGGCGCACGCGAGATCGACCGGCAGAGCGCGCCCGAGTTCTTCGACATGATAGAGGATCAGGCGCGCCGTGCCGGACTGCCGATGCCCAAGGTCTACATCATGGAGAATGACCAGCCCAATGCCTTTGCAACCGGCCGCAATCCGGAGAATGCGGCGGTGGCGGCCACCACCGGGCTTCTCGCGATGCTCGACCGCGACGAGATCGCAGGCGTCATGGCCCATGAACTCGCCCATATCAAGAACCGCGATACACTGATCATGACCCTGACGGCGACCATTGCCGGTGCCATCTCGATGCTGGCCAATTTCGGCTTTCTGTTTGGCGGCAGTCGCAATCGCGAATCTCCACTCGGCGTGGTCGGGACGCTCGCGCTGATGATCCTGGCACCACTTGGCGCGATGATCGTGCAGATGGCGATCAGCCGAACGCGCGAGTATGGCGCGGATCGCGAGGGCGCAAGAATCTCCGGCAATCCCCGGGCGCTCGCCACGGCGTTGGCCAAGATTTCCAGGGCCGCCCGGCAGATCGAAAATGAATCGGCCGAGGCTAATCCGGCCACGGCCCATATGTTCATCATCAATCCGCTTTCGGGCCAGCGGATGGACAATCTATTCTCGACCCATCCGAATCCGCAGAACCGCATCGATGCCCTGCTTAAGATGGAACTGGAAATGGGCGGTCGGGCCTCCGGCATGCCTGAAGCGCACCCGGTGCGGCGTGGCCCGTGGGGTTGAGGTGAGCGACAGGTGGATCCGCAAGGGGCTGAAGGAACGGCAATTGGCCGCTGCGGCCCTGGGCGAGGTCATCGGCAATGGCAAGCAGTGCGACGAAGCGCTGGAACTGAGCCGGGCCGACACGTCATTGCCGGCGCGGGACCGCGCATTCGTTCAGGCCATCGTCATGACCAGCCTGCGCCACCGTGGCATCATCGATCGGGTTCTGTCGGATTTTCTCGCCCGGCCGCTGCCCGCCAAGGCGCAACAGGCGCGATGGCTTCTGATGACCGCGACCGCGCAATTGCTGTTCATGGATGCTCCGGCCTACGCAGTCATCGACCTGTCGGTGGAGGCGGCCCGCGCCGATCGGAAATCCCAACATCTTGCCGGGCTGGTAAATGCCGTCCTGCGCCGCGTGGCCAGCGATGGGAAGGCTCGGCTCGATTCACTCGATCCGGCTCGGGACAATCTGCCACCCTGGTTATGGCAGCGATGGTGCCTGATTTACGGTGAAGCTGCCGCGCGTCAGATCGTACTGGCCCATGCGCGGGAACCGGCGACCGACCTCTCGGTGAAAGCCGATCCGGAGGATTGGGCCCGCCGCCTGGGTGGATCATTGCTTCCAACCGGTACAATTCGCCTGCCGTCTGGACATGGGCCCATCGCGGATCTGCCCGGGTTTGCCGAGGGTGCGTGGTGGGTTCAGGATGTCGCCGCCGCTTTGCCGGTGCGCCTGTTCGGTGATGTTCGCGGCAAGCGCGTGCTCGACCTCTGCGCGGCACCGGGCGGCAAGACGATGCAACTCGCCGCGGCGGGCGGACAGGTTACGGCGGTGGATCGATCGGCCCAGCGACTCCAGCGGCTGCGGGACAATCTGTCCCGGTTGTCGCTTGCGGCCGAGGTGGTGACGGGGGCCGCCGAAGAATCGGGAAACCTTGGGGCCTTTGATGGGGTAATTCTCGATGCGCCCTGCTCGGCGACCGGTACAGTACGCCGTCATCCAGAACTCCCCTATCAGCGGACCGAATCAAGCATCGGCGTCTTGGCCGGGCGCCAGAAGATCATGCTCGATGCGGCGGCGGCCCGGGTGAAGCCTGGCGGACTGTTGGTGTACTGCACATGCTCTCTCGAACCCGAAGAAGGCGAGGGGCAAATCGAGCGGTTCCTTGACCACCATGACGACTTTCAGCTGCAACCGATCGCGCCCGGTGAGGGCGGCATGCCGGACATATTCATCTCCGAGACGGGATATCTGCGAACCCTGCCGTTCATGGCGTGCGGCACGGCCGAGACCATGGACGGATTCTTCGCCGCCCGGCTGCTGAGGACCGGCTAGAACCTGGGTTCCCACCCCGATTTGTCCAGAACGGGTTTCACGTTGCCAAGATTGTGCTATGCGGCGGCAGGTACAGCTTCGGAATTGGATGATGAATCGCTCGGTATCGCGTGCGTTGCTCTCGGTCTCGGACAAATCCGGGCTGGTGGATTTGGCCCGGGACTTGTCCAGCCTTGGAATTGAGATCATTTCGACCGGCGGGACCGCGAAGGCCCTCATGGCCGCGGGGATCGCCGTGGTGGATGTCTCGGAGGTCACCGGCTTTCCGGAGATCATGGACGGCAGGGTAAAGACTCTCCATCCCAAGGTTCATGGCGGTCTGCTGTCGGTGCGTGGCGATCCCAGCCATGAGCAGGCGCGGGAGACTCACGGCATCGGCCTCATTGATCTGCTGGTGGTCAATCTCTATCCGTTCGAGCAGACCATCGCCGGCGATGCCAAATGGTCAGATGCGGTGGAGAACATTGACATCGGCGGCCCGGCGATGATCCGCGCGGCGGCCAAGAATCA
>JAGRLX010000166.1:0-545 GCA_020441605.1 Alphaproteobacteria bacterium
TTCTGGGTGCAGCGGCTGATCGACATGGTCATGTCGCCACTGACACAGATGTTGCAGCCGATGCATTCGCGGATGTCCTCGATGCGGTTCTCGTCGATCTTCTTCGGCAGGTAGGGATCGGCGATCGACGGCCGGGCGGCACCGATGAAATCCATAAGGCCCTGCTTCACCTGCCTCACCATCGTGTCGGCCGAGGTGAAGCGCCCGACGCCCACCACCGGCCGGGGCGTCAACTGCTTGAGACCGCGGATCAGATCTTCCTGGGCCCCTTCCGGCTTGAAGCGCGACGTGCCGGAACAGGCTTCCCAGGTGCCATGGGCAAAGTCCCAGAGATCGGGTAGTTCGGCATGCATGGCCACCATGTCGCGCAGTTGCGCGTTGGAGAAGCCCTGGTCTCCGGCCATCTCGTCGAGTGACAGGCGCACCGCGATGGCACATGTATCGCCCACCGCGTCGCGCGCGTCCGAGATCAGCTCCTTCAGCAGGCGCGACCGGTTTTCCAGGGAACCGCCATATTCATCCGTGCGCTGATTTGTTCTCGGCGA
>JAGRLX010000166.1:615-12560 GCA_020441605.1 Alphaproteobacteria bacterium
AGCTTGTGCCAATGGCGGAGATTGCGGATATCCTCCTTGTCCATGGCCCTTGCCTGCACCGGATCGGAGGTGAAGGTCAGGATCGGCGTGTGCGACGGCGCCAGCGGCACCTCACGGGTGTAGAGATTGGGACCGTTTGCGCCGCTGTAGGCCAGTTCGATTCCTGCCAGCGCCCCGTGCGAATGGATGGCATCCGCCATCTTGGCGAGGCCCGGCATGTCGTCTTCGTCCCAGATGCGCAGTTCGATGTACGGCGTGATCTCCGAGGTATGATGGATTTCCACCTGCTCGGTGAAGATCACGCCCCAGCCGCCCTCCGACTTCACCCGGCGCATTTCCGCTGCGGCCGACGGATCGCGGTAACCACCACCATTGCAGTGCGGAACCTGGTAGAAGCGGTTCTTCGCCGTGACCGGCCCGATCTTCACCGGTTCGAACAGAATGTCGTATCGCGAATCGCGCCGCTGTTGGCCGCCAGGCTCGGACTGCATGCCGCTCTCATCCCCTCTCATGGCTTTGCATGGGAACTTGCCATCTCCCCATGCATCGGAAAAGCAGATTATAGCGGTGCAACCGATAGGAAGAACCAATTCAGGCGTCCACCTTCCCGATTAGTTCGAGAGGACCACCTGCCGGCTTCCGGCAATTCCCGACGGGACAGGTACATCCGTCGTCTCGTAGTCGGAATTCAGAACCAGGTTCGGGCCACCGTTCAGTTCCAGCTTGTTCACCAGGATGGCGGTGTAGGCAGACTGGTCGGCGACCGGGTTCTTGGCATCGACAATGAGAGTTCCGACCGGAAGATAGATGGTGCCAATCAGCCGGCGCGCATCGTCGCTGGTGATCTTGTGCTTCAGAACACTCGCAAGCGTGCGGTCCTCGAAGATCAGCAGTCCCGCCATGGGTCCCGATTCCGGCGCGGACAGAGAGATATGCGTATTCGACGCGAAACCCGTCGCGCCCGCGGCGCCAGTGATGAAGAAGCCGACGCCATCGCCGGAAAGGGTGGCTGAGCCCGCCACTTTCAGAGCGCCATCCTTGATCACGTAGATCCCCGGATTGAGGCTGATGTTGGAGGTTCCATCGATAAGCAACCCGCCGCAATAGACGCCAGGGTCGAGCGTCTTGGTGATGCTGGTCAGAGCGAGGTCATTGTGATCGCAGGACCCCACGGTAGGCGCGGGCCGGGTCTTGAGCGGATCCTCGACCGGCGGGCAATCGGTCAGCGGCGCGGGATCGATGGTGGCAGCACCCTGGCCGATACCGCCCGACGAACAGATAATCGCCGCCTTCAGCACGACGCCGCTGTTGACCTTCAGGCCGTTGCTGGCCGTGGAATTGGCGAACAGGCCGCAGTTGTTGCCGGTCAGCCGGGCGTTCTTGTCGAGCAGGACCCCGGTATTGGATTGCGCCATGCCAAGCACGCAGATGTTGTTGCGGCCGACGAAACGGGCGGTCGCCGTCACCGTGACCGGGGTGATGCCGTCGCTGATGAAATGCGCGAAGAATGGCGTCCAGGCCTCGGATATTTCCACCTGCACGGCTGAAAAGTCCTCGATCACCATGGCGTCGACGGTCAGGTTCTTGGCCGCCAGGTCATCGGCCGTACTGTTGGGGTCGTGGGTCAGGCTGTAGGCTGCAAAGGATTTCACTGCGCTGATGACCTGGGCCTCATTGTCGCCGGCAAGCGGAACTTCGCGGGCCCCGGCAATGGCAGCGGCGTCGGCGGTGGTCTGCAAATCGCTTCTGACCTTGGTCAGCATCGCATAGTCGGACGCTAGCCCGAGCGCCGCGAAGACGACCGGGAGTGCCATGGCAAAGGTCACGGCCAAGCCGCCACGGGTGTTCCTCCCCCACGCGCCGATCCGAGCAGCTATGCCTTGGTAACGTGTCATTTAAGACATGGTCCCAGCTATCCAGTTTCTCCGTCTACTCTACATGCCTCGGCCAAAGGCCAGACTAACAAAGCGATTAAAATTCTCACCATTCCGTTAAGCAGCCGTTTCCACCGCCCCGGCAAGCCGTGCCGGCAGGCAGATCGCCGCAATCATTCCCTGACCCGGCGCCGTCTGCACCAGCAGCTCTCCACCGTGGGCCTCGCAGATGGCCTTGGCGATGGGCAATCCGAGACCCAGTCCTTCGGCTGGCCGCGCATAGGTCATGTCGTCCTGGACAAACGGCCGGAGGCAATCCCTGAGCCGCGCTTCGCTGAGACCCGGCCCCTGATCCTTGACCGAGATGAGCGACGATCCGTCGGCCCGGCGGTGAGCCCAGATCTCGACCGTTGCGGCCGGCGGCGAGAACTTGATGGCATTGTCGATCAGCTTGGCCAGCGCCTGGCGGATCAGGTAGGAATCGCAATGCAGGCTGAATGCGCTCTCGAGAGGCCGCTGGAGAAGCCGCACATGTTTCATCTTCGCCTGGTTCCGGTGCCCTGAAAAGCCATCCTCCAGAAATTCCGTGACTGGAACCTCGTGGAACTGACGCTGGGCATTGTCGGCGAGGGCCTTGGACAGCAGCAGGATGTCGCTGATGATCGTGTTCAGCCGGCGGGCTCCTTCGATCACATGGGACATGTGGGCCGACTCCTCAGCCGAGACCTTGCCGGCGAGACTGTCGCTCAGGACGCCGGTAAGGCCAATGAGCGCCGTGAGCGGGGTCTTCAGCTCGTGGCTGAGAACCTGGAAAAGACCGTTCTTCATGCGGCTCGCGGCGACGGCTTCCATCTGTGCGGCACGCAAGGCCCGCTCGACCTCGCCATTGCGCATGACGAATTGCGCATGGTGGGCGAACTGCGGCCAGTTGATGGGCTTGGTGACAAAGGACGAAGCGCCGAGGTCATAGGCGTGATCGATCGATTCGCGGTCATTGTGCGATGTGCAGACGATAATGGGCAGATCGATGCTGCGGGGATGCTGCCGCATGTGCCGCAACAGCCCGAAGCCGTTGAGCTTCGGCATGTTGATGTCGACGACCGCCAGGTCAAACCTTTGCCGGTTCGATATCTCCCGGCCGATTTCGCCATTCTCCGCGACCACGCATTCGCAGCCGATCGCCGAGAGCTGCTCGCACATCACCTCGCGCAGGATGGCGTCATCGTCGACGACCAGGACCCGCCGGCGCGGCTTGTCTGAGATGTCTGCGGCCGTTGCTGGCATGGCTTCACCGTCACTCCATCGGCCGAAATTTAGCGAATGCTCGTTAATACTGGGTTAGGCGGATGCCGATGAGTCGAATATTAACCAGTGTTGCTTAAATCCCGTCTCATGGCGGGAGGCGAGAAGACAGGCGTCGCGGGTAACCCCAGGCGGCGAAGCCGGATTGGACGACGCATATCAGCACTGGTGGCTGTTGCGGTGCTCATCTCCGTCATGCTGACCACGGCAATTTTCGTCTACAACGACATCACCAACGATATCGCCACCCGCAAGCAGGGATTGGAGGCGACCGGCTATGTGTTTGCCTCCGCCATGGCCGAACATATCGCTGCCCGTGACGACCAGGAGATCCTGAAGGTCATGCGGTCCATCGGCCGCATTCCGGAAATCAGCTATGCCGGCGTGCTCGATGACAAGGGCCATGTCTTCGCCTCGCTCGGCAGTACCGTGATCCTCGACGGCAAGCCCCTGTCAACCAGCCTCGGCCTGATCGATGCCCTGACCACCGGTTCGTTCCCCGTGGCCGTCGACGTGATCAAGTCGGGCCAGACTGCCGGACAATTGCTGCTGATCGCCGATATCAGCGATCTCCGCACGCAATTGGCCAGAACCCTTCTGGTCAGCCTGATCGTGGCAGCCTTCGCCAGCGTTGCCGGCATCGCCGTCGCCAACCGGCTGCAGCGGCGCATCACCGGACCGATGCTCGATCTGACCGAGGCCATGCGCAGCATCGCCGAGACCCGGAACTACCAGACCCAGGTGAAGGAGGCCGGCGACGATGAGACCGGCGTGCTGGTCGACAGTTTCAATGCGATGATCCGCGAGATCCGGGCGCGCGATCAGGCACTGGCACACTACAACCAGACGCTGGAACAGACGGTTCAGGAACGCACCCAGGAACTCCGCAACGCCCGCGATGCAGCCGAATCCGCCAATCAGGCAAAGTCGAACTTCCTCGCCACCATGAGCCATGAGATCCGCACGCCGCTGAACGGCCTGATGGTCATGGCCGAGCTGCTGGCCGGCGCCGGCCTCGACCAACGCCTGCAGCGCTATGCCGAGGTCATCGTCAAGTCCGGCCAGAGCCTGCTCACCATCATCAACGACATTCTCGATCTGTCGAAGATCGAGGCGGGCAAACTGCAGCTCGAACGCATCCCCGTCGATCCGGCCACCATTGCCGACGATGTCGTCAGCCTGTTCTGGGAACGCGCCACCTCGAAGGGCCTCGACCTTGCTGTGCGGGCGGCCCATAACATTCCGCAATCCATACCGGGCGATCCAGTGCGCCTGAATCAGATCCTCTCCAACCTGGTCAACAATGCCCTGAAGTTCACCGAGCAGGGTCAGGTGCTGGTCAGCCTGCAACATGACGGTGCGAGCCTGATCTGCAGCGTGGCCGACAGCGGCATCGGCATCCCGCACAGAAACCTCCAGGAACTGTTCAGCGCCTTCTCCCAGGCCGACCAGACCATCACCCGAAAGTTCGGGGGCACCGGACTGGGCCTCGCCATCTGCAAGCGCCTCGCCGAGGCCATGGGCGGAACCATTTCGGTTCAGAGTCAGCTCGGCAAGGGATCGGTCTTCACCGTATCCATACCTGCGCCAGCCCTGGTGCCGCCACGGCCGGTGCCGCATAATCCCGACGATCTCGCCACGGTGGGCTTGGCCTTCGACGGCCCGGCCTCGCTCTCGGCCCTTGGCACGGCCCTCGTCTCGGCCGGCTACCGCGTCGAAGTCATCACCGACAACCGCACGGCTTGCGACGTCGTCTTCGCCGCCGTCGACCGCCTCGCGCAACTGCGCTTCGAAGGCGGCAAGCGGCCGCGGGTCATCTGCCTCACCGGCCTTGGCGACACCCGTGGCGACGCGGCAATTGCATCCGGTCAGGCCGATGACATGCTGATCATGCCGCTGCGCATGGCCGATATCGGCGACATGCTCCAGCGCTTGGGGACCGGTCAGCTGCGCGGACGCAGCCTGCTCGACCGTTCGAGCCGGGCCGAGACGCCCCTGCCGCATTTCGCCGGACGCCGCGTTCTGGTGGCCGACGACAACGCGATCAACCGCGAAGTCATCATCGAAGTGCTGCGCCAGGTGGGCATCACCGTTTTGACGGCCATCAACGGGCGCGAGGCCGTCGAGATCTGGCGGAAGGAACGCCCGGATTTCGTGTTCATGGATTGCAGCATGCCTGAACTCGACGGTTATGCTGCCACCCGTGAAATCCGTGCTCACGAGACCCTCGACATATCCGGGAGCCATACACCGATCGTGGCCCTGACGGCCCATGTCGCCGGGAGCGATGCGGAGACCTGGCGCCACGCCGGCATGGACGCCTACATGACCAAGCCCTTCACGCTCAAGGCCATTACCGGCTGCCTTGACTATCACTTCGCCGGCAAGCCACCGCCTCTCGACCAACACGTGGGAGAGAGCGATTCCGGCACCCCCGTGCTCGACGAAGGCACGATTGCCGAAATCCGCAGCATAGGCGGTAACGACGCACTGTTCAGGCGGGTGCTCGACCTGTTTGTCACGCGCGTTCCGCAAGCCATGGACAAGATCGAAAGCACGCGCCTGGGCGACGACCTGACCGCCCTTGCCGACGCCGCACATGCCTTGAAATCCATGTGCGCCAACATTGGCGCGATGCGCGCTGTGGCCGCCTGCCACGATCTCGAACACGCCGCCCGCACCGGCCAGCAGTTTGATGCAGGCGAACTCATCGCCCGTATCGTGCACGAAGTCCGCATTGCGTTGAACGAGGTGGAGCGGCTGCGCGCCGCCTGAGGTCCGACTGCAGCCGGGCGGTCAGTCGAGGATCGTGACCTTGACCCTGGCCACGCCCGATTTCACCAATCCCACCGCCTTGGCGGCACCGAGGCTCAGGTCGATCACCCGGTTGCGGACAAAGGGTCCACGATCGTTGATACGAACGACCACCGACTTGCCGGTCTTGAGATTGGTGACGGCCACCCGCGTCCCGAAAGGCAGCGTCCGGTGGGCCGCCGTGAGCCCGTGGGGATTGAACCGCTCGCCATTGGCGGTAAGCCGGCCCGACTTGTAGTAGGAGGCGAAGCCGGTCACCGACTTGGCCATTGCGGCATCGACAAAACCGGCACCCAGCAGAACAACCCCCGACAGGAGGGCAACACACACACGCTTCATACGCAAAATACCCCTGCACACTTATGTTTGAGGGCGTCTTGGGAAGCATTTGGGGCAGCAATGTGGCGTTGTATTACGTAACGGCAGTCATTCCGTCCAGTGGAATGGCAGGCGGTTTGCCGGCGATCAGGTCGGCGGTGATGCGGGCCGCGCCATGGCTCATCGTCCAGCCCATGTGCCCCTGACCGGTATTGAACCAAAGATTCTTCATCCGTGACCGTCCGAGGATCGGCGTGCCCTCCGGCGTCATCGGCCGCAAGCCTGCCCAATAACTGGCCTTGTCCCAATCGGCCCCCCCAGGGAAAAGCATCCGCATGGTTGCCAGCATGGTGGCAAAGTCCCGCGGCCGGTGGTCGTTGCCATAGCCCGAGAATTCGGCCGTCGCGGTCACGCGCACCCGATCGCCATAGGGCGCGTAGGCCACCAGGGTTTCCTCGTCGACGCCGCCGATCGAGGGCGGATTGTTGCGCCCCGCAACGGGCGCCGTGATCGCATAGCCCTTCACCGGGTAGATCGGTAGGTCGTGGCCCAGTTGCCGGGCCAGATGGGGCGAGTAGATGCCGAGGCACAGCACGATGATGTCGGCCTCCTCGCGGCCCTTGTCGGTGATCACGGCCGCTATACGGTCGCCCGCCATCTCGAACCCCGTCACCGCTGTGTTGAACCGGAAGGAAACACCACGGCCCTTGAGCCATGCGCCCATGTTGCGCGCGAACAGCCGGCAGTCGCCGCTCTCGTCGTCGGGGGCGTAAAGTGCGCCGGCGAAATGGTCCTTGACCGGCGCCAGCGCCGGATCGGCCTTGGCCACCGCATCACGGTCGAGCACGTCGATCCGGCAGCCATTGTCGGTGAGGATGCGCGACTTGGCCGACGCGGCCTTGAGCGCTGCCTCCGACCGGTAGAGATAGATGAGTCCACCCGACCTGCCATCGTAGGCGATGGCAGTCTGCTTCACCGTCTCGTGGAAAACAGCCTGCGAATAGGTACAAAGACGGACCTTGCGGCTGGTGTTGAGAGCCGCCCTCTCGGCCGTGCATTCCCCCCAGAACCGCCACATCCATTTCCAGAACCGCGGGTCGGCGCTGAATTTGAACCGCAGGGCCTGGTCGCCTCGCCACAGCGACCGCAGCAGGATGGTGGGTGCGGCCGGAGACGACCAGGCATAGGCGTGGCCCGGCGCGAACAGCCCGGCATTTGAGAAGCTGGTGAAGGACGCCGGCTCCGCTTCCCGATCGATGACCGTCACCTCGTGGCCGTCGCGCTGCAACTCATAGGCCATCGTGATGCCGACAATGCCCGCCCCCAGAACCAAAGCCCTCATGACCTGCCTCTTTGATCTTGTACCGCGGCGATGCTAGCAAGTCGCCATCATGTCATCCACAACCCATCCGCATGCCCTCCATTTCGACACACCGGTTGACAGCTATTGGGAAGCCTCGGCCAATCCTCTCGGCATCGCCATCCCGCCGCTGGATGGACACGAGACCTGCGAAGTCGCGATCATCGGCGCAGGCTATACTGGATTGTCCGCCGCCCTCGAACTCGCCGGAACCAGCCAGTGCGACGTCCGCGTGCTGGACGCAGCCGAGCCAGGCTGGGGCGCCTCGGGCCGCAACGGCGGGTTTTCCTGCATCGGGTCGCACAAGCTTTCCTACGGCAAGATGATCGCGACCTACGGGCTTGACGACACGCGCCGCTACCATGCCGCGATGAAGGACGCCGTGAGCCTGGTCCGGCAACTATGCGAAAGGCACGGCATCGATGCCTGGGCCGGCGGCGACGGCGAAGTGACCCTTGCCCACCTGCCCGGCCGCATGGCCGAATTGCGTGCCGAGCAGGCTTTTCTGCGGACAACCTTCCAGGAGGAAACCGAACTCCTCACGGTTCAGGACCTGAAGGACCGCGGGTTGCACGGGCCCGGCTTCCATGGCGGTCTGCTGAACCCGACCGGCTTCGGCATTCACCCCTTGAACTATGCCCGTGGCCTCGCCCGCGCGGCGGCGGCAGCCGGCGTCCGGATACACGGACGTTCTCGAGTGATACGCTGGGAGGAACGGGCCGACGGGCATCTGCTTACCACCATGGCAGGCACGCTCCGGGCAAAGCAGGTGATCGTCGCCACCAATGGCTATACGCCCGAGGATGTATCCCCGCGCCATGCCGGACGGCTGATGCCGGCGCTTTCCAGCATCATCGTGACCCGGCCTCTGACCGCGGAGGAACACCAGGCACAGGGCTGGACATCGCCCCTGCTGGCCTATGATTCCCGCAACCTGCTGCATTACTTCCGCCTGCTTCCCGACGGCCGCTTCCTGTTCGGCGGCCGCGGTGGCACCGACGCCTCGGATGCCGGCGCCGAACCATTGCGCGCTTTGCTGACCCGCCATTTCAATGACCTGTTTCCAGCCTGGCGGGAAGCCGGCATCACCCATTTCTGGCGGGGCTTCGTCTGCCTGTCCCATGACCTCGTGCCCTATGTCGGCAAGCTCGATGACCGCGGGACGGTGTGGACCGCGCTGGCCTATCACGGCAATGGCGTGGCCATGGGCACCTGGTGCGGACGCGCCCTGACCCGGATGATGACAAAGCAGACGGCGCGCGAAGACCTTCCAGGGGTCCTCACGCGCCGCCTTGCAAGATTTCCGCTGCCCCAGTTCCGCCCACTCTATCTCAAGGGGGCCTATCTCTGGTTCGGCTGGCAGGATAATCGGTAGGCTTACTTCTTGCGGGCCTTCTTGGCCGCTTTCTTGGCCGCCGTCTTGGCGGGCTTGGCCTTCTTGGCCGGAGCGGCCTTCTTCGCTGACGTCTTTGCCGCCTTCTTGGCTGGAGCGGCCTTCTTGGCCGCGCGCGAGGCCTTCTTCACGATGGCCGCCTCGACCATGATCTCGACATCGAGTCCCGGAGCCGCCAGCGCCGATTCCACCGTGGCGCGGGCCGGCGTCTGGCCCGGAACCACCCAGGCATCCCATGCTTCGTTCATCTCGGCCCAGGTCTTGATGTCGGTGAGCCAGATGTTGGCCTTGACGATATTGGTCTTGTTGGTGCCGGCGGCCTTCAGCGTTCCGTCGATCTGCTGCAGGATATCTGCCGTCTGTTCCTTGACCGACTTGCCGGCCGCCGTTTCGGCCACGAAACCGGCGAGATAGACCATGCCGTTATGGATCACGGCAGAGCTCATGCGTTTACCGGCTTCGATGCGTTTCAGTGCCATGGGTGCCTCCCTTTGAATTTGCCCGATTGCTCTCTAGCGATGATTCATCGCCGCTTCAATCACCGACAGCAGGACACGCGGCAGAATCTCGAAGGCATAGGGCGCATGCAGACGTTCGAGCCAGTGATGATAGTCGCGGCCCCATGGTCCGATGTTGATGCATGGATAGCCAACCGCCGGCGGCATGTCGAAACCCGTTCCCCAGATGGGCGTGTTGGCCGCAGCCGCCGCCAGATCGCCCGATGCCTCGCCGAGAAAGCTCATGTCCGAAATTCCCGGAAAATAGCGAATGGCCGACAACCCGAAGGGTTTGACCGTCGCCACGATCGCATCTTCCAGCCTGCCATCAGTAAGCGACACGGCCGGATAGGGAATGGCGCCGAACCCGATGATCACGGCGGGCCCTGCGAGCCCGGCGCGCGCCCAGACGCGGGCCGTCACCTGTTTGGCGCGCTCCGGCAGGTCGAGACCGGTCTCGCTCGCTGTCGCCTCAGCAATGGCCCGGATCTCTCCCGGCGCGAGCCGGGCAGCAAGTTCGGAATAGGTCATCACCGGAATGGCCCGCTGCAGCTTGTGCGCGGCACGCGCCATCGCCCGGCCCGCCAGCATCATCGCAATGTCGAGCACCTCTGCCGCCGAACGCCGATGCTGCAGCGTGTTCCAATAGAGCCAGCACTGGGCCGGGGTCGTGACATTGTACCCTGACTTCAGATCCTTGGCGTGGAGGGCCGTCGGTGGCGCGGCAATCTCGCTACCGCTGATCTCGGCCAGCTCCGGGGCGAGCTCAAAGGTGGTGAGAAGCTCGCCGGCGAGATAGGCGGCATTGGCGCCATCCTGCGGATAGCAGGCATGCGATTCCTTGCCGACCACGAAGGCGGTAACCAGCTGCTTGCCGATGGACCCCAGCGCCACGACGCGGCCCTGCGTGCCGTCCCCCTGGTCGGAGATCGCATCGAGATTGATGACGAGGCCGATGTCGAGGCCATGGTCGGCGGCGATTTGCGGCAAGAGCGGTGCCGCTGCCCTGGCGCCGGCCGAACGCTCCTCCTCGTCGGCCACTGCCACCAGCAGCAGATTGGCCGCGCCGCGATAGGCTTCCATCACGGCGATGCCCGCGGCAAGTCCTGCCTTCATGTCGAGTAGCCCTCGGCCAGGCAGATAGTCGCCCGACTCGAAGTCAGCCAGGGCTTGCGGATGTTCGCCGCTGGTCCGCAGCCGGGTGACAATCTCCGGCAGGAGCCGCTCGGCATCGAAGGCCAGGGGCTTCAGCGCGCCATAATCTTCCACCGGCACGACGTCGAAATGTCCGGTCAGCACGATGGTACGGCGGCCTGCGCCGCGCTTCAGGGCAAAAACGTTGCGGCGCTCGTCACCTGGAATGCTTTCGGTCCATACCTGGTCGAAATGGGCCAGCATTGTCGCCAATTTCGGCGCCAATGCCGTCTCATCCGCCGACCCTGTTACTGACGGCCACGAGGTCAGCGCGAGCGCGATCTCCCGCGCCCGCGCGGCGAGATCATTCCTCAAGCGAGCGCCCTGTCATACTCCAGCACGGCGTTGAGCAGCACCTGCGAACCCGCACCGCACTCCTCCAGCGTGGTCGATTCCGATTCATTGTGGGAGATGCCGCCGAGACAGGGCACGAAGATCATGGTGGTGGGAGCGACCCGGGCGATATAGGCGGCGTCATGTCCAGCACCCGACGCCATCTCGCGCATGGTGTAGCCGGCCTGCGCCGCGCCCTGCCTCACGCAATCGATGAGCCGCGGGTCGAATTTCACCGCTGGAGAATTCCAGATTCGCTTTTCTTCGAGCTGCAGGTTGAGACTGGCAGCAATCTTCTCGATTGCCGATCGGTAGTCCGATTCCATCGTATCGAGCACCTTGTCGTCGGGATGCCGGATGTCGACGCTAAAGAACACTTCACCGGGCACGACATTGCGGCTGTTGGGTTTATTCTCGATTAGACCCACAGAGGCGACACCCGGCAGATGTTTCATGCCCACATCGTTGATTGCTCCGATCATGCCGGCCGCCCCGAGGAGCGCATTCTTGCGCAACCCCATCGGCGTGGCGCCGGTATGCGACTCCTGTCCCTTCACCGTCACTTCATACCAGCGCATGCCCTGGACGCCGGTGACGACACCGATCATCTTGCTTTCGGCCTCGAGGATCGGCCCCTGCTCGATGTGAAGCTCGAACATGGCCTGGAACTTGATGGCGCCCGCTTTGGCCTGGCCCTTGTAGCCGATGCGCTCCAACTCGTCGCCAAGATTGACGCCGTTGCGGTCCTCACGGCTATAGGCAAACTCCGGCGTGAACACCCCGGCATAGACGCCCGAACAGAGCATGGCGGGCGCAAATCGCGAGCCTTCCTCGTTGGTCCAGTTGACGATCATCACCGG
>JAGRLX010000167.1 GCA_020441605.1 Alphaproteobacteria bacterium
AACATCAAGGACGTCATGCCGGCCGACAAGTATGCCTTCTGGTACGAGGGCAAGCCCTGGGTCGGCGAACCCGACCGCGGCATCAAGGAAGGCGACCTCCGTGACGGCGGCTCGCTGGAGACGCGCGCGGCCAATGTCGCCTACTGGCACCAGTGGCCGGACGAGTATGACTATCTCATGCAGAAGTGGGACGAGTTCCTCTCGGCCTGATCCAAGAACCTGGCCGGCCGGGGGCATGCGTCCCGGCCGGTTCTCTCCGAACAACAGGGTGTCGCGCGCGTGGCTTACGATCTGCAACTCTCCCACGTCGGCAAGGTTTACGACAACGGCACGGCTGCCGTGATCGACTTCAACCTCGATGTCGACAAGGGAGAATTCATCGCTTTCCTCGGACCGTCGGGCTGCGGGAAGACGACGACGCTGCGCATGATCGCCGGATTTGAAGGCATCAGTTCCGGCGACATCTTCATTCGCGACAAGCGCATCAACGACCTGCTGCCCGAACATCGTCCGACGTCGATGATCTTCCAGAACTACGCGCTCTTTCCGCACATGAGCGTGCGCCAGAACGTGGGCTTCGGCCTCGAGGTGAAGAACATGCCGGCCGCCGAGCGCGATGCCAAGGTCGATCGCATCCTCGAGAAGCTCGACCTGACCGATGTCGCCGCCATGCGGCCAGAGCGCCTGTCCGGCGGCCAGCGCCAACGCATCGCCCTGGCGCGTTCACTGGTGGTGGAGCCGGATATCCTGCTTCTCGACGAACCGCTGGGGGCGCTCGACGCCAACCTGCGCAAGAGCATCCAGAACGAACTGAAGCTGCTGCAGCGCAGCCTCGGCATCACCTTCGTCTTCGTGACCCACGCCCAGTCCGAAGCCCTGGCGCTGTCCGACCGCATCGTGGTCATGAACCAAGGCAAGATCGAGCAGGTCAGCGCACCCTATGAACTCTACACCAAGCCGCAGAGCCTGTTCGTGGCCCAGTTCATCGGTCACAACACCATCATTCCGGGCACCATCAAGGCGCTGGAGGGAGACCGCACCGTGCTCGACACCGCCTTTGGCATGCTCACCGGTGCGGCGATCGCCAAGACCGCCAGCAGCGGCGGCAAGGCGAGCCTGATCCTGCCGGCGGAATCGGTGGACGTTGTGCCCGCCTCCACCAAAGCGACCGACCTCGAAAAGACCTACGGCGGATGCGCCATCCCCGGCACGATCACCCGACTGCAGCAGTTGGGCCACCTGGTGCAGATGTCGATCGCGCTGCCCAACGGCGAGAGCATCGGCATCGAGGGCCACGCCGACAAATATGGCAACCGCTTCGGGGTGGGCGACGCCGCCCATGTCGCCTGGCAAGCCGAAAGCGCAACCGTAATCGTTCAATAGGATGGATCATATGGCCGGAACCACCGCGGCTGAACTTGCACGAAAACTGCGCAAGGGTGCACTTGATCCGGTCGATCTTCTCGATGAGGTCTTCGACCGGATTGCCGGATCGGGCGACCCCGCCATCTTCACCGAAACCCTGCCGGCAAGGGCGAAGGCCGAGGCGAGGGCAGCCCGCAAGCGGCTCAAGGCCGGACATCCCGCCAGCGCACTCGACGGCGTTCCAATAGCCTGGAAAGACCTCTTCGACCTGCAGGGGCGAGTGACAACCGCCGGCTCGATCGTGCTCAAGTCCAATCCTCCGGCCAAGAAGGACGCGGCCCTGGTCGCCGCGGGCAAGGCGGCCGGACTGGTGAGCGTCGGCTGCCTCAACATGACCGAGTTCGCCTACTCGGGTATCGGTCTCAATCCCCACTACGGTACACCACGCAATCCCAATGATCCCAAGGTCCACCGCTCCCCGGGCGGTTCGTCCTCTGCGAGCGGGGCCGTGGTTGCGGCCAATATCGTGCCGGTGGCGATCGGCACCGACACCGGCGGATCGATCCGCATTCCAGCGTCGTTCAACGGTGTGGTGGGTTACAAGTCGTCGACCGGACACTACCCGATGGATGGCGTGTTTCCGCTGTCGAAGTCCCTCGACACCCTGGGCCCGCTCGCACACAGCGTCGAGGATTGTGTGCTGGTCGACGCAGTCTTCCGTGGGCTGACGAAATCGCGGATCAAGGCCCGCGCGCCCAAGGGATTGCATATCGTGGTGCCGGAGACCGTCGTCCTCGATGGCTGCGAGGACGCTGTGATGGAGAACTTCGAGGCCTCGCTCGCGAGGCTTCGCAAGGCAGGCGCGAAAGTTAAGCGGATCAAGATGCCGGTGATGCAGGACATCCTCGACCTGATCGCGCGACGTGGCCACATTCTCGGTGCCGAGGCTCTTGCCGTGCACTGGGACAGGGTAAAGGGCGAGGATGCAGCGCGCATGGACGCGCGGGTGGTGAAGCGCATTCTTCTTGCCGACAAGATGACCGCCGTCGACCTCGTGATTTTTATGGAAGAACGTGCGCGGATGATTGCCGAGACCAATGCCATGATCGGTGACGCCATCATGGCCTTTCCGACGACGCCACACGTGGCCATGCCGATCGCGCCGCTGGAGGCCGACCACGATGTCTTCTTCCGCAACAATGCCAAGACGTTGCGAAATACCATGCTGGGGAATTTCCTCGACGTCTGCGGCGTGTCGATTCCCAACGGAACCGATGCCCAGGGCATGCCGACCGGCTTCCTGCTGTCTGCCATCCACGGCCATGACGCGGACGTCCTATCGGCGGCGCTTGGCGCCGAACAACTTATCAGGGGGGCATGATGGCCGAGGTCTATAAACGTCTTTTTTCTCCGTTGACGCTCGCGGGGCACACGATCAGGAACCGCATCGCCATGGCGCCATTGACACGGCAGATGGCCCAGGATGACGGGACTCCGACCGACGAGATGACGGCTTACTATGCGCGGCGCGCACGCGGCGGCCTAGGGCTCATCATCACCGAAGGCACCTACGAAGACAACCGCCTCGGCTGCAGAGCCTATCTCTCGCAGCCTGGCATCGTCACCGCCAAGCATGTGAAGGCCTGGAAGAAAGTGGCCGATGCCGCTCATGCCCATGACTGCAAGATCATCATGCAGTTGATGCATGGTGGTCGCGTCAGCGATCCACGGGTGTTGAAGGGAAAACCGCCGGTCAGCGCCTCAGCCACCCGGAGCCCTGGTTGGACGCTCTACACCGATACGGACTACGAGAAGAAGATCCGCAATATATCGGGCCCATGGCCGAAGGTGACATTCGGCCAGGCACGCGCCCTGACGGTCAAGGAAATCCATACGATTGCGGACGGATTTGCCGAAGGCGCGGCACGGGCCGTCGAGGCCGGGTTCGACGGCGTGGAGATCCACGGCGCCAATGGCTATCTTCTGTGGCAGTTCATCAATCCGAAGACCAATCTGCGCGACGATGAATTCGGCGGCAGCCCCGAGAACAATGTGCGCTTTGCCAGGTTGGTGGGCGACAAGGTGCGCAAGGCCGTCGGCAATAACAAGATCATCACCTTGCGTCTCTCACAGGATGGTGTGGACGACTTCGTCGGGGCGTGGCCTGGTGGCGTGAAATATGCGGCAGCCGTCGGCAAGGCCCTGAAGGACTCTGCCTATGATGCCTTGCACTGGGCGAGCTTCAACTATCTCGACAATCGCGACCCCGACAACAAGACGCCGATGCCGGCCGTGATCCGCAAGGCGAGCGGCCTTCCGATGATTGCCAACGGTGGGATTGCTGACGGAGCAGGGGCGGAAGCCGCCATCAAGTCTGGAGCCGCCGACATGGTGGCGATCGGCCGGCCAATCTTCGCTCATCCCGACTGGCCCTATATCGTGCGTTCTGGACAACCCTTTCCCTGGTGCGAATTCGACCGGAAATACGTGGTCCGGCCGCCGCTCGACTATGCCCACGGCTATCCGCTGGGCCTCGTCGATCCGAAATGGGAGACGTCCTGGTAAGCTCGAGAGTGAACCCGCCGCGGGAGCGGCGTGACAGAGGAGAAAGAAAAGAATGGCCAAGAAAATCATGTGCACCTTCGGCACCGATATCGACTCGGTGGCGGGCTGGATCGGCTCCTATGGCGGCGGCGACTCGCCATCCGACATCCAGCGTGGAATTTTCGCCACCGAGGTGGGCGTGCCGCGCCTGTTGCGTCTGTTCAAGAAATACGGACTGAAGACCACCTTCTTCATCCCCGGCCATTCGCTGGAGACCTTCCCGAAGGAGATGGAGATGATCGTGAAGGATGGTCATGAGGTGGGCGCCCATGGCTATCTGCACGAGAACCCCATCGCCATGACCCCGACCCAGGAAGAGGATGTCCTGGTCAAGTCGATCGAACTGATCAAGAAGCTCACCGGCGAAGCGCCCCGCGGCTATGTGGCTCCCTGGTGGGAAATGTCGAACTCGACCGCGGCCCTGCTGCTCAAGCACGGTTTCAAGTACGACCACAGCCAGGGCTACCGCGACTTCCAGCCCTTCTATGCCCGCGTCGGCGATACCTGGAACACCATCGACTATTCGAAGTCGGCCAAGGACTGGATGCATCCCCTGAAGCACGGCAAGGAGATCGATCTCGTCGATATCGCCGCCAACTGGTACGTTGACGACCTGCCGCCCATGATGTTCATGAAGAAGGCGCCGAACAGCCACGGCTTCGTCAATCCGCGTGACATCGAGGAACTCTGGCGCGACCAGTTCGACTGGGTCTATCGCGAGATGGATTATGCCGTATTTGCCTTCACTATCCACCCGGACGTGGCCGGCCGGCCGCAGGTGCTGCTCATGATCGAGCGCCTGATCGAGCATATCAGCAAGCATTCGGGCGTGGACTGGGTGCCTTTCGAGGATATCGCCGTTGATTTCCGCAAGCGTTATCCCTTCGAGAGTGGCAAGCGGCCAGAGGTCATCTGACGCGTTGAACGGCGGCGGGCGGCAACCCACATGCTGCCCGTCACCTGCAATCGAGGTTATCATGTGTTCCGCCTGCGGATTTCCATCCGCCCCCGGTCATTGGACGGAGGCTGGCAACCCCACCGCCCATGACCGCTTGCGGGCAAGGTTTCGCCGCGCCCAGGTCCTGCAGCATGTCTTGCCGGCCTATGGCCTCAGGGTCTTCGACGGCGGCGAAATTCCCGGCATTCAGGTTGCGACCATGACTGGCAGCGAAACCATCGTGCGCAATCTCGACGAGGTCTGGGCGCTGGCGGAGAAGCTGAGCGGCGGCCCTGTCGATCCGCTCGATCCACGGTTCATCGGCGAAGGATGACAGCCAAGTCAGAGGGCCGCATCCGGTTCACCGTGCTTGGCGGATATCTGGGGTCCGGCAAGACCACCTGGCTCCGCCACCAGTTGCATGAGGGACATTTTCGCAATGCCCATGTGATCGTCAATGAGGCCGCCGAAACGCCGGTCGACGATGCCTTGCTTGGGCAGTCGGCACGGCTCACGGTGCTGGCGGGCGGATGCGTGTGCTGTACGGCCAAGGCGGATCTGCTGGCGCTCCTGCGACGGCTATGCGACGAACGGTCCGGCATCGGAGCGGGTGAGGGGCCGCGGCTCGAACAGATTGTCCTGGAGACCAGCGGCCTCGCCGATCCGGGGCCGATCGTCGAGGCGATCCGCAGCGATCCGCAACTCGTCTACCATTTCGTGGTGAGCGAGGTCGTGGTCGTCGTGGACGCCTTGCATTGCCTGAGCCAATTGCGCTCGGAGCCCCTGGGCAGAAGGCAGATCGAGATCGCCGACCGCCTGATCGTCACCAAGGTTGATATCGCGGAGCAAAAGACGCTGTGCAGGCTTCTGGCCACCCTGAGGACCATCAATCCCACCGCTGCGCTGGCGGGCGCGGTCCAGGGCGTGGCGGCAGAGCTGCCTGATTTCGTGGGCACCCCGCCTGAGAGCTTGCCCGATCTGTCGGGGCTTCCAGCCAGGGAACCGATCACGCCGACCCGGCTCTACATCGACGAGACCATCGACTGGACCGCCTTCACCGTGTGGCTTTCGGCCCTGCTGCACGCGCGTGGCGACGACATCGTGCGGGTCAAGGGCGTGGTGCGCACGCCTGCCGGCCGGCTGCTGCTGCAGACCGTGCGCAAGATCGTTCAATCACCCGAAATCCTACCGGAACAGGGCGACACCCGCGAGGACAACATGATCGTTGTGATCGGACGCGGCTACACGTCCGACCAATTGCGGCGCTCGCTCAAATATTTCGCCGGCCTCAAGGGTTAGCCCCTCAGCGAAGCCCGGCGCCGCTCGGTTGCCTCCCGGTCGAGCGCCCAGGCATAGCCGTCATCGGAGGCGCTCAGAACCACGCCATAGACCTCGTGAGCATGCTCCGCCGAAATGAAGTCGTCGAGCACGTCGTCGAGGACCAGTTGCGGATCGCGGTCGAGCGGATCGCCATAGCCACCGCCGGACGGCGAGAAGTAGGAGACCACGTCACCCGGCTCAACTCGCAGCCCCGAGAACTTGGCATGGTGTTGGGCTACGTCCGCCGGCTTCTCGCGGTTGTGAATCTCGAACTTGCCTACCGCGCCCGACTTGCCGCCGAAAACGCCCCACGGCGCGTCCTTGTGGCGGTCGGATTCATGGGTGACGAAGCCCGGTGTGAGGAAACGTTGCGACTTGACCACGCCCTGGCCGCCGCGGAACTTGCCGGCTCCGGGAAACACATCGCTGCGGCACTCGTAGCGGTCGCAGATCAGTGGAATGTGCATGCCGAGGTCTTCCAGCGGATTGTTCCGGGTGTTGCGCATCAATTCCTCGATGGTGTCGGGGCCATCCGAGGTCGGGCGTCCGCCCATGGCCGCCTCGTTCACTTCGAGGAACACCCAGTAGTCACCGCTGGGCCGCACACCAGAATAAGCGGCAAAGGAGAGCGTGGCGGAATTGCCCGCCGTGCAGCGATCCGGCACGACCGGCGCCAGCGCCTTGATGATCAGGTCCACCACGCGCTGGATCTGACAGAAGCGGGCTTCGGCCGCCACGGGTGCGATCGGGTTGAAGATCGAACCCTCCGGCGCCACGACCTTCACCGGCCGGAATGAGCCCTCGTTTTGCGGGATATATTCCGAGTGGGTGTAGGTATCGAGCAGCAGGGCACGGAAGGCGAAGAAGCAGGCGACCTTGGTAGAGCCTTCGAAGGGGACGTTGAAGGCCGTCGGCGATTGCGGTGCAGAGCCCGTGAGATCGACTTCGACATCATCGCCCTTGACCCGCACCGTCACCTTGATCGGCAGGGTTTTGTCGCGGTTGCGGCCATCATCGTCCATGAAGCCTTCGGCGCTGTATTCGCCGTCGGGAATCCGCGCGATCTCCCGGCGCAACATGCGCTCGGTATAGTCCATGAGCTGTTCGGTCGCCTGCATGACCGTGTCCTTGCCATAGGTCGCAAGCAGTTCCTGGAAGCGCTTGACCCCCAGTTCCGCCGAGGCGATCTGGGCCTCGAGATCGCCCATCACCAGACTGGGAACGCGGGTATTGTCGCGTATGTAATTCCAGACATTCTCATTGCGTTTGCCGCCCTCGTAGAGCTTGAGCGCATTCATCAGCATGCCCTCGGCGAAGACGTCCGGCACGTCGATGATGAGGCCCGGCGTCGCCGCGCCGATATCCACGTGGTGGGCGGTATTGGCCGAGAAGCCAACAAGCTCGCCCTTGAAGAATACCGGCATGACTACGGCGATATCGGGCGAATGGCTTGCGCCGAAATAGGGATGGTTGTGCAGGACGCAATCGCCCGGCTTCCAGTCCTTGAGGCCGATGCGCTTTTCGATGCCGCGAAGATACCCCGGCAACGAGCCGATATGCATCGGCGTGGAGTCGGATTCGCACAGCGTATTGTAGCGCGTGTCGAACAGACCGGCACCGAGGTCCTGACTCTCGCGGATGATCGATGAATAGGACATGCGGTAGAGCACATTGCCCATCTGCTCGGCGATGGCGTGCAGCGCGCCGCCGATGACCTGCAGCGATATCGGATCGATCGGCTTTGTCTTGGCCTTGCGGGCGGCAGGTTTGCGGGCGGCGGATTTCTTGGTCTTGGTCACAGTCTTTGCCATGATCATTCCTCGCTCAGCGCTTCGAGATGCGGATGTCGCCGTGCGACAGCACACGGGCGGTATACTTGGGGGGAACCAGCGTCGTGGAGTTATGCTGCACGATGAGGGCGGGGCCCGAGATGGTGTCGCCAGCCAGGAGCTTGCCGCGATCATAGCGCGGCGTCGCCACTTCCTTGCCGTCGTCGAACACGGTCTTGCGCGTGTAGAGTTTCGCCGCTGCCGGGTTCCTGCGATTGCCCTTCTTCAGATTGGGCAACTTCAGGGTTTCGACCGCGGCGGACCCCACCACCCGAAGCGTGATGATCTCGACCGACTGGTCTTCGAAGGCATGGCCATAGACCTGCTTATGATGATTGAAGAAGTTGCGGACGACCGTGCCGACGTTCTTCTTCGACAACGGCTCCCTCGGCATGGCAGCGCGGAGTTCGAAGCCCTGACCAACATAGCGGCACTCGGCAATGGCCGTGAAGCGATGTTTCGAAGCCGGGATGCCGTCGGCCAGCAGTTGCCGGCGGGCGTCGTCCTTCAACTCCTCGATGATGCGATTGGCCTCCTTGAACTCGGCGTCGCTCGCCTTGTCGGCAATCACCAGCACCGAGCGGGTGAACTCATATTGGAGGTCGGTGAGCAGCAGCCCCATGGCAGCCGTGATGCCGGGATGGAGCGGGGCTATCACGTCCTGAGCGGAAATCATCTCGGCCAGCGCCACCGCATGGAGAGGCCCGGCGCCGCCGAAGCCCATCAGCGTATAATTGCGCGGATCGATGCCCTTGGCGACCGAGTTGCCGTTAATCGCCAGCGCCATGTTGTTGTTGATAACCTTGAGGATGCCGAGGGCCGCCTCGGTGACGGAAAGGCCGAGCGGCTTGGCAATATTCTTCTGGATCGCCTCATGGGCGAGGCTCGCATCAATCGACAGGTCGCCACCAAGGAAATGCTCAGGATCGAGCCGGCCAAGAACGACCTGCGCATCGGTGACCGCGGGCTCGGTTCCGCCCTTGCCGTAACAGGCCGGGCCGGGATCAGCCCCTGCCGACCGCGGGCCGACGCGGAAGGCGCCACCCGGATCGATATAGGCAATGGAGCCGCCGCCCGCGCCGATGGCGTCGATGTCGATCATCGGCACCAGCACCGGCAGCGAGGCAACGTCCGTATCGCGCGGATTCTTGATGCGCAACTCACCGTTCTGGATGACCGAGATATCAGCGGAGGTGCCGCCGATGTCGATGGTGATGACATTTTTCGACTTGCAGGCTTCGCCGGTCCAGCGGCCGCCGATGACACCGCCGGCGGGACCGGAGAGCAGCAGGCCGACCGGCCGCAGCGATGAATTCT
The DNA here is from genome assembly GCA_020441605.1 of Alphaproteobacteria bacterium. The sequence continues at coordinate 9,373 of JAGRLX010000167.1, forward strand.
CGACCGTGGAAATGCCGCCGTTGGACTGCATGATGCGCACCGCCGCCGACACGCCATTCTCGCGTAGGCGGTCTTCGAGGCGGCGCAGATAGAGCGCCGTCTTGGGGCCGATATAGGCGTTCATCGCGGTAGTGGAGAAGCGTTCATACTCGCGGATGACGTTCACCACTTCGGACGAGCAGCAGATATAGGCATCCGGCATGACCTCTCTCACGATCTCCTTGGCACGCAGTTCATGCGCATTGTTGAGGAAGGAGAAGAGGAAGCAGATGATGACCGAATGGAGGCCACGCTTTTTGAAAAGTTCGGCTGCTTCGCGCACCTGGTCTTCGTTCAGGGGGGTCTCGACCTTGCCGCTGGGTGGCATCAGGCGTTCGTCCACGGCAATGCGGTTGCGGCGCTTGACCAGCGGCTTCGACTGCCACGGCACGTCGAACTGAAGCGAAAAATTGTGCGGGCGCTTGTGCCGCGCCATGTGGAGAATGTCGCGGAAGCCCCGGGTGGTAATCATGCCGACTTCGGCGCCCTTGCGCTCGATGACCATGTTGGTCGCCACCGTGGTGCCGTGGAACACCATG
>JAGRLX010000168.1:0-230 GCA_020441605.1 Alphaproteobacteria bacterium
CGGGTCATGCCGCCGACCAGCACGACCTCGTCGATTTGGCCAGCCGTGACACCGGCATCCTTCAGCGCTGCGCGGCAGGGCTCGATGGTCTTCTGGATCAGGTCATCCACCAGGGCTTCGAGCTTGGCGCGCGTCAGCTTGAGGGTGAGATGCTTGGGACCTGAGGCATCCGCCGTGATGAACGGCAGGTTGATTTCAGTCTGGGCCGAGGACGACAGCTCGATCTTGGC
>JAGRLX010000168.1:235-11568 GCA_020441605.1 Alphaproteobacteria bacterium
GCTTCCTTCAGACGCTGCAGGGCGAGTTTGTCCTTGCGGAGATCGATGCCCTGCTCCTTCTTGAATTCGTCGGCGAGGTAGTCGACGATCCGCATGTCGAAGTCTTCGCCGCCGAGGAATGTGTCGCCGTTGGTCGATTTCACTTCGAACACGCCATCGCCGATCTCGAGGATAGAGACGTCGAAGGTGCCGCCGCCAAGATCATAGACAGCAATGGTGCCGGCTTCCTTCTTGTCGAGGCCGTAGGCAAGGGCCGCCGCCGTCGGTTCGTTGATGATGCGCAGCACTTCAAGCCCGGCGATCTTGCCGGCATCCTTGGTGGCCTGGCGCTGGCTGTCGTTGAAGTAGGCGGGAACGGTGATGACCGCCTGGGTGACCGGCTCGCCCAGATAACGCTCCGCCGTTTCCTTCATCTTGGTGAGGGTGAAGGCGGAAATCTGCGAGGGCGAGAACTTCTTGCCGCGGGATTCAACCCAAGCGTCGCCGTTGTCGGCCTTGACGATGTTATAGGGGACGAGCTTCTTGTCCTTGGCCACCATGGGGTCTTCCATGCGGCGGCCGATCAGGCGCTTGATCGCGAAGAAGGTGTTCTCGGGGTTGGTGACAGCCTGGCGTTTGGCCGGCTGGCCGACGAGGGTCTCGCCGTCTGCGTTGAAGGCCACGATCGAGGGGGTGGTACGGGCCCCTTCCGCATTCTCGATGACCTTGGGGCTCTTTCCTTCGATGACGGCAACGCACGAGTTAGTGGTGCCGAGGTCGATACCAATCACTTTAGCCATTATAATCCTCCGTTTGGCAGGCGGTTCGGGAAGCCCTGTCAGGCACTTTCCCGGCCCGGTTCAGGGGGCCGCCTCCGTGTCTGTCATATGGTCCACGCCCCCTCTGATTCCAAGGGGCCGCGGTGTTCGAGGGGCTATATAGGCAGGGGGGTCGGCGCCATCAAGCGGAGAAACAGGCTGATTTGATGTGCGTCAATCCAGCAGCACTACGCTTTCCTGTTCGCTGGGATCGGTCCTGGCGATGACGGCGCGAACCGGCTTGTCGGTTGGATTGTAGGGCTGATGGGGCACGCCCGCCGGGATGTAGCAGAAATCCCCCGCTTTGATCTGCATGACATGTTCGAGATTGGGTCCGTGCCGCATCTCGGAATGGCCTTCGAGCACGAAAATCGCCGACTCGTGGGCTTCGTGATAATGGGGTCTGGCCGAGGCCCCGGGTGGGATGGTGACAATGTGCATGCAGAGCTTCTCGGACCCGGCCGATTCGGCGGAGATGCCGGAGAAATACGACAGCCCCTGTTTGCCATCATAGGCCTCACCACCAGTGATGAGCTTGCAGGATTTCATGGTCGACCTCCCTGTGTCGTGCCGATTATGAAGAGAAATGGGTTGCCGAGACAAGTCCGGCAATGACAGAAGATGCTGATGCGTCAAGGCCTACGATATCTTCCCGGCTTTCTCGGCCGTGATGCCCAACAGCAATTGGTGGATCTGTTGCGCGCCGCCGTCGCAGAGGCACCCCTATTCCAGCCGGTCATGCCGCGCACGGGCCGTCCCTTCACCGTGCGCATGACCAATCTGGGATCGCTCGGCTGGGTCTCCGACCGGGCGGGCTACCGCTATCAGGCGGCGCACCCGGACACCGGCAGCCCCTGGCCGCCCATCCCGGACATGGTCTTGGAGATCTGGCGCGTGGTTTCCGACTATCCCTACGATCCCGAGGCCTGTCTCGTGAACTTCTACCGTGAGGGGGCGAAAATGGGCCTTCACCGCGACGAGGACGAACAGGACCTCGCCGCACCCGTCGTCTCGATCTCGCTGGGTGATACGGCTGTCTTCCGTATCGGCGGACCGGAGCGCGGGGGAAGGACCGAAAGCTTCAAGCTCGCCTCCGGCGACGTGCTCGTGCTGGGTGGCGAGGCGCGCCTCTGCTACCACGGCATCGACCGGGTCCTGCCGGGCACCTCGTCGCTGCTCAGGGATGGCGGAAGGATCAACCTCACGCTCCGCCGGGTGACCCTGCCCTGACATCCCGTGGTCGCCAGAAAAGCGCCTTCAGGCGGTTCGGAACCGCCGTGCAAGAGACCCACGTGGCGCGCGTTGTCGAACCGCGCAAGTGCAATGTCGCCGATTATGGCCGGCTGGCGGCGGCGATGGCATGGCCAAGCCTTGACGCTTCACTCGCATCCCTTGTGCGGCATGAAGACCAGGCCAACCGGCAGTGGGCTGAGGTCATGCTGCGTCGCATTGCCAGCAGGCGAAGAACCGCCGCTGCCGCCATGGATTAGGTCATTTGCGGTGTCATCCAGCCGATCAATGAGCCGGTCGAATCCTCGAGGATGGCGATACGACCGACAGTCGGGATCTCGAAGATCGGCATGCACAGCTTGCCGCCTGCCGCTTCCGCCACCCTGACCCGTGCATCCACGTCATCGACGGCGATATAGGTGAACCAGCCGCTGGGGCCACCCGGCCGGTCGGTCATGTCCATGATGCCCCAGGCCGGTTTGCCACCAGCCGTGGCAACCCAGTACTTGCCGTCTCCGGTCGGATCGAAAGCGTCGAATCGGACCCCCAGGGTCCTCGTGTAGAAGTCCTTCGCCTTCTCGACTTCGGTCGTCATCAGTTCCGACCAGGTGATCGTGCCGTGTTCGCTCATGTCGTCCTCCGTGAATGTCTGGTAGGAGACATAGCACAGGACCGCTGCCAGAAATTGTCAGCGGTCGCAGAGGCACTCGTGATTGGCGGACTTCGGCTATTCGCCCTTGCCCGGCCAGCCATTGATGCGGGCATTGTTCTCGGCGTTCTTCTTGGATGAAAAAGCCTCCGTCGCCTTGCCCACCTGCTTCTTGTTGGCCGTGGAGAAGCACCGCCAGCGATGGCCGCCGCGCTTGTCCTTGTAGAATTCCCAACGGTCCTTCGACGTATCGCGATTGGCGTTGGCCTCGCAATCCTTCTTGGCCTTGTAGCCCTCGGACGAGGCACCGACGATTTCGCCGTTGCTTGCCGTTCGGCGCCAGCGGAACTCGCCGCGCTTGTCCTTGTAAAGGTCGAGTGAATAGTCGGCCATGATCAACCCCGGTTGAATGATAACCGCCCCGCGGCGGCTGGACATTACTCTGAGCGCGAAGTCGAGTCGTGTCCAGACCATCCGTTCGGTCTTCATCCGTCGTCAGAGATTCCGTAGCAGGCTGAAAGCGGCCATAATGGCCGGCGAGTGGGCGAGGTGATTCGGGAGATGACGTCATGATGTATGTGGTCATTGGCTTCGTATTGATACTGTTCGGGCTTCAGGCTTTCATCCGCCGAGGCCAACCGTCGAGTTCCAGCTCGACGGGCCGCGGAGCTCTCCTTGGCGCCCTGCTCAAGGGACCGGCAGCAGGCGTGCTGATGATTCTCGTGGGCCTGGGATTTCTGGCCTCGACCTCCTTCGTGCTCGTCAGTGCCGACCGTGTCGGCCATTTGAAGCGCATCTATCTCGCCTCCGACCTGCCGCCTGGCCGCATCATCGGCCTGCCTGGCCAGAAGGGTCCCCAGGCTGAAATTCTTGGTCCCGGCTTTCACTTCCGGCCACTGCTCAACGTGCTCTACGATGTCGAACAGCGGGGTGTGATCACCGTGCCGGAGGGATACTATGGCCAGATCACCACCCTCGATGGCGCGCCCATGCCCGAGGGGATGTTCATTGCCCCGATCATTCCCGATGATAAACTGGCCACACTGCTTGATGCCCAGGCCTTCATCGAACAGGGCGGGTTCCGCGGCCCGCAGGAGACCGTTCTCAAACCCGGCCAGTACCGCCTGAACCAGTATCTCTTCGACGTGCGGGTCGACCAGGACACGATGGCGACGGTCATCCCGACCGGTCAAGTCGGGGTGGTCAAGTCCAATGTTCAGCAGCCTGGCCTCAACTGCAAGGAAGAGATGGTGCGGGTCAGCCAGGCCCAGCATGATGCCGATGCGTTGTCCGTGCCGCTGGTGCCCAAGGGTTGCATCGGTCTGTGGCGCGAGCCGCTTCTGCCCGGCGCCTATTATCTCAACCGCCATGCCTATGACGTGACCCTGGTCGACACACGGGTCCAGACCTGGGAATACAAGGGCGGCTATCGCCGCCGCATCATCGACCTGTCGATCGACCAGCAGGGCAATCTCCAGCAGAGCGAGCGTACGGTTGACTCGCCCGTTCCGGCGTCGGCGGTCGATGCCTCGGTCTTCGTCAAGGTCGAGGGCTGGGATATTCCTCAGGAGTTGCGGGCTGTGGCCCAGGTGGCGCCCGAGAACGCCCCGATCGTCGCCGGCTCCGTCGGTGGCATCCACGAGATCGAGCAGCGCATCCTGACACCATTGATCCGATCCATCGTCCGCAACGTGGCGGGATCCACGATTCGTGTGCCACGCAAGGAAGGTGACCAGATCGTGGGCTATGAGATCAGGCCGACCCGCGTGCTGGATCTGATCGAGAACCGCGAGGCGATTGAGGACACGATCGAGATCCAGATCAAGGCCGAGGCTCGCAAGGCCGGCGTGGAGATCAAGGAGATCCGTCTTGGCGAGCCGGCCATTCCACCGGAAATCCTCATTGCCCGCCTTCGCCAGCAACTGGCCGATCAGCTTGGCGAAGCCTACAAGCGCGAGACCGAAGCCCAGAAGCAGCGAATTGAGACCGAACAGGCCCGTGCCACCGCCAATGAGCAGCCGCGCCTGGTCGAGGCGCAGATTGCCGTTCAGGTGGCCCAGCAGCGTGAAGCCGAGCGCGCCGCGCTGGGTCGGGCCGAGCGGCAGTATCTCGAAGAAATCGCCAAGGGCCAGTCGGCCCAGGCCAATGTCCTCGGCCAGGACCGGGTCGCCATGCTTCAGGCGCTGGAAAAGGTGCTGGGATCGCTCGAGCGGGAGCCCAATCTGGTCGCGTTGATGGGCAAGCTGGTACCCAACACGGTGGTCACCGGCTCAGGTCTGGAAGGTGCTGCCGCTATCCTCGGCGATGCCATGAGCAAGGCCCAGACCACCGGTCAATAGCCTATTCAGACTTGGCGACACCCACCATCGCGGGACGCAGGCAACGCTCGCCGATGGCGAAGCCCGACTGCATCTCCTGCACCACCACGCCGGGCGGGTGTTCGGCGCTCGGGACCTCGAACAAGGCCTGATGCATGTTGGGATCGAACTTCTGGCCGACGGTCTCGAGCTTGCGGATTCCGTAGCGCTGAAACACGTTGAGCAGTTCGCGCTCGGTCATTTCGACGCCGGCCAGCAGGTTGCGGGTGATCTCGTCTGCGGCCTCCCGCGCCTCGGGCGAGACGCTGGCGAGGGCACGGCCCATGTTGTCGGTCACGCTCAGCAGGTCGCGGGCGAAATTGGTGGCGGCATAAAGGGTTGCCTCGGCCTTTTCCCGTTCCAGGCGCTTGCGGGTGTTTTCGGCTTCCGCCGCCATCCGCAGCAGGCGGTCCTTCAGACCGGCGACCTCATCCTTCAGCATGGCAATTTCGAGGTCGCGGGCTTCGGCTTCGACATTCTCGACTTGTGGTTCGCTTCCGGCAATGTCCGCGGCGGTCTCTTCAATTGGCTCAGGTGTCTTCGTTTCGTCAGCCATGCTCACGCTCGTCTATGAATTATGTGGGATCGGAGGGCATATCGGCTGTATGGCGGCAAAAATCAAGAGATCAGCCGTCCGATTGCCTTGGCGGTATAATCGACCATGGGAATGATCCGGGCATAGTTCATTCGCGTCGGACCGATGATGCCGAGCACGCCCACGATCTTGTCCTCGCTGTTCTTGTACGGCGCAGCGATCAGGGACGAGCCCGACAGTGAGAACAGCCGGTTCTCCGATCCGATGAAGATGCGCACGCCCTCTCCCCCTTCGGCGAGGCCTAGCAGCTGGACAAGTTCCTTCTTGTTCTCGATGTCGTCGAACAGTTTTCGGATCCGCTCCAGATCCTCGACCGCCGTGCCGCTCTCGATGAGATTGGCCTGCCCCTTGACGATCAGGGTCTTGCCATCCTCGGCATTGTCGCCCGCCCACACGGCAACGCCGGCTTCGACGATGCGTGCGGAGATCTCGTCGAGTTCGCCGCGCAAGGTTTCCATTTCCTCGCGCACCACCCGCTGGGCCTCGGCGATCGTCTTGCCCTGAAACCGGCTGGAGAGGTAATTCGACGCCGTCACGAAAGTCGATGGCGGCAGTCCGCGCGGCACATCGATGACCCGGTTCTCCACCGTTCCATCCTCGCCCACCAGGATCACCAGCGCCTTGCCGGGCCCGAGATTGACGAACTCGAGATGCTTTAGCCTGGCGTTCATCTTTGGCGCTACCACCACGCCGGCGCAATGGGAGAGGCCGGACAGCAATGTCGTCGCCTCGCCCAGCACATCCTCCATCCGCCGCGGCCGGTTCGAGGCTGCGATCTGGGCATCGATCCGGGCCCGTTCCTCGGCGCTCATCGCGCCCACTTCCATGAGGGCGTCGACGAAGAAGCGCAATCCCAGCTCCGTCGGCACCCGCCCTGCGCTGGTATGTGGCGAGAAGATGAGACCCGCATCCTCGAGGTCCATCATCACATTGCGCACCGAGGCCGGCGACAGGCTGGTCGGCAATATCCTGGAAATGGTCCGCGAGCCTACCGGCTCGCCGGTTTCGAGATAGGTATCGACAAGCCGCCTGAAGATATCGCGCGAGCGAAGATCCAGTCCGGCGATGCCGTGCAGCTTGTCATCAGCTCGCGGCTTTGGAGGAATGATGCTCATGGCGACAATGTAGGAATCAAGTTGGCTGTGGTCAATTCCGGGGCTAGAAGACCGCTCTTTCATGAAAGGAACGAACCACATGCGTCCATCGGGACGAAATCCGGATCAGATGCGTCTCGTCAGCTTCGAACGCGGCTTCACCAGACATGCCGAGGGCTCCTGCATGGTGCGTTTCGGCGACACCCATGTTCTCTGCACCGCCTCCCTCGAGGAGCGGGTGCCACCCTGGCTCAAGGGCGCAGGTAAAGGCTGGGTCACCGCCGAATATGGCATGCTGCCCCGCGCCACCGGCGAGCGCATGCGCCGCGAGGCCGCTGCCGGAAAGCAGTCCGGCCGGACCCAGGAAATCCAGCGTCTCGTGGGCCGCAGCCTGCGCGCCGTTGTCGATCTTGTGGCCCTTGGCGAGCGCCAGATCACCCTCGACTGCGATGTCATCCAGGCCGACGGGGGCACCCGCACTGCGGCCATTACGGGATCCTGGGTGGCGCTCCACGATTGCCTCATGCTGATGCAGGCGCGATCGATGTTCAAGACTTTCCCGATGAAGGACCATGTGGCCGCGGTGTCCTGCGGCATTCACAATGGCGCTGCCGTTCTCGATCTGGACTACGCCGAGGATTCGGAAGCCGGAACCGACGCCAATTTCGTCATGACCGGTTCGGGCGGCATCGTCGAGATCCAGGGCACCGCCGAGGGCGAGCCCTTCTCCGAGGCCAGCCTGCACGAACTGCTGGTGTTGGCCAAGAAGGGCATCGGCGAGCTGGTGGCCCTGCAGAAGAAGGCCATCGCATGAGCGGTGGCTCCGTCCGTGACGAAGAAGGCGGTCCGCCAAGATCGCCGCTCCGGCGCAAGCTGACCGGTGAGCGGATCGTCATCGCAACCCACAACAAGGGCAAACTTGCCGAATTTGCCGATCTCCTGAGGCCTTTCGGCGTGGCTGCGGTCTCGGCTGGCGACCTGGGCCTGGCTGAACCGGAAGAAACCGGCACGGCATTTGCCGCAAATGCGCGCATCAAGGCCGAGGCCGCCATGCATGCTTCGGGGCTCATCGCGGTTTCGGATGACTCGGGTCTCTGCGTTGCCGCGCTGGACGGTGCGCCCGGTGTCTATACGGCCGATTGGGCGGGGCCGGATCGCGACTGGATGCGCGCCATGCGGCTGGTGGAGGAAAAGCTCCATGCCGCGGCGGCCGTCCTCCCGTCCCAGCGCCGAGCCGAGTTCGTCTGCACGCTCTGCGTTGTCTGGCCCGACGGGGAGCAACGGCTCTACGAGGGCCGGGTGGGGGGCCATCTCGTCTGGCCGCCCCGCGGCACCCTGGGCCATGGCTATGACCCGATGTTCATGCCGGATGGTGAAACCCGGACCTTCGCGGAGCTCGATCCGGCTGAAAAGAACCGCATCTCCCACCGCGCCCGAGCCCTGAAAGAGCTGGTTCGTGACTTGCTCTGAGCCAGCCTTCGGCATCTACGTTCATTGGCCCTTTTGCAAGGCAAAATGCCCCTATTGCGACTTCAATTCCCATGTCCGCCATCAGCCGGTGGACGCCATGTCCTTTGCCCGGGCTCTGGCGCGTGAACTGGCCTGGGTTCGGGGCCAGACACCGGGACGCACCGTTACATCAATCTTTTTCGGCGGCGGCACGCCATCGCTGATGCCACCGGTCGCTGTCGCGGAGGTCTTGAACGCCATTGCCGGTCTCTGGCCGGTTGCCGCCAACGCTGAAGTGACATTGGAGGCCAATCCCACCAGCATCGAAGCCGGGAATTTCCGTGGCTATCGCGGCGCAGGCGTCAATCGCGTTTCGGTCGGCGTCCAGGCCCTTGACGACGACGACCTTCAGGCCCTGGGCCGGCAGCATACGGCGGCAGAGGCCCTCGCCGCCTTCCGCCTTGCCGCGAGCGTTTTTCCGCGTGCCTCGCTCGACCTGATCTATGCCCGGCCACGCCAGTCGGTGGCATCCTGGCGGGCCGAGTTGCAGAGGGCCCTCGCCGAACAGCAGGGCCACATGTCGCTCTACCAGTTGACCATCGAGCCCGGCACGGCCTATGCAGACCTGGCATCCAGGGGCGCTTTGGCGACACCCGGTGAGGACTGCGCCGCTGATCTCTATGACGTGACCCAGGAATTGACCGAAGCCGCAGGCCTCACCGCCTATGAGGTTTCGAATCATGCCCGGCCCGGTCACGAATCGCAGCACAATCTGCTCTACTGGCGCTACGGCGAATATGCGGGCGTAGGGCCAGGAGCTCATAGCCGCCTGGTCTCAGGCGATCATCGTCGAGCTCTCATCGCCGAAAAGCACCCGGAAACATGGCGGGATCTCGTCGCGAGCCATGGTCACGGCATGATAGCCGATATCGCTGTCGACCCTGTCCACCAGGCCACGGAATATCTCCTGATGGGCCTGCGCGTGTCGGAGGGCATCGACACCGGCCGCTACGCCGCCTTGGCTGGGCGGACGATCGGTGCAGAGAGGCTCGACAATCTCCTGTCACTGGGGCTGGTGCGGCGGGAAGGCAATCGCCTGTCGGCCACGCCCAGTGGCCGCAAGGTGCTGAACGCGCTGATTGCCGAGTTGGCGGCATGAGGGCCACTGCGTGATCCACATCTGCGGATGATCAGGTGTTTCCACCTGAATGGCCAGAGCGCTACGGCTTTTGCTCCTGGGACGGCGAGTCCTTCAGCAGTTCGCCGATCTTTGATCCGCCGCAGCCGGTCAGCAGCAACAAGAGTCCGGCGGCGACCGCATATCGCCACTCCCGCCGCCGCCCCGCCTGGGCTAACATGGCGCAAACCGCCTTCACCTTCATGTTAACCGGCCCCCCGGAGAGAATGACGAACAAGCCTGAAAGCCATACCCGCCGCTATGTGATTGGCAGTGCCAGTTTCGAGGCCGATTCACTTGCTCCCGGCCTATACATCGTCGCCACCCCGATCGGCAACCTCGGTGACATTACCATCCGGGCTCTGGCAACCATGGCCGCGGCCGACGCCATTCTCTGCGAGGATACCCGTACCACGGCCAAGCTGCTGGCGCGCTTTGGCATGCGCGTGCCCCTTGCGCCCTATCACGAACACAATGCCGCAAAGGTGCGGCCCGGCATTCTGGCGCGGCTCCGCGATGGCGCGCGTATCGCGCTGGTCAGCGATGCCGGCATGCCGCTGGTCTCGGATCCCGGCTACCGGCTGGTGCGCGAAGCGGTGGACGAGGGAATAGCGGTGACGGCCTGTCCCGGTCCCTCGTCGGTGCTTGCCGGGCTTGCATTGTCCGGCCTGCCGACTGACCGCTTTGCTTTTTTCGGCTTCGTGCCGCAGAAAGCCGGAGACCGACGTCACCTCTTTGCCGAGATGGAAGGCCTCCGCGCGACCCTGATCCTGTTCGAAAGTCCGCACCGCATTGCCGGCACATTGGCAGAGATCGCGGCGGCTTTCCCTGGTTGCGAGGTGGCGGTGGCCCGCGAACTGACCAAGATTCATGAGGAAGTGCTGCGCGGTTCCGCCGCTGATGTTGCAGCCCGGCTGGCGGAGCGCCCTGCAGTCAAGGGCGAGATCACCCTTCTCATCGGCCCGCCCCCTGACACGCCACCCGCGCCGGAACAGGCCGAGGTTGTCGCGGCAATCCGCGATGCCCTGGAAGCCATGTCGGCCAGCAATGCCGCTGCCGAGATTTCCCGGCGATTCGGACTCGCCAAGAAGCAGGTTTACGCGCAAATCCTTGCGATGAAGGACGCTGGTGATGGCTCGCCCTGATCGTCGGTCAGCGGAACAATCCGGCCGGTTTGCCGAGTATCTGGCGCTGCTCTACCTGTCGCTCAAGGGTTATCGTTTGCTGGCACACCGGTACCGAAGCCCCGTCGGTGAAATCGACCTGGTCATGCGCCGGGGCGGCACAACCGCCTTCATCGAAGTGAAGCAGCGGGCCAGCATCGATGCGGCCATACAGTCGGTGACGCCCCATCAATCCCGCCGGATCGCCGCCGCTGCCCGCAGCTTCATGGCCCATGACCGGATGGCAGCCATGCAGGCCTGCCGTTTTGACATCGTCGCGATCTGTCCCTACCACTGGCCCCGGCATATCGAAAATGCCTTTTACGGAGACGGCTGACCATGGCGCTGAAAGTTGCGGTCCAGATGGACCCCATCGAATCGATCAACATCAAGGGTGATTCCACCTTCGCCATGATGCTGGAGGCCCAGTCACGCGGACACGAACTGTTCTACTATCAGACCCGGACGCTGGCGCTGGGCGGCGGCAGTCTGTTCGCCACAGGTCACGACGTGACGGTACGCGACGAGACCGGAAATCATTTTACGCTGGGCGAAAGTCATCGTCTTGATCTCGCAACCTGCGACGTTGTGCTGATGCGCCAGGACCCTCCCTTTGACATGGGCTACATCACCGCCACCCACCTTCTGGAGCACATCCACCCCAAGACCCTGGTGGTCAACGATCCGGCCGAGGTTCGCAACGCGCCAGAAAAGCTCTTCGTTCTCGACTATGCCCGATTCATGCCGGAGACGCTGATCACCCGCGACGTGGGTGAAATTGCCGAGTTTCGCCGTGATCACGGCGACATCATCCTGAAGCCG
>JAGRLX010000463.1 GCA_020441605.1 Alphaproteobacteria bacterium
CACAGGCCCTGACGTCAGACAACCGCCAAGGACATCATTGCTGCTTTCGAACAACACGCGCCCGGCGCGATGGTCACCCATGTTAGGGAAGCAGTCGAGCAGGGCAGCCCTGATCTTGGCTTCTTCCGCCTCGCCGAAAAGCCCTGGTCTGAGGTACAGGACATCTCGATCGATTATGCCGTGATGGAGAAGGCCGAAAACCTCAGTGCCGTGCCATTTCATGGCAGCTGGAGCGACCTTGGAAGCTGGACCGCGGTGCGAGAGCAAAGCGGGCTGGACCCTGATGGTGTCGCGACATCGGGCGAAGTGACGGCGATCGACTGTAAGAACTCTTTGCTTCGTTCGGAACACCCTGATCTGGAGCTTGTTGGGTTGGGACTCGATGGAATCGTTGCGATTGCAATGCCCGACGCGGTGCTGGTCGCGGACGCTAGCCGAACCCAGGACGTGAAGCTCGCAGTCAGGAGCCTCGCCGCGAAGGGTGCCCGGCAGGCAGAGTCACTGCCGATCGACTATCGCCCATGGGGACATTTCGAGACACTGGTTCTGGGGGATCGGTTTCAGGTAAAACGGATCGTGGTCAAACCCCGCGCCAGCCTCAGCCTGCAAAGCCACCACCACCGGTCGGAGCACTGGATCGTTGTCCAAGGCACTGCCAAGGTCACGATTGATGACAAAGTCAAACTGGTGACTGAAAACGAGTCTGTCTACATTCCGCTCGGGGCCATCCATCGCATGGAGAATCCCGGGAAGGTGGACATGGTCCTCATCGAGGTACAAACTGGCAGCTATCTGGGCGAAGACGACATCATTCGCTATGAAGACGTCTATTCGCGCGGGCAGGGTGCAAAAGGCTAGCTGACCTCATTTACCGCTGGTCCTTGCGCCCATGCCTTTTTTGCAATGGGCGTAAGGGCAGGTGATGACGACGTGGTTTCAATCAGACATTTATCGGCCGATCGAGCTTCCAGGTGTTCAGGCCCAGATGTTGTGCTCCGCCTGTTCGAGATAGCGGGCGAGGATGTTGATCGACTTCCATCCACCTGCCCTCATGATCGCGGCTGTTTCAAAGCCACGTGTGAGCAGGTCTTGCGCAGCCCCGACACGCATCGAGTGACCGCTAAAGGCATCGATCTCAGAGGGATCGAGCCCTGAGCGTCGTGCCGCGTTCTTGACGAGGCGCTTGACGGTAGCCGTTTCAAGGCTGCGGTCGATGGGCTGGCCGTGATAGATTGGGCAAAAGAGCCAGTCGATCTCTGGGCCACGCCATGTGATCCATTCCCTCACAATGTCTGCGGTCCGCTTTGAGGTGAAGGCTATTCGGCCGGCACCGTCTGGGTCCGTCTTGCTGCGGCGAATGAGGACGCGCAACGTGCCGTCATCCCTCGCCCCCAAGTCTTCTGTTTTCAGGGCAACAAGCTCAGACCGGCGTGTCAGGAGTTCGTAACCAAGGGACATCATTGCACGGTTTCTGAGACCCCATGGCGTGTCTGGTTCGCTCGCAAGAAAGCGATCAAGATACGGGCGCGTCAGTCCCTTTGCCTGTTTCGGGCGGATAGGCTTGCTCCGACGAACGCGTCGTAAGCTGAGGTTGATCTTCTCGGCGTAGGTCGGATCCTCATACCCGAGGAGCCGGTGAACCTTTCTGACCGCGTAAAGGCGCCGCTGCATCGTCGAAGGCGCCTTGCAGCGCCCCTGATCCTCAATGAA
>JAGRLX010000169.1 GCA_020441605.1 Alphaproteobacteria bacterium
ATCGGCTCCTATCACAACATCTTCAGGGTCGGCGCCATCCTGCAGGATCTGGGATTCTGGATTCTCAATGATGTGGTGTGGCGCAAGACCAATCCGATGCCGAATTTCAAGGGCCGCCGCTTTACCAATGCCCATGAGACGCTGATCTGGGCAGCGAAGAGCGCGGAGTCGAAATACACCTTCCACTACGAAGCCATGAAGGTCTTCAACGATGACCTGCAGATGCGTTCGGACTGGACCCTGCCGCTGTGCACCGGCGGCGAGCGCCTGAAGGCCGACTCGGGCGGCAAGCTTCATCCCACGCAAAAACCGGAGGCCCTCTTGCACCGCGTGCTCCTGTCCACGTCCAATGCCGGCGACCTGATCCTCGACCCCTTCTTCGGCACCGGCACCACCGGCGCGGCCGCCAAGCAACTGGGGCGGGTGTTCATAGGCATCGAGCGCGAGGATGTCTATGCCGAGGCGGCGCGAGCCCGCATCGATGCCACCGAGGAACTGCCTGCCGAGTCCCTCAAGGTCACGACACCACGGCGGGCCGAGCCGCGGGTGCCGTTTGGCGCGCTGCTCGAGCGGGGCCTGGTCAGGGCCGGCGAGACCCTGTTCGATCCTGCCCAGCGGATAGCGGCGCGTATCCGGGCCGACGGTTCGATCGCCTGTGCCGATGCCTCCGGCTCGATCCACAAGATCGGCGCCCATGTCCAGGGTGCGGAGGCCTGCAACGGTTGGACTTTCTGGCATGTGCGGAAGGGCGGGAATCTCATTCCGATCGACGTGTTGCGCCAGCAGATCAGAAGCGAGATGGCATCCGCCGCATGAGCGAGCGCTTCGTTCGGCCGGGCCTGACGGGCGACGCAGGTGTCTGGCGCGACGCAATGATCGTCGAGAAACTGCTCATCTGATCCGTCGCTGGTCCCTGTTGCGGTGTCGCGGCGCCGGGTTTATGCCGGTGGCCACCTGCAAGGAGTGCGCATGATGAAGGCCAGGCAACAGACCTCATTCCTCTTCGATCTCGATGGCACCTTGGTCGACAGCGTCTATGACCATGTCCTCGCCTGGCACGATGCGCTCCAGGAGGAAGGCATCGAGGTGTCGGTCTGGCGGCTCCACCGCAAGATTGGCATGTCGGGCGGCCTGTTCACCAAGGCGCTGGCGCGCGAAACCGGCAGGGACTTCAACCCTGAGGTGCTCGACAGGCTGCGCAAGCTTCATGCGAAATATTATGGTTCCCGGTCAGGCCGCACCCGGCCCCTGCCCGGCGCGCAGGAACTTCTCGCCTATCTCTCGGCGAGCGACATTCCCTGGGCCATTGCTACCTCTGGGCGCATGGAGACAGCAGGTGCGGTACTGAAGATCCTCGGCGTCGATCCGGAAAAGGTGACGGTCATCACCCGTGACTTGGTCCGCTATGCCAAGCCCGATCCCGATCTGTTTCTGGCTGCGGCGGAAAAACTCGGCGTCGATATCGCGAATTCCTGCGTGGTCGGCGATTCCATCTGGGACATGCTGGCGGCGCGCCGGGCGCGGGCCCTGGGCATCGGACTGTTGTCGGGGGGATACGGCACCGAGGAGCTGGAGCGGTCGGGGGCCTACCGGGTTTATGAAGACCCGGCCGACCTGCTGGCCCATATCGACGAAGTCGGCGGACGACGCTAGCGCGCGTTCCGGCCGAATGGTCGTGTGTGGGCCTTCGCGTCAGCCCAGTACCAGGGCCACCACCTTGCGCATTACCGTCGGCAGGGCCTCGCCGGCGAGATCTTCCCGGCGTACCCAGCGGTAGCCGCCCGCCTCGTGTGGCGCGCGGCCGTCGAGCTGCCGCGCCGCGAGAACCGACAGCACCAGTTGAAAATGGGTGAAGGTATGCTCGACCTCGCCGGCGACCGGCTGCCAATCGGCAGCCAGCGGCGCAGATGCGCAGGGATTGGCCGGTGCAGCGTCCTGCCAGGGGGTCGATGGGACCTCCATCATGCCGCCCAGAAGCCCCTTGTCCGGCCGCTGCCGCAGCAGCACCGCGCCATCATAACGTTCGGCCCAGAAGACCACGCCGCAACGGCGCGGCAGCGGTCCCTTGGAACGCTTGCGCGGCAAGTCCGCCGCGATCCCTTGCCGGCGGCCGGCACAATGTTCAGCCCACGGACAGACAAGGCAATTGGGCCGCTTCGGCGTGCATATGGTCGCGCCGAGGTCCATCAGCGCCTGGGCGAAGTCACCGGCGCGGCGCTGCGGAACAAGGTCTTGGGCGAGGGCACGGATTGTCGGCTTCGAGTCGGGCAATGGTGACTCGATCGCCTGCCAGCGCGAGATCACCCGCTCGACGTTTCCGTCAACCGCCGCGTGAGGTTTGCCGAAGGCAATCGCGGCAATTGCGGCCGCCGTATAGGGTCCAATGCCGGGCAACTTTCGCAGTTCGGACTCGGACTCGGGAAAGCGCCCACCCAGCTCGTTGGCGACGACACGGGCGCAGGCATGAAGGTTCCGCGCACGGGCGTAATAGCCTAGCCCAGCCCAGGCCTTGAGCACATCATCGCGCGGGGCCGCCGCCAGGTCCCCCACGCTGGGCCAGGCCGCGATGAATTTCTCGAAATAGGCCTTCACCGCCTGCACCGTGGTCTGCTGCAGCATGATCTCTGACAGCCAGACATGATAGGGATCGGCCGTCACTCCAGGCGGACTGCGCCAGGGCAAGCGCCGGGCGTGGGTGTCATACCAGTCAAAAAGTTGTGATGCCGGGTCGAAGCCCAGCCCTTGTTTGGCCATGCTGCTGCGCCAAGAGGCGACTCCTGCTAAAGAGTTACTTATAAACCGGCCATGGAAACATTGGACAAGCATTTCCGCGAACTGACCCGCGCCGCCTTCGCGCGCTATGGCTTCGCTTATGCCGATGTCATCGCGCGCTGGCCCGAGATCGTCGGCGAGGATCTGGCCGGCCAGTGCCGGCCGGAGCGGATCAAGTGGCCGCGGGGTGCGGATACGTCTGGCGGGACCCTGGTGATTACGGCAGCCCCCGGCAGGGCCCTCGAACTACAATATGAAGTGCCGCGCATCATCGAGCGGATCAACGCCTTCTATGGCCACGCAGCCCTTGCAGCGGTGCGGATCGTGGCATCAGCCACTGCCCTCTCCAAGCCAGTGGGGCGTTCCCTCCGGACTGATAATTTTATTCCGGATCAATCACTTGAAGACATAACTGACGACGGCCTCAAGGCCGCCCTCATCCGTCTTGGCCGGGGCGTCGCAGGGACAGACTCGGGTTCTCCACAAGGCAAATAAAGATTTGGTTTCAACCCTCAACATCTAGTAGGTAACGGTCATGACATTGATTTCCCGCCGCACATTGCTTCTCACTGGTTCGACCATGGCCGCACTCGCCGCCCTGGGCCTGCCGGCCCTGGCCGTCGACATCGCCGCGCTGAACAAGCCGCCGGAACTGGGCGAGATGGCGCTCGGTCCGGATGACGCCAAGGTGACGATCATCGAATATGCCTCGGCCACCTGCCCCCATTGCGCCGCTTTCCACAAGGGCGCCTACAAGCAGCTTAAGTCCGAGTATATCGACACCGGCAAGATCCGCTTCGTATTCCGCGAGTTTCCGCTCAACGACGCGGCTTTGGCCGCCTTCATGATCGCACGCGCGGCGCCGAAGGAAGCATATTTCCCGATGATCGACGTATTCTTCGAAACGCTTGAGACCTGGGCGAAAAACCCGGCCCAGGGCCTCCTGGACATTGCCAAGCAGGCCGGCTTCACCCAGGAGAAGTTCGACGCGACCCTGCGCGACGAGGCGCTCGCCAAGGGTATTCTGGCGATCCGTGATGGCGGCAGCGGATTTGGCGTTAAGGGCACGCCATCCTTCTTCATCAATGGCGAAATGTTTGAAGGCGAGCGCACGTTCGACTCGTTCAAGGCGGCAATCGATCCGCTTCTCCAGTAGGCGGGCCGGATTGCAGGGGGAAAGAGACTAGCGCATGAAGTTCTCGCGGCTGAGGCTTTCGGGGTTCAAGTCCTTCGTGGAGCCGACCGACCTGCTGATTGAGCCGGGGCTGACGGGTGTCGTCGGCCCCAACGGCTGCGGCAAGTCCAACCTCCTCGAAGCGTTGCGCTGGGTGATGGGCGAAAGCTCATACAAGTCGATGCGTGCGTCCGGCATGGACGAC
>JAGRLX010000170.1:0-282 GCA_020441605.1 Alphaproteobacteria bacterium
CTTGAAGGTCGAGCCGCCGGTGCGGCTCTTTACCGGCTGGGTCGATTCCCGGCTCTCGGTGATCTTGTCCATGGCCGCGGCGATCTCATCCTTGTCGCCAGGCCGGCCCTGCAAGAGGGCCTGCGTGAAGATCAAGTCTTCTCCAGCCCCGCTGTGGCGGTAACTGTACTTCATGTCGGCATTGGACAGCACGTGTAACGTCCCCGAGCGATCGACCGCCCGCGCCTCGACCAGCACGTCCCTGGTTTCCCCACCATAGGCGCCGGCATTCATGCGCAGTGC
>JAGRLX010000170.1:378-2085 GCA_020441605.1 Alphaproteobacteria bacterium
CGCACATCGGGCACGGCGGTCCCCGCCCGCACCCTGTCGCCGTTCTCCACCGCGAGATCGGAAAACCCGCGGCCCAGGCGGATGACCACGCCGCGAACGCCTCCGTCGCGAACCAGGAGGTTGGACCCGACGCCGATCACATAGACGGGGATGTCGCGCGGAGCCGCCTTCAGAAAATCGATCAGATCAGCCTCGTCAGCCGGCGTGAACAGGACTTCGGCCGTGCCGCCGGCACGAAACCAGGTGAGATCGGCCAGCGGCGCATTGGGTTCCAGCCGGCCGCGAACCTTTGGCAGGCTTTTCATCAGGGCCTCGCCATCAAGCTTGGCCATCAGGCACCCGCCGCATCGTCGAAGGCGGCCAGTTGGCCAGGAAGCGCATAGGCCCATTGCGAGATGGTCCCTGCGCCGAGGCAGATCACGATGTCGCCGGGCCTGGCCACGTTATGCACCAGCGGCGCCAGCTGCTCCGGGCTCTCGATGCCATGCACCGCGCGATGGCCGCGGGCCTTGAGGCCTTCGACCAGGGCGGTGTGCGTCGCCCCCTCGATCGGCGCCTCCCCGGCGGTGTAGACCGGCGCCACGATAACCGTGTCGGCATCGTTGAAACAGGTACAGAACTCGTTGAACAGGCTGGAGAGCCTGGTGAAGCGATGCGGCTGCATGACCGCGATGACGCGGTTCCTGGTTACCCCGCGCGCCGCCTGCAATACCGCCGCAATCTCCACCGGATGGTGGCCATAATCGTCGAAGACGGTGACGCCGTTGTGTGTGCCGGTGCGGGTGAAGCGCCGTTTGACGCCAGTGAAGCTCTTGAAGCCCTTGCGTATCGCCTCGTCGGACAACCCGAGCTCCTTGGCCACAGCAAGGGCTGCCGTGGAATTGAGGGCATTGTGATCGCCCGGCATGGCGAGGCTGAGGTCGCCGATGTCATGGGCCGCACCCGTGCGCCGGTTGGTGAGGCGCACCGCGAAGCGCGTCTCGCCATCGGCATAGGAAGTCTCCAGCAAGCGCACGTCGGCTTGCGGGCTGCGGCCATAGGTGATCACCCGCCGGTCGCGCACCTGGCCGATGATCTCCTGCACCACCGGATGGTCCATGCACATCACCGCGAAGCCATAGAAGGGAATGTTCTCGACGAAAGCCAGGAATGCCTCCTTGGCCTTGTCGAAACTGCCGTAGTGGTCGAGGTGCTCGGGATCGATGTTGGTGACGATCACTACGTCGGCCGGCAGCTTGACGAAGGTTCCATCGGACTCATCCGACTCGACCACCATCCAGTCGCCCTTGCCGAGCCTCGCATTGGTGCCATAGGCATTGATGATGCCGCCATTGATCACCGTGGGATCGAGGCCGCCGGCATCGAGAAGGGCCGCGACCAGCGATGTCGTCGTGGTCTTGCCGTGGGTGCCGCCCACCGCCACGCAGGACTTGAAGCGCATCAGCTCGGCCAGCATCTCGGCGCGCCGCACGATGGGCAGGTAACGGTTGCGCGCCTCGATGAGCTCGGGATTGTCGGCCTTGACCGCAGAAGACACGACCACCACGGCGGCCTCGCCGACATTCTCCGCCTTGTGGCCGATGAGGACCTCGATCCCCGCCTTGCGCAGCCGCGCCACGTTGTAGTTGTCGGTGAGATCCGATCCCTGCACCTTGTAGCCCAGCGTCGCCATGACTTCGGCGATGCCGCTCATGCCGATGCCGCCAA
>JAGRLX010000171.1 GCA_020441605.1 Alphaproteobacteria bacterium
CACGGCAAGCTCGGTGATCTTGCCGGACTTGGTGCGTGGAATATCGGCCACGGCGATGATCTTTGCAGGCACATGGCGCGGCGAAGCGCCAGTACGGATCTGCGTCTTGATCCGTGCCACCAAGTCTTCGCTGAGGCTCGCGCCTTCGCGCAGACGCACGAACAGCACGACCCGCACATCGCCATCCCAGTCCTGGCCGATGGCCAGCCCCTCGATCACTTCCGGGATCTGCTCGACCTGCGCATAGATTTCCGCCGTCCCGATCCGTACCCCGCCCGGATTGAGCGTCGCGTCCGAGCGGCCGTGGATGATCACGCCGCCATGACTGGTGATTTCGGCGAAATCGCCATGGCACCAGATATTGGGAAAGCGGGCGAAATAGGCGTCGTGATATTTCTTTCCATCGGGATCGTTCCAGAACATCACCGGCATGGACGGGAAGGGCTTCACGCAGACAAGTTCACCCTTTTCACCGCTGACGGGCTTGCCGTTCTCATCATAGACGTCGACCGCCATGCCCAGCATCGGCCCCTGGATCTCGCCACGCCATACGGGCGAGATCGGATTGCCGCCGACGAAGCAGCCGCAGATGTCGGTGCCGCCGGAAATCGAGGCGAGATGCAGGTCCCGCTTGATGCCGTCATAGACGAAATCGAAGCTTTCCGCGGCGAGCGGCGATCCCGTCGACAGCATGGCGCGCAAGGGCTCCAGCTTGTGGGTTTCCTTCGGTGCCCAGCCGGTCTTTTTCACGGCGTCGATATATTTGGCGGAGGTGCCGAAGATTGTCATGCCCTCGGCGTCGGCATAGTCGAACAACACCCGTTCCGACGGGTGGAACGGAGATCCGTCGTAGAGCAACAGTGTTGCGCCTGCTGCGAGGCCGGAGACCAGCCAGTTCCACATCATCCAGCCGCAAGTGGAGAAATAGAACAGCCTGTCGGTCGGCTTCGTATCGGTATTGAGAACATGCTCGGCCAGATGCTTCAGCAGAATGCCGCCCGCCCGGTGAACGATGCATTTGGGAATGCCCGTGGTGCCCGACGAAAAGAGGATGTAGAGCGGGTGATCGAACGGCATCTGCGCGAAACTGATCGGTGCATCGCTTTGGCTCGACATGAAGCGCGTGAGCCGCACGCCGCCCCTGAGTGAGCCCGCGACCTCCTCCGATTCGCCGATGTAGTCGATGACGACGGTGCGCTCCACCGTCTTCAGATCCTTCAGCACATTGGCGATCTTTGCGCCCATGCGGATGGTCTTGCCGGCGTAATAGTAGCCGTCGCAGGTGATGAGGATCTTCGGCGTGATCTGGCTGAAGCGGTCGAGAATGCCGCGCTCGCCAAAGTCGGGCGAGCACGACGACCAGATGGCGCCCAGCGATGCCGTTGCGAGGAAACAGACGATGGTTTCCGGCATGTTGGGCACGACGCCGGCCACCCGGTCGCCAGCCTTGACGCCGGCTGCGGCCAGGGCCCGGTGCATGCGCGCGACTGCGGAATTGAGCTCCCGCCAGCTCATGCGGCGGGCGACCCTGTCCTCGCCCCGGAATACCAGGGCGTCACTGTCGTCGGCCTTGCGCAGCAGGTTTTCGGCATAGTTGAGCCTGGCATCCGGGAAGAACCGCCCGCCAGGCATCTTGTTGGCATCGACCAGTACCCGGTCGCCGCGCTGCTCGGCCTTTACCTCGCAGAAATCCCACAACCCGCTCCAGAATGACAACGGCTGCTCCACCGAGAATTTCAGCACGTCGTCATAGGTTGCGAGCGGCTTTCCGTGCCGGGCCGCCATGGCATCCATGAAGCGCCGGAGGTTGGACGTGGCCATCCTGTCGTCGTCGGGGGTCCACAAGGGCTGATCGGTCATGTATGCGTCTCTCCGGATTGGCGGCCAAGGTCTAGTCATGTCACACAAGGGCCGCAAGTCCCGCCGAAAAGCATTGTGATTTCTGGAGTTTCCGATGCGCCGAATGCATGTCCTGGCGGCTGCCGCCATTGCCATTGTGATCCTCGTGCTGGCAGGCTGGCTGGTGCTGGCGCCGGGCTGGGCCATCCGCCTGGCGCAGGACCAGGTCGCACAGCAGCTGGGCCGGACGCTGGAGGTGAAGGGCGGCGCCGGCCTCGAATTCACTCCGCGCCTCGCCATCCGGTTGGACAACGTCAGTCTGTCCAATCCGGCCGGGCAGGATGGTTCCTTCATCGTCGCCCGGTCCGTGCATATCCCGGTGGGCGTCCTGGGCCTCATCACCCGCCATGCCGATCTCTCCGTCTTGGATATCGACGACCCCGAATTCGCATTTCTGGTGAATGAGCGGAGTGAGGCCAGCTGGGCCTTTGCCGCAGTGAAGACGCCGTCCCCCCTGACCCTCAACGTGGCCAATGGGGCGATGCGATTCTACGATGCCCGAACCCAGCAGGCCTTTTCCTTTTCCGGTGCGCGCCTGCTGGTTTCCATCGGCGCCGAAGGCGACGTGGCCGTGACGGGGACGGCCGACATCGGTGGCCGTCTTGCCAAGATCGATGCCAAGGCCAGATCGCTGGCGCGCATCCATGAGGACGGCTCCCCTCTGGACCTGACTGTGGAAGCGCCCGAGGGGTCAGCCAGCTTTACGGGACGCCTGTCGACCGCACAAAGCCTGAATCTCGCAGGCTCCGTCGCCATTGCCAGCCCGGACCTGAGAGCGGCCGCCCATTGGGCCGGCGTTGCCGTGGAACCCAGGCCCGGAGACAACAGCCTGTCGATCACCGGCGCGCTCGAAAGTGCTGGCCGGGCCTTCGCCATCAAGCAGGCACAGGTGAAGTTCGGCAAGATGGTTGCCACCGGCGATGTCGTTCTGGACTTGCGTGGACAGGTTCCAAAGCTGCAGGCGGCACTTGCCTCACCTGAAATCGGGCTCGACCCCTTCCTGCCGGACAGTGGCCGCAGTGCCGGTCAGTGGGGCACGAAGCCTTTGGGTTTTGCAGCGTTGAAATCCTTCGACGCCGAGCTCACGGTCGAAACGCAGATGCTGCGCCATGGCAACACGGCCGCGGGTCCATCGCGTATCGTCGTTACGCTGGCGGATGGCGCGCTGAAGTCATCGCTGGTCTTCCCGTCGATCGGGCAGGGCAAGTCCGAATTGGAAGCCGGGATCGATGCAAAAGCCATCCCGCCAAGCTTTTCGCTAAACGTCAAGGCGGAAGAGGCGGACATGCAGTCCCTGCTGCCGGGCGTCTTTGCGATGCCATGGCTGTCGGGAAAGGGCGGATTCGACGTTTCCCTGACCGGATCCGGCCACACGCAACAGGAAATCATCGGCACGCTCAACGGCAATATGACCGTGACCTTGGCCGACGGCGCGATCGCAGGCCCCGACCTCTCCACGGCACTCGCAACCGTGAGCCAGCGCGTTCTTGAAGGCTGGGCGGACGCGAATCCCGGCCAGACACCGTTCAGCGTGTTGAGTGGAACGGCATCGGTGCGCGACGGGATCATCACGATCGAGACCGGCAGGCTCGAAAGCGTCACGCACTCCATCGCGGTGAAGGGCGACATCGACCTCTTGCGTCACGCCGTCGATCTCAGGGCCGAGCCCCGGATCATCACGGCCGACGGCCTGTCGGCGGCCTTTCCGGTTCCGGTGATCATCAAGGGACCATGGGACAAGCCCCGCATATATCCGGATCTGCCGGACATTCTGGCCAACCCCAAGGCCGCCTATGAACAGCTCAAGGCCATGGGCCTTCCCGCCAGCAATTGACAGGAGATCGCCGAAAGGCAACATGGTCCCATGATCCGCGTCCAACAGGAACCCTTCGATGCCGCCGCCGAACTGGCGGCGCTCAAGGCTGGCAAGACCAATATCGGTGGTACCGTGATGTTTCTCGGCACGGTGCGAGACCTGTCGGATGGCACCGACGTCCAGGCCATGACCCTGGAGCACTATCCGGGCATGACCGAGAAGGCACTGGAGGAGATTGATGCGGAGGCGAATCGCCGCTGGCCGCTTGATGCCTCTCTCATCATTCATCGCCATGGCCGTCTGGAGCCGGGCGAGGACATCGTGCTGGTGATTGCCGCATCGGCCCACCGGGAAGCGGCTTTCGAAGCCTGTCATTTTCTCATCGACTGGCTGAAGACCAAGGCACCCTTCTGGAAACTGGAAGAAGGCTCTGAGGGCGCCGCCTGGGTCGAGGCCAAGGAGAGTGACGATGAAGCTGCAGCGCGCTGGAGCGTGAAGCCCCGGTGACACGCGGCCGCCGCGCGAGCGGTACACGATCGCCATTGCGCATGCTCGTCGATACGGCAGGTTTCCTTGCGCTGTTGGCCATGGTTCTGTTCGGCCTTTATGCGGGCGGCCTGCTTCGCCCCGAGACCGGTGAGTTCACGGCCGTCGATGGCGACAGTCTGCGCAAGGGCGGTCAGGATTATCGCCTTCACGCCATTGATGCGCCTGAACTCCATCAGACCTGCAGCGACCGTAACGGCGCCAGCTATGCTTGCGGTCGGGAGGCACGTTCGGCCCTGCGCAGGCTTCTCGTCCGCGGTCTGGTCACCTGCCAGCCCATCGAGACCGACCGCTATGGCCGTATCGTCGCGATTTGCCGGGCGGGCGACACCGACATCAATGCCGAGCTGGTCCGCCTTGGTTGGGCCGTCGCATACCGGCGGCACGGCAGCGACTATGTGGATCAGGAAGCCCGAGCCAGAGCCGCCGGTCGCGGCATCTGGCAAGGACATTTCGAGATGCCGGAAGACTGGCGCTCGAGTCACCGCGGTGCATTTCAGCGCGGCGATCTAACGGCCTCCGGGTCCGATGTTCCTGATGACTGAAGAACCCGCCAGCTGTCAGACCGGCGCTGGTCCATAGGCATTGGCGCCCGGATCGGACAGGCGCGTCAGCCACCACAGCATCAGCACGAAGATCGCAATCTCGATGATCACGATGGCGATGATCCCGATTCCGCCGATGGCAGCCAGAGGGCCTGCAGCATCCCCGCCATTGACACCGGCCGCACCCAGCATCATGACGCCGCCGAGGATCACGATTGCGACGCCAAACGAGACGATCATCGGTATCAGCAGATACCAGCCGGGACGGCCGGAATCATGCATGCGCCGCCAACCTGCTGCCAGGCCCGGCAGGAAGGTGCCGAGCTGGAATATCGATGAAATCGGACGGACTTCATTCTCCCCGGCACCGAAAATGATCACATCGATGATGGACAGAATGATGGTGGTGACCACGACGAAAAGCGCAAACCACCAATATTCGGATCGCGAGGCGCGTCCCGAGAACGTGACATATTTCCGAAAGCACGTCTTTACAGCGTCAGTAAACCCCATGTGTTCCTCCTCCAGCTCCGCTCGCCGCACCTTAGCGCAAACTTGGTGATGCGGCGAGAGGTTGAATGGGAGCAGGCGATCAGCCGCCGGCCATGATCGCTTCAAACAGCTCGAAGCGCTCCTCGCCGATCGTGACCGTATAGAGTCCGGCATTTCCACTGACGGTCATCTCGGCGCCGCCATCCGCCTGCGATTGGTCATAGGACGAAGGCATGTTCTTCTCGAAGAAGATCACGCGGCTGC
>JAGRLX010000172.1 GCA_020441605.1 Alphaproteobacteria bacterium
GACCACTTGCCGAACAGGACGCGATCGCCCTTCTTGACATCGAGCGGAACGAGCTTGCCGCTCTCGTCGCGGCCACCAGGACCGACGGCGACCACTTCACCCTGCATGGGCTTTTCCTGGGCGGTGTCCGGAATGATGATGCCACCCTTGGTCTTAGTGTCTTCCTCGACCCGCTTGACAACGACGCGGTCGTGCAGAGGACGGAATTTCATGCGATAACTCCTCGTAATTACTTCATTTTTCGAAGCTTTGGCCTGTGTCCAGACGTCTGAACCTGGCTCTGTTAGCACTCCACATCTGTGAGTGCCAACAGTCGGAGGTTCAGATAGGACGCTGAACTGCAGACGTCAAGGGGGAGAAACAACGGAAATGGTTAACTTGCTGCAATCAGGTCCCGTTCCGCCGGACTGGCCATGGTTTCGTCCCAGATCCTGAGAAGCGGATCCATGACCCTGAAATATTGGCCTGGCAGCAGGGCGATGAGGATCATGGCCTGGTAGCCGTAGGGAAGCACGGGCGCTTCGGGGATGGCCTTCAGGTGCCAGAATGCCTTTTCAGCGTGCAGATGGTGATCGGCATGGCGCGGTAGATTGTAAAGCAGCGCCCCGGTGAGTTTTCGATAGGAATCCCAGGAGTGGCGGGCCTCCACTCTCTGACCGGGCACCCGGACCAGCCCATAGTGCTCGATGTAGTTCGTCGCCTCGAGATAGGACTTGCCGACGAATGCAGCGGCCAGAAATCCGAGCAGGCCCCAGGCCCCGGCGGCATGCATATAGGCAAGAGCCACGGCAAGCGACATGATCTGACCGCGGAAGGCGCGGTTCTGCCAGGACCATACCGGCCGGCCGCGATTCCGCAGGCGATTGGCCTCATGCCGAAATGCGTTGCCGATTTCACCCACAATCGAACGCGGCAGGAAACGGTAGAAAGTTTCGCCGCGCCGCGCCGTCGCCGGGTCCTGCGGAGTGCCGACATGACGGTGATGCCCGTAGACATGCTCGATGGCAAAGGTCGTGTCGCAGGAAAAGGCCAGCAGCCACCGGGCCGTGATGACCGCAGTCGGCGAGCGCAGCCGGTGAAAGAGTTCATGGGCCACGTTGATTGCAGCGACACCATAGAGGATGCCGGCAGGGATCGACGCGGCCACATGCCAGGCATACGGGATACTGTCGCGAACCGCGAGGGCATCATAGCCGGTCAGCCAGAGAACCGCTGCGCCCAGTCCAAACGGATCTCCGGCGGAGAGGGTCGTGGCATGGGCCAAGGCTAGCAGCACGATCAATGGCAACATGAGGAAGAGCGTCGCGTCGAGGAACATGACCTGGGCGCGCGAATAGTTTCGCCGCGTGTCGCCAAGCTTCTCGTCGACCACAGCATCCAGTGCGAGCGCTGCCACGAGACCGATCACTGCCGCCGGGCTATAGGCAATCAGCGCAACCGTGGTGTAGAGCACCACTAGGTTCATTATGCAAAAACGCAGAAAAACCACATTCTTTCCGGGTTCGGCGGGCATG
Source organism: Alphaproteobacteria bacterium (assembly GCA_020441605.1). Next base: position 1,515 of record JAGRLX010000172.1, read on the forward strand.
GCTCAGCTCTTAGCGCCGGCACTATTCGACTTCAACCGCAATCGGTCGAAATCTGTCACGCTGCCCGTCCCGGCGAAACGTGCTCGAAGCATGAATTGGCCGGCGGTGAGCTATCAGCAATCATGGACTCCAGGGTTTTCGGCAACCATCGAAAACTGAAGATGGGTCCGCTCAAAGCGGCATCGCACCAGATCAAAGGCAACCTCGCTGAGCATGTGAATGAAACGGATCGCAATCTGTTCCGACCGCCGATACGCCCTCCCGACTTGGACCACGCCATTGCTGAAGGTCCACATGGTCGGCTCGATCAGCCTGTGACCGACCAGACCAGCCGCAAGGATTGCTCCACCTTCTCTGATAGGGTCGGTGAGTCCTTCAGGACTTTGCCAACGGCTGCCTGGCTGGATTGTAGCCGAAACGCTGCGCATAGCGCGTATGGCGAAACCTGTGGCCAAGCCGCAAGCCACTGGTCGAGGCAAATGCCTTGACGATGTCTTCCCACAAGCGCTTGTCGCTGCTGACATTTTCGGTCTTGACCTGGAAGTCGTCAAAACCGAGCCTCGCTGCAATGGTTTTTGACGAACGTTCCACCGTCTCATATTTGTAGATATAGCAATCGGCCCACCCGAGATCCTTCCACAGGAGGCCGGGCTCGATCCTGGCAAACTGATCGAGCTGGACGTTCAAGACGCGGCAAAAATGACTGTCGAACCAACTGAATGGCGTCAGCATGCCGAAAAACAGGCGGCGTCCGCCCGGGGTCGGCAACTGGGCTTCGACGATCTTGCGGGCCTCGGCGCGAAATTCCCCGCCTTCGAACAAGTTGTCAATGCCGCCCGCCGCAGAAATGGCCCGGTTGAAGTCAAGAAACATCCGCGGGAGTACCGCCTGGATCAGGGCCCCGTCGCCGGAAAGGCCCAGTTTCTTGTTCCCCACATGCTCACGCAATACCGGCAGATAGCCTTCGAGATCCTGGGCGAAACGCGAACGGTTCCAGTCGAGAGGGTCGCGCACTGCTGATATGATCACCAATTTGTCGGGCTTGCGCAGGCCGCGCCGGAAGGCGTTGAGATCGCGCGTCGTGATGAGGTTTTCGCGAAACTGGCCAATGCCGTGCTCGAAAAAATGACTGCCGGTGATCGGGTTGGCGAGGTTGTCGACCATGCGCTTCAGATGGTATTCGCCAAGGAAATGAGACTGCACCGCAGACACATGGCGAAGCCTGTCGAAGGACTGAACCACCGCGGTACTTGCAACCTTGCCAAACTGATAAACGATCACATGGGTATTCTTGTTGTTGGCCGCCATGTAAGACGTTCCCCCTGCGAGTCATGCGCGCAACTGCGGATTGATTTCTAGCGCGACTGCGATAGTCCGGCGATCGCTGCACAGTCAACGCGGAAATTACGCCGACTTCTCGGCCACGATCATGTAATTCACGTCCATATCACGGCTCTTGCGCCATTCCTGGCTGAATGGGCTGTACGTCACGCCGCATTCGTCGCACAGGGTCATGCCGCCCGCATTCAGCCACGTTTTCAACTCGGCAGGGGTGATGAATTTTTCCCATTGGTGGGTGCCCTTCGGGAGCCAACCCAAGACATATTCAGCTCCGATGATGGCAAGCCCGAAAGACTTGAGTGTGCGATTGAGGGTGGCAACGAACATCAGACCCCCGGGTTTCAGCATTGAGGCGCAGACTTGCACAAAGGCGGCCGGATCGGCCACGTGTTCAATCACCTCCATATTCAGGATCACATCGAACTTTTCGCCCGCTGCAGCCAGGTCTTCGGCGGTTCCGACGCGATAGTCGATCAAGAGTTCCATCTCGTCCGCGTGAACGGACGCCGTCTTGATATTCTTCTCGGATGGATCGACGCCCGTGACGTCGGCTCCCAGACGAGCCATCGGTTCGCTCAACAGACCGCCGCCGCAGCCGATATCCAGCAATTTCAAGCCATCAAGTGGCCGGCGCGCCAAGGGATCGCGGCCCAGCCGGGCGCAGGCCTGTTCCTTGATATATTGCAGGCGAACCGGATTGAACACGTGAAGGACGCCGAACTTGCCCTTCGGGTTCCACCATTCGGCGGCCATTCTTGAGAATTTCTCGACTTCCGACGAGTCGAGCGAGGGTGCGGCTGCGGTCATCAATCTGGTTCCGGATTTACATTGGGTCGATTATTGCATAAGCGAAGCCCGTCATCTATGAGTACGCCGCGCCGCACCCCGGAGTTCATCCAGACCTTCGGATACAGGGCCGATTGGGCCTGTATGACGATTGATTCTTGCATCGTCTTGGGGATGATCGAGCAGCGGGACAGGGAGAGGTTTGGCCAATGGGCCGTTTGGTCATGAAGTTCGGGGGCACCTCGGTTGCGGATATCGACCGCATCCGTAATGTGGCCCGGCATGTGGAAAGGGAAGTGAAGGCGGGCAACAACGTGGCTGTCGTGGTCTCGGCCATGGCCGGAACCACCGACCGGCTGGTTGGCTGGTGCCGGGAGGCAGCGCCGGTGCATGATGCGCGTGAATACGATGCCGTGGTCGCATCGGGCGAACAGGTGACCGCAGGGCTGCTCGCCATCGTCTTGCAGGACATGGGCATACCGGCGCGGTCCTGGGCTGGCTGGCAGATCCCGATCAAGACCGACGGCGTTCACGGCGCTGCCCGCATCGCGGCCATCGACGGCGAAGAACTGCGCAAGCGGCTCGACCAGGGTCAGGTTGCCGTAATCGCCGGCTTTCAGGGCATCGGACCGGACAAGCGAATAACCACCCTTGGCCGTGGCGGGTCGGATACTTCAGCAGTGGCGGTGGCAGCGGCGCTCGATGCAGCCTGCGACATCTACACCGATGTCGACGGCGTCTATACCGCTGACCCGCGCATCGTTACCGGTGCCCGCAAACTCGACCGCATCTCCTATGAAGAAATGCTCGAACAGGCTTCTCTCGGCGCCAAGGTGCTGCAGACCCGGTCGGTCGAACTGGCCATGGTCTACAAGGTACCCTTGCAGGTGCGCTCAAGCTTCGAAGCACCCGACTCGCCCAATCAGAACAAGCCCGATGGCACGGGCCCCGGAACACTCGTTTGCGATGAGGAACGTATCGTGGAACAGCATGTCGTAAGTGGAATTGCCTACTCGCGCGACGAAGCCAAGGTCTCAATCCGCCGCGTCAAGGATCAGCCGGGCGTTTCTGCGTCGATCTTCGGTCCGCTCGCCGAGGCTGACATCAGTGTCGACATGATCGTGCAGAACATCTCGACCGACGGCACCAACGCCAACATCACTTTCACAGTGGCACGCAAGGACCTGCGCAAGACCATCGAAGTCCTGAACGGCATCAAGGATAAAGTCGGCTTCATGGAGATGACCCATTCAGCTGACGTGGCGAAGGTTTCGGTCGTCGGTATCGGCATGCGCAGCCATGCTGGCGTGGCCGCCAAGATGTTCCGTTCGCTGGCCGACAAGGGCATCAACATCCAGGCCATCACCACATCCGAGATTAAGGTCAGTGTGCTGATCGACGAAGCCTACACCGAACTTGCCGTTCGCGCGCTGCATACGGCTTACGGACTGGACGCCAAGCAATAACGCCATGCACCTGATCTTATCCCACATCACCATGTGTAAGGGCCGCTACAAAACGGCCCGCGTGGCTACACGCGAGGACACAGGCTGATGGTCTCCTCCGCCCTTGGCCCGCGTGTCCTGCTCCGGCGGCTCCGCGAGGTCATGGCGGAGCCGGTCACCGCCCAGAAGCGGCTGGACAAAATCGTCCGTATCATCGCGGCCAACATGGTGGCCGAGGTCTGCTCGATTTATGTCATGAGGCCTGGCGATGAACTCGAACTCTACGCCACCGAAGGTCTCAAGGGCGAAGCCGTCCACAAGTCCAAGCTGAAGAGCGGCGAGGGCCTCGTCGGCACCATCGCCAAACAGGCCATCGGCCTCAATCTGTCCGATGCCCAACATCATCCGGCGTTCAAGTATCTGCCGGAAACTGGCGAAGAGATCTACAACTCCTTCCTTGGCGTGCCGATCATGCGTGGCGGCACGGTCATGGGTGTCCTGGTGGTCCAGAACCGCACCAGGCGCAACTACAGCGAGGAAGAAGAAGAGGCGCTGCAGACCACGGCCATGGTATTGGCGGAGGTCATCGCGTCGGGCGAATTGCGCGAAATGGCGAGCGACGTCGCACCCGATGTGGCGCATGTCCGCAGCCATCACATCCGCGGCGACTCCCTGGCCGAAGGTGTCGCCCTGGGACATGCAGTGCTGCACGAACCGCGGGTCGTCATCCACGATCTGATCGCCGAGAACATTCCGGCTGAACGCAAGCGCCTCGACGAGGCCGTCGCGCAGCTGCGAAGCCAGGTCGACCAGTTGCTCGATGGATCGGATGCACAGCGCGCCACCGACTATTCGGACGTCCTCGAGACCATCCGCATGTTCGCTCACGACAAAGGATGGGTGAACCGGCTGCGCGAAGCGATTGATACGGGCCTCACCGCGGAGGCTGCCGTAGAGCGGGTGCAGAACGACAACCGGGCGCGAATGATGCGCACGCCGGACCCCTATCTGCGCGAGCGTATGCACGACCTCGACGACCTGTCGAATCGGCTCCTGCGGATCCTGACCGGTGCCATGGCAACGGCATCGCGGACCGACCTTCCGCAAAACTCCATCGTGGTCGCCCGCAACATGGGGCCTGCCGAACTTCTCGATTACGACCGCAGCAAGCTTCGCGGCGTCATTCTCGAAGAGGGCGGCAAGACGAGCCATGTGGCGATCGTGGCGCGGGCCCTTGGCATCCCGGCCGTTGGTCAGGCCGAAGGACTGATCGACCTCATCGACACCGGCAGCCCGATCATCGCCGACGGTGGCACCGGTGAGGTTTTCGTCAGGCCATCGGCGGACCTTCAGAAGGCCTATGCCGAGAAGGTGCGCTTCTATGCCAAGAAGCAGGCACAGTATGCGGCTTTGCGCGATCTTCCGGCAATCTCGCGCGATGGCGTCAGGATCGAGCTCAACATCAATGCCGGACTGATCGTCGATCTGCCGCATCTGCACGATTCGGGCGCCGATGGAATTGGGCTGTATCGGACCGAATTGCAGTTCATGCTGGCGCAGCGTTTCCCCCGTCTTACTTCGCAGATCAGGCACTATTCGCAGATCATCGAGCAGGCGAAGGGCAAGCCGGTCACATTCCGCACGCTTGACATCGGAGCTGACAAGGTTCTGCCCTATCTGCGCCAACCCAGGGAAGAGAACCCGGCGCTTGGCTGGCGCTCGATCCGCATGTCACTCGACCGGCCTGCCCTGCTTCGCCTCCAACTGCGGGCCCTGATGATGGCAGGCGCCGGTCTGCCGATGAAGATCATGTTCCCGATGATCGCCGACCTGGAAGAGTATGTCCGCACGCTCGAGGTGGTGGAGCGGGAAAAGACCTATCTCCTGAAGCACGGCCACCGGCTGCCCGCTCCCCTCACTCTGGGTGTGATGATCGAGATTCCGTCGCTGATCTGGCAGCTCGATCACCTGCTTCCCATGGTCGACTTCGCCTCTATCGGCTCAAATGATCTGGTGCAGTTCCTGTTCGCCTCGGACAGGGGAAATCCCCGGCTGGCGGGGCGCTACGACCCCTTGAGCCCTGCCGCCCTCAGCGTCATGCGGATCATTGTCGAAAAGGCCAAGCAGCACGGGAAGCCGGTGACGCTCTGCGGCGAACTCGGCGGGCGTCCGCTGGAGGCGATGGGACTCGTCGGCATCGGCCTGACCTCGATCTCCATGGTGCCGTCGGCAGTGGGGTCGGTGAAGGCCATGATCCGTTCCGTGGACCAGCAGAAACTCTGGGCCTTCATGGAACCGCTGCTCAGGAGCCCGCATCACTCGTTGAGGGGCGACCTGCTGGAGTTTGCCCAGCGCAATGGCGTGGTTCTCTAGCCGTCACCGGACTGGTCGACCGTCGGTTCAGCGTCAAATCCGCCGCCGCGCGTCTGCGGTTACACGAATGGTGCGGCACGTTAGCCTCCCGTTCACCATTCTCAGTCATTTTAGGGGAAAGTTTGCCTTAGCAGGCGGTTAACGCTCCAGTACCGAGAGTATGTTCATGCGTGAAGACAACGTAAGCCCGGAAGCCCACGACGAACCCTACGAAGAGAACTCCGGACATCTGCGGGAAAAGCCTGACGGCACTCTCGACCCGATGGGCGAAGTCGGCTGGTATCTCCAGCGGGAACGCGAGCACCGCGGCCAGACGCTTGAAGATGCCAGCGACGCAACGGCCATCCATCCCTATCACATCGAAGCAATCGAATACGGCGACATGACGCGCATGCCGGAACGGATCGAGGCGCTCGAAATGGTTGGGACCTATGCGCAGTACCTCGGATTCGATCCGGAGCCACTGGTCGACCATTATGCGCAGTTTCTGCCCCGGCCAGCCATTGCCCCAAAAGCCAACCACCCTGCAAATCCGGCGCCGCTGTCGAGCGCAAAGGTGCTCAAATTCGGTAAATTGCCGCAGTTTCCGAAATTCGCCTTCAAACTGGACGGCATGCCGGGGGGCGCTGGCGGCTTGGTCGCGTCACTGGCCGGTGCGGTCATGCTCTTTGCGAGCGTCAGCTATCTGATGATGCCGTCGGGCGACGATGGCAGCGAGACCGCCCAGATCGCCGCAGCCGAAGAGACATTGCCATCCGGTTCCGCGGACCAGGCCGATATCAAGATCAGCGAAGAAGCCATGACAGACGATGAGAGGCTGGCAAATGCCGAATACACTGTCGATGACCTCGCAGGCACCGGTCTCGATGGGCTCGACGAACTGATCAACCGCAGCGTTCCGGCCTCGAAGGAACAGACCGCCTCGATCGGCAAACCCGTCTCTGCGACCGATATGTCGATGACCACCGACGGCCGGGAATTCGGCGCTGCCAACGCTGGCAGCAGGTTGACACTCAAGGCCAGAGCGCCGGTGTGGATCCGGATCGAGGATGCCGGGGGCAATGTCGTTCTGACCCAGATGCTCAATAAGGGTGATACCTACAAGGTTCCAGACCGGGAAGGCCTGGTCGTGATCGCCCGCGACGGCGGATTGCTGTCCTATCTGATCGACGGCAAGGAAAAAGGCATTCTCGGCACACCGGGTGAAATTCTCGTGGGCCGGCCGCTCGATCTCAAGTCGCTGGGCGGCAACAGCTAAGCCAGGAATTGCGCGGTCTCGTCCAGCGGGTTTCGGAAGCGAAGGTCGTGGTGGCCGGGCGGGTCACCGGGGCCATCGACCACGGCTTTCTGGTGCTGGTTTGCGCCATGGCCGGCGACGATGAGGCGGTGGCCGAGAGGCTCGCCCGCAAGATCGTCAATCTGCGCGTGTTCCGCGATGATGTCGGCAAGATGAACCTGCCGCTTGCTGCGGTCGGAGGCGCCATACTTGCGGTGAGCCAGTTCACCTTGGCCGCCAATGGCATGGAAAGCGGCAACCGCCCGGGATTTTCGCGTGCCGCTCCGCCGGAAGCAGGTGACCGCCTGTACCGGCACTTCTGCGCTTGCGTCGCTGACCAGGGCATCCGGATTGAAACCGGAGTATTTGGGGCAGACATGAAGGTCAGTCTAACCAACGACGGACCTGTCACAATCTGGTTTGATACCACCCAGTGATCGGATGGGGTATCCCTTGGCGGCGCAGTCGATCATCGCCCGCCAATCTTCTTCGATATGACCGAGATCCGGCAAGCCTCCAGCCACTGCATCGAGCATTTCTGCAGTGGGCTCGCGCATGGCCAGAATAGCGGCGCGGGCGGCAATCACGAGGCTCTGCCAGTCACTGGAAACCTGGGTTTCGGCAATGGCTCGCGCAACCTGAACAATCATAGGAGCTTCCTTCACCTTCCACCCCCGTCTGCTGGCTTCCGTGAAGTGTCCGTGTCCATTGCATTATCGATCGACACCGCATGATCGAACATGCCGGGAGATTGCGTGGGGCTTAGGCGTTGTTCGAGCCACCATTTCAGCTGGTCTAACACCGCCACGCGCGGTTCGGCAGGGTGGATTTCGAACCTGAAGGCTGCTGACAAATAAAAGTACATCTCTGGACCTCCTTGGCCTTGACTTGACACCGGTCACCTGAGCCAACGGGAGCAAACCTAAACGGCCCGCGCAAAACATGCGGGCGAGCAAGCGTAAAATCAGCGTAAGAGTCTTCCAAGGGAGGACCGTGCGATCCGACCAGGGAAACCTGGGCATTCCTGCCGCCAAGGCCGCCATATCGCGCGGGCCCCCGTTGACGGTACCTGCGCCGCCCAATCAGACGACCAGGGAGCCGCCGAGACCGGGATTGCCGAACGACCCCCGCCTCCGCTACAAGCGCCGCCCATGACCGCGATCCCTTCCGAAAAGCTCGAACGTATCGTCCAGCGCTTCGCCACGCTGGAACACGAGCTATCCTCCGGCGCTTCAGGCGATGCCTTCGTCAGGCTGTCCAAGGACTATGCCGACCTGGAACCTGCAGCGCGGGCGGCGCAAGCGTTGAAGAGAGCCTATGCCGAGCTTCTCGATGTTGAGGAGATGATCGCTGCCGGGGGCGACATGGCCGACATGGCGGAAGCCGAGAAGCCCGAACTGGAAAAGCGGATCGCAAAGATGGAGCATGATATCCGCATTCTGCTTCTGCCCAAGGATGCTGCGGATGAGCGCAATGTCATTCTCGAAGTCCGTGCCGGTACCGGCGGTGATGAGGCGGCAATCTTCGCCGGCGACCTGTTCCGCATGTATCAGCGCTACGCGTCGTCGAAGGGCTGGCGGGTCGAGATCATTTCTGCCAGCGAGGGTGAGCACGGGGGATACAAGGAAATCATCGCGAATATCTATGGCGCAGGAGCATTCGCCCATCTGAAATTCGAATCGGGCGTTCATCGTGTCCAGCGGGTTCCAGCGACCGAAACCCAGGGACGGATCCATACTTCGGCCGCCACTGTTGCAGTTCTGCCCGAAGCCGAAGAGGTCGATATCAAGATCGAGGACAAGGACCTGAGGATCGACGTGTTCCGGGCGTCAGGCCCGGGCGGGCAATCGGTCAACACCACCGATTCCGCCGTGCGAATCACCCATTTGCCCACCGGGCTGGTCGTCGCCCAGCAGGACGAGAAGTCCCAGCTCAAGAACAAGAACAAGGCGATGAAGATCCTGCGCGCCAGGCTGTACGAACTGGAGCGGCAGCGTCTCGACGACGAGCGTTCGGCTACACGCAAAGGCCAGGTTGGATCCGGCGACCGTTCTGAGCGCATCCGCACCTACAATTTCCCGCAGGGGCGCGTTACCGACCATCGCATCAATCTGACGCTCTACAAGCTCGATCAGATCATCGAGGGTCCGGCATTGGAGGAACTCGTCCAGGCGCTCATGAACCACCACCAGGCTGAGCTTCTCGCGGCAGAGGACAATGCCGCCTGATACTGTCGCGGCGTTACTCCGGGAAGGGCGCAGGCTGCTCACCGAGGCCGGCAGCGAGACGCCGGCCCTGGACGCCAGATTGCTTCTGCAGGAAGCTGCCCGTCTCACCCATGAGGACATCGCCACCTATCCGGATAAGACGGTTTCTCCTGATGCCGCCGAGCGATTCGCATCCCTGATCCAGCGCCGGCAGGAGTTGGAACCCGTGTCGAGAATCGTCGGCCGCAGGGAGTTCTATGGCCGCCCGTTCAAGGTGACACCCGACGTCCTCGATCCCCGTCCGGACACGGAAACCCTGATCAACGCGGCTCTCACCAGGCTTCCCCGCGGTGCGCGCATTCTCGATCTCGGCACAGGTTCTGGGGCCATCATCGTGACCCTGCTGGCTGAAGCCAACACCGCAACGGGCCTCGCCACGGATATTTCCGCGGGCGCACTCGCCGTTGCCTTCGACAATGCTGCCTGTCTCGGTGTCGAGAATCGGTTGTCCTTCGCCCTGGGTGCCTGGTTTGCCCCGGTTACAGGCCGTTTCGATCTCATCGTCTCGAATCCCCCCTATATTCCGGCGGCGGACATCCCCGGGTTGCAGGCTGATGTCAGAAACTTCGATCCCCTCGTCGCGCTCGACGGCAGCGCGGACGGTCTGGCGGCTTATCGCGCCATCGCCCTGGAGGCCGAGGACCATCTTGCCGCCAACGGTGTGGTAATCGTGGAGATCGGCGCCGGCCAGGCTGGTGATGTGGTTACCATTTTCGAACAGAGCGGGTTCAGATGCGAGGCAAAGGAGCAGGATCTCGGTGGAGTGGACCGATGCCTTGTCTTCTCGACCGCAGGGCATGCGGCATGTGGACATGCCCAAAATTAGTCGTTGGAAATCAACCGGTCCTGGGCTACATACACGGTTGCAAGTTCTTCTGCCCTTTGTGATGGCGCCGGGGCGAAGCATGGGTGGCGGCCTCTGTAACTGGCCAGCCAGCATACGAATACCGGAGCAAATCGGGGGACGGTGAGGTCAAATGTTGACCTATCCGACGGCGGAGATTTGCCATAGCCAACGGGTAACATATTGAGAAGGCTCGCGTTTTGAGCGTCGGACGAGTTAGGTCCCTGGTTCTGCCGGGGGTCATTGGGCGCTTAAATGAACGTCGCAACAACACCATGGACATCGCATGAGAACCGGGCACAACAAGCAGCGCAGCCGTAACCGTCATCGCAGCAGCGGTGGGGGCGGCGGAGGCGGAGGCGGCGGCGGAAATCCGCTCAGCCGCGTCTATGAAAGCAACGGGCCCGATGTGAAGGTGCGCGGCACGGCCCAGACCGTTGCCGACAAATACCTCCAGCTCGGCCGTGACGCTCAGGTGTCGGGCGACAACGTGATGGCCGAAAGCTATTATCAGTTCGCCGAGCATTATCTCCGGATCGTTGCCGCCGCCCAGGCCTATAACCAGCAGGTCCAGGCCCAGTACCGGCGTCCCGATGAGGACCAGGACGATGACGGCGACGACGAGTCAGGTGACGTTCCGGGTGCCCAGCCTCGGCTTGCACCACAACATATGGGCGAGCAGCCGACATTGGCGGCCGACCAGGGCCGGGACGGCGATGTGGAGCGTGGACAGCAGAACTATGTCCCGCGGCAACAGCGCGACCAGCGCGACAGCCAGGGGCAATCCTATGGCAACCGGGACCGGGACCGGGATCGCAATCGTTCACGGTGGCAGGACCGTCGTGATCAGCCGCAGGGCAATCAGGGGGATGGACGGACTGCTCCCCCGTCCCGCGCGGACGATCAGCCGCGCGAGATGCCGGCAGCTGCAGCGCCGACCAAGCCAGCCGACACGGAGGACAGTGGACAGTGGGAGGCTCCGTCCTTCCTGCGGCGGCCCGCAACGCTGGCGCCCGTGGCAGCGCCTGTTGTCGAGACAGAGCCCGTTGCTGCCGCCGAGCCTGCGCCGGCTCCCGAGCGCAAGCCCCGCAGAACGCGCCGTGAGAAGCCGGCGGTGGAGACCCCTCAGCCTGCTGCCGAAACCGCCGACTGAGCAGCTTCAACAGCGGTTCCGGCGGTTAACCTATCACTAGGACGGCGCAGTTTGACTGTGCGGCCTTGTGGTGTCGCTGTCGTGACCGGGCTTATGGCTGCGACCAGGTGGGGAGACATGACAGCACCGCCCGCAAAATGTGCAGTGCGACTTTCCGCGCATTGATCTGCCTGTCTGGCTTTCCGCCACGCTGGCCAGGGCTGAGCTTGGTCCAGCGCAAACCGGGGCCCTCGGCGGCGGTCCCGTTGTCTCATGTCTTGTTCCGGCAAAAGGCGTTCCCATATGACGAACGAGGATCTCATCGGAGGGTGAGGCGGCGCCTTGGAGGGTCGCATTACCCGCGTTGAGTGACAACCGTGGAAGGCGTTTCAGGAGCGCCCGGCGAGGGGCTCGGAGAACGTGCCGAGGAGAGAGACATGGAATTCGAGAAATACAGCGAAAGGTCGCGCGGCTTCATTCAATCTGCGCAACAGCTGGCCCTCCGCGAAGGGCATCAGCGCTTCACCCCCGAACATCTGCTGAAGGTCCTGCTTGATGACGAGGAGGGCCTGGCCGCCGGTCTGATCAAGGCGGCAGGTGGCGATTCCCGGACGGCGCTCCGCGAAGTGGAGGCGGCGCTCAAGAAGCAGCCCAAGGTTTCCGGAGCCGGCGCGGGACAGGTCTATCTGTCACCCGAGCTGGCGCGGGTTTTCGATGCGGGCCAGAAAATGGCCGAAAAAACCGGCGACAGCTATGTGACTGCGGAGCGCCTGCTGCAGGCTCTGGCGATCGAAGCGAGCGAGGCTGCCAAGGCGCTCAAGGCATCGGGGGTTTCGCCACAGGGGCTCAACGAAGCTATCAATGCCATCCGTAAGGGCCGCACCGCCGACACGGCATCGGCGGAACAGGGCTACGATGCCCTCAAGAAATACGCCCGCGACCTCACAGAAGCTGCCCGCAATGGCAAACTGGACCCGGTGATCGGCCGCGATGAGGAAATCCGCCGCACCATCCAGGTGCTGTCCCGGAGGACGAAGAACAATCCGGTGCTGATCGGCGANNGAACCCGGCGTCGGCAAGACCGCCATAGCCGAAGGACTGGCCCTGCGCATCATCAAAGGGGATGTGCCCGAAAGCCTGAAGGACAAGCGCCTCCTTGCCCTGGACATGGGAGCCCTCATCGCCGGTGCGAAGTATCGCGGCGAATTCGAGGAGCGGCTAAAGGCCGTCCTGTCAGAGGTGACGGCGGCCGAGGGCGGCGTCGTCCTGTTCATCGATGAAATGCATACGCTGGTGGGTGCCGGC
>JAGRLX010000173.1 GCA_020441605.1 Alphaproteobacteria bacterium
TGCGCCCGTGACGGCGCGGGTGAAGGCCGACGCATCATTGCGAACGGCTGTAATCCCGGAGCCGGGAACGGCCGGGAATGCGACGATGCTGATTTCATGGAGGCGGGCTTCGGTGATGCGCCTGACGCCCCCGGCTCTGCGTTCGTCCTTGAGGGTCGAGAAGCCGATTGACAGGCCGCTCACGTCTCCGGCCTGCAAGAGGGCGCGGACCTCCTGCGCCCGGGCGACGTTGAGGTTGAGTTTGCCTTTGGCTGTCAGGCCATCGGCCCGGACCTGAAAGCCCGACCAAGAGCCGATGACCTGCGCCGGGTCGTGGCTCCAGAGCATGGGGATGCTGCGCCCTTCGATGCTGGCGAAGGCGGTCGCCGCGAACTCGGTGCGGTAGGTGTCCACGACGTTGAAACGGACGGCCACGCCCTCGATGTCGCCGGTGTCGGTCGGCTGGGTGAAGCGCGCCTCGATGTCGATGATGTCGGTCGCGACGCCATGACGTTGTGCAATCAATTGCAAATTTGGGCTCATGCCTTGACCTCGTCTTGATCGTCTTCGACCTGCGTCTTGGCGGCCCCGAACCACAGGGTTTCGAGGATGGCGACGGCCAAGGGGAAGGTTTCAGCGAGCGGGCGGGACTGCGCGTAAGCCGCGACAAGTCCCGCAGCGTCCTCGGGGGACGCCCCGCCGCCTATCAAGCCAAGCCGGATCGTGGCGCTGATGTCGGCTAGCTTGAAGTCTGACCTGAACAGGCGCTGGCAAAGGCCGCCGATGCCGCTGCCGGTGATCCTCTCAAGTTCGAGGACGAGTTCGGGCGTGAGGGCGAAGCTGCGCTCTTGGTCCCCGAAGAACTGGACGTGTTTCGGGGCCTCAGCCATTGCCGCCCCCGCTGGTCAAATCCGAAATCGGTGCGGTTTTGCCGGTGGCCGTGTTCGCCGTCGTGTTCGGGTTCTCGAACTTGTCGCCGCCTTCGTATGGCGGACGGTTTTCAAGCTCCCGTGCTTCATTCGGATTGAGCACGCGAGACGCGATCAACTTCTGATAGGCGTCGGCGCGTGCCGCCAGATCGGCGCGCAGCAGATCGTCGGTATCGAACTCGACACGGAAGCGGTCGGCGTTCTCACGCCCGATCAACTTGAGGCTGATTTCGCCTTCCCACGTGCGCAGCCAGCGGCTGATGGTGAACCTCAAGAACGTGCTGCCCATCTCGCTGGCGTTGCCCCACGTCGCCCGGCCAAGCTCGAAGATCAGGCTCGGGGGGACGCGGAAGACCCTCGCGATTTCGTTGACTGCGAAAGTCCAGAGTTCGAGGAACTGCGCGTCCGTGGATTTCAGGGCGATGGCTTCCCAAGTGCCGCCTTCCTCAAGGATCGCAGTGCCGCCTGAGTTCTCCCCGCCGTGCGCTTGCTGCCACGACGCCTTCATGCGCTTGATCGTCTCAGCGCCCAGCCTGTTCGGGAATTTCAGGACGCCAGACGGGCGACCGCCGCGACCGAACAGGCGGCTTGCATGACCCTGCATGGCGATGGTGAGGGCGATGGCGTCGCGGCACTGCGTGACAGGGCTTGCGCCTGAGACGCCGTCCACGCTCGGGGCTCGAATGTGGAGGAGGTCGCTGCGCGGGACGATCCGCTGATTGGCCGCGTCGCTTTGCCGGTAGACGGGTTCAAGCGTCGCCGGGTCTTGGGTGACGCTGATGCTCGCGGGGTCAAGGCGGATCAACTCGCGCGGAATGCTTTCGCCATCGCGCCCGACATGGACGTAGCCGTTGCCATGAAGGCAGGCGTCGCGCGTCACCTGTTCGATCAGCGCAGGGGCTGGCGTCCAGTCGTTCGCATGGTCGTGGAGAAGGGCGTAGGCGGGATGGTCCGTCGCGAGGCTGAGAGCCCCGCTGGCGGCCCTCGCGTGCATCTCGCAGGGGAGCCCGCCGACAGTCTCGGCAATCGCCTCCACGGCTGCCCGCACGGGCGTGGAGCGCATCGCGTTCGTCGGGGTGACGCTGACGCCCGCCATCGTCGGCGTGGCCCCGAACAGCAGCGACAACCATTCTTCGGGGGAAGTCAGATCGGACGCGCGCGTTTCAGTCGCGGGCTGCGTCGTCGTCTTGGTGCGGGTGAAGATGCCGAACATGTCGGCTTCGTAATCTGCACACGGCCCCGGTCATGTCAGCAAGAGATTGCGGGGGTGGGACGTTCCTGCATCCAGCGCCCCCTCAGGGGTTCGGGGTTTCCTCCTCGTAAATGCCAGCCTCAATCGCCTCGATGTCGGCCAAGGTGGCGATTTTGCCCACGGGTTCTTGTGCAATTGATTGCACTGGTTTCGGTTCAGGTTGGGGCTTGGCGTGCAACTTCTTGACTTTGACGAAGTAGGCTTTGTCCTCTTGATCGGCCTCGTCAGCTTTCTCCTTGAGGCGTTTCTTGGCGAAGTTCACGGCGGCTTGGGGGTATTTGGCGAGGAAGTCGATTGTGGGCAAGCTGGACAAATTGTAGGCCCCGAAGTCCTGCTTGGCATAGGTCGTGAAGTCCGACCACTCGGACACACACAATTCGATGACTTTGGCCGGGCTCATGGCATGGGCGCACTGTTCGGCAAAGGTTTTCAAGCGACCACGGTCCTTCGGGGTCACGACCACTTCCATGTCCGGGGCGAAGGCAAGACAGGCTTCCCGCCACTCGGTTTCGAGGGCGTTGATGGAGCCGGGTGAGGGCTTCTGGGCCTTCTGGGCAAGCTGGGCAGCCAAGGCTGCATCCATCTTCGCGAGGCGAGGGTGCTGCTTACCGGCGATCAGTTCGACCGGGGTCCAGCCTTCGGCGATCCGACGACGGATGGTCTTCTCGCTGCATCCGCGAAGTTCGGCCAAATCCTTCGGGGAGAAGCCATCGGGGCAACCGGGCAAGGCGATCAGGACGTTATCCGACTTGTTGTTGTTCTGCGTGGTCCGCGACGCCCAGCGACACAACCCGGGGCCATACTCACGACGGTTGTTGTCGATCCGGTCGAGTTGGTAGCCGGGAGGTTTCGGACCCATATCCATGAGGAAGTCATGAAATGTATTCCACGCGGGTGACCATTTCCAACCGGGCTTACTGGATCGGTTCTTGCTGTTGGACCATGAGCGGTATTCGGACTTGTAGGCCGCATGAAGTTCGGTAGCGGACATGTGGTGGCAATCGTGCTTGTAGCCCTCCGGGCCGGGTGTGCGGATCGCCTGAGGAGCCTTCTCTTGAGCCTCAGACGAGGTCTCCGTGTTTTTGGTCTTTTTCTTCTCTTTTGACTTTCTTGTCAGTTGGACATGCGGGGTACTTGCGGTAGCGCCCTTCGCCCCGTGTTTCTGCGGGTTTCCGGGCATTTTCTCACTGGACAAATTCGACTGAATTTTCTCACTGATTTGCTCGTTTTCGAGGGTGTGAGAAAATGCCTTGTGGGCTTTGAGAGAGACGACGTTGGACATGACCATGCGCCCTTCCGAGGGGGTTGACCGGGGGGGCGCGTTGGCGGTATTTAGATACCGTTGCAGACACAACAGCGCCTTGAGAGCCCTCGCGCCCGGATGAACGGTGCGGGGGCTTTTTCTTTGTCTGGAGCCTGTCATGGAGGAGGCTGCGCACGGAAGGGCGCGAGGCGTGCGTGGTTCAGATTTGAGCCCACTCGACAGGAGCTGAAATCCGGTAGCAGGCGTTTCAGAAAGGCTTTTTCGATGAATGAGAGGTAGGCCCCGGTTAGTAGGGCCAAGTCATTGATCTGTATGGGTTCGTTACGTCCCTTCGGGACCGCCAGTCTCCAGACACGAGTCAGCGCTCGCCGGCTCGCGCGGGGCGACAGTCGAAAACAGTCCGAAAATTCGTTCGCGTCTTATTTGCAGGCGGCCATGCAGGTGCTGTAGGCGACGCCGCATCCGTTGAAATAACCGCCGCGCCGCCAGTTGCATTCGGCCCGCTGCTCGCTGCACTCGCGCCGGCAGCTCATACCGCTGCCATAGGCCGGGCGCGCGTATCC
>JAGRLX010000174.1 GCA_020441605.1 Alphaproteobacteria bacterium
GAGTCCAGTATCGCCCACCATCTACGACACTGAAATAGAGCGCAAAAATCGATCATCATAAAGATGATTGCACCCCGGGTTTGTCTGGTGTCACCACCATGTCACCAGTCCTCGAATGCCGAAAGTCAGTGGCCGGGAACAGGTCACCGCTTGCGAGCCGGGGCCAATCGCGACCACTCGGCCGGCGTTAGATCGCTGCCGTTGCCCCTGAGACCCCGGCAAGGATGACCGCCGCGGCCTCCAAATCCACATCCGGGATTACCACCGGGCAAGGATAGCGGCGAGAGCTTCCCTCTCCCCTTCACCGACTGGCACACGCGCCTCGATCTCATCAACAATGGCAAGTTGAAGGTCGGACGACGGGGCGATGAGCAGTTCATCCAGGGCCGCATTGCCGGCGGGCTGTAGCCTCGGCATATTGGCCTCTCCTGCAGGCGCCCGCTCCGCCATAAGACAGGCATGGAGCAAGGTCGCGAGATCTAAGATTGATAGGGACCGGCGCGTGGCGGTTGACGTCCGATATTGCGCGGGCCGCCGGTAAACATGAGATCTTCCTCAAGATGCTTCTACCAATGTCCGCCGGATGACCGACGTCCCGAAGCTGAACTTGGCGCGGTCCTGTGTCTCATGCGAGGCCCGGTCTCTGGCAAATGGCGGCAGAAAGTTGCCAATGCCTGGACAATTGCCCGCTGTCGGCCGGAAATGTCGCTTCGCTTTTATCTGGAAGCACCTCTCCCCTGGTTTGAGAGGAACACGTGACAAGCGACCGCATTACGCCGTAGCCGGATCAGGCGGTCGCAGTTCGGTGGTGAGCCGCAGGATGTCGGCGAAGAGGTTTCCCGGGATAGCGGCCTCCGCCATCAGGAACGTGACATAACGACCGTGGTTGATGATCTTGGCGCCGATCTTGATGAGTTCCTTCCTCAGGCTGGTAATCGCCGCCGCCGGTCCGAGTCACTGCTTGCGAAATTCCACAACCAAAACCCGGTCCTCGGCGTGGGCATGATGGGTCTTGTTGTACAACTTGATATCTTCGATGCCGAGCAATTCGATCCGGCCATCGTGCTCCAGCGCCTTGAGTGTCTCGTCAAAGTTGCGGGCCTGGAAGTGGGACTTGTTGACGCCAATGACAAACAAGGCGCTGGTTCGCGCTATCGCCAGCAAAGCCACAAGAGCCTCAGGTCCCAAATGCCCGAATGTGAACGTGCCGGCGCTCACCACCGCGCCATAGCCTTTCGAAATCGCGTCAAGCGAGCCTGTAAGATCGACGCAATGTAGGGCACCATAGCAGCCCCTCTTGGCGGCGACTGCGAGCATTTCGGGAGAGATGTCGATGCCGTCGATCTTTTCCGGTGCGAGTCCCAGGGCGATGGCGCCCCGCCCGGTGCCGCAGCCCACATCAGCAACGGGTACGTCACTCACATGGCTAATCCGATGATAGGCCTCGGCGATAATTTCGGGATATCGATACCCCATCTCTTCGACAAAATCCTTGTCGTAGTGAGCCGCGAACCGGTTGTAGTAAGCAATATTGTCGGCCGGTGTCGAAAGCCTGTAGGCATCCTCCAAGATCCGTTGGCCTATAGAGTTGATGATCATGTGACTCTCCCTTTTCTCGATAAAGGTCGATATGCAATCGGGTGCAAAGCATGAACGAGACTGAGGCGCGACGCGCGGTTTCACGGCAAGAACAACCAGACCCCCGCCAACAAGAAACGCTCCGGGCGCAAATCGGGTTGTGGCGGCACCAGTTCCTCAATTCGCGCGCAATCCCGATAGCAGTACTCTTGATTGTTCCGGCCGCCCCGTGCACCACGCAATTGTCCTGAGGATTCCCGAAAGGGTCCTCTGTCAGCGCGTTCCCGTCCATTCGAGATAGCACGCGGGTGCCGTAAGATTCCAATTTGTGTATACATTTTATCCTCCAGGTGCTGAAGAAATTGCCCGGATTTGACGCACCATTTCATCGCTTCCTGATCGCAGAGCTTAGGAACAGGGGTGCAATTTTGCGTTGGCGCCGGCGTGACTCCGGCGTCAATAGCGTGTGAAAAGCGACGGTACTGATGGCCAAAAGCATTGACCACGTCGCTGAGGCACTTGCCTGATGGTACGCGCCTAGAAGAAGCGCCCCGCGAGGAGTCCATTGGTGCTCACGGTCAGACGGGCCGAGTTAGACTTTTGTGCCCCCAGACGACGTTCAAGATTGGTATTCGATTGCGACGGCATACAAACTGCTTCAAGTTGAGGCCTCGAATTGGAGGAATCTTGGTGTGACACCGAGTTGGAGCCCCGCGTGAAAATCAGACATCCCCGACAGATGGAACTGACACCTGATTTGGTAGCTCGTTGCTACCGAGAAGAACCCGACCTCGGCCCGAATCCCAACTTCACACCGATCGAAGAAGCCGAAAGACAATCGATCGCGAAGTCTCTTCTTGCATCAGCTCCGCCTGGGCCGATTTGGGTGTTCGCATATGGGTCGCTGATCTGGAGGCCGGAGTTCGAAGTGACAGAGGTCCGCCGTGCAACGGCATTTGGGTGGCATCGCTCATTCTGTCTTGAATTGACTCGTTGGCGCGGAACGCCGTCCCTGCCAGGGCTGATGCTGGCTTTGCAGTCAGGCGGACGCTGCAATGGCGTCGGACTTCGCCTGCCAGAAGATGGAGCACCTGAGATCATTCATCAGCTCGTAAAGCGCGAAATCACGGTCAGCGAAGATGCCCACATGGCTCGATGGGTCACGGTCTCCACGGACAACGGACCGCTGAAAGCGTTGACTTTTTGGGCTGGACCAAAAGGTGCTGGCATTCTCCGTGGCCTTCCATTGGAGACCGTTGCCTGGAGACTTGCCCATGCCTGTGGTCACTATGGCTCGAGCGCGGAATATCTTTACCAGACAGTTGCAAAACTGGAGGAACACGGCATTAGGGACCGCAATTTGTGGCGGCTTCAAAAGTTGGTTGCCGCCGAGATCAAGAGCTGGGTACCCAAGCATTCCTAGTATCGGGTGAATAGAGATCCGCTGAGTGGCTATCCTGCCAAGGCGTGAGCTCAGAAACCCGCTTGGTCGCATCACATAGGTGTTTGCAGTTCAGAGACGAAAACGGCCACACTAATTATATCATCTCGCCGAAGGGCCAACCGGTGCAACTCCTGATTTTGCTGCGCTTAGACCTTAGCCTAAGGCCCGGTCGGTGACTAAACACCTTGTGGCCGCCTGCCTTCGAACAGGTCACGGTCCGAAATCACGGCGTCGGCGATAAATTCGGTCACTGCCCGCACTCGCGCCGTTCGGCGTAGATCGGGATGGGTAAGAACCCAGAGGTCCATAAGGTGCTCGTCTGCCGGATCTGGTACCACGCGGCGCAGTCCCGGATCGGTGTCACCCATGTAGCAGGGCAGAACCACCAATCCCAGCCCAGCACGCGCCATCGCCGCGATGACCAGCATGTCACTTGTCCTGTGACGGATCCGAGCTTCTGGAAATCTCGCGGCAATCATCATCGTGTTGTAGGTGTCGTCCTCCCAACCGATCCAGTCCGCGTCTGCAAGCGATCTCTGCTCCCATGCGTGGCGATCTGAAGCCGCACCGTAGACACCAATGGCAACGCCGGCGAGGCGTCGCCCAACAAGGGTCTCAGGTGGCCTTCCAGTAACTCGCAAGGCCACATCTGCCTCGCGCCGCGTCAGGCTGAGATGCTGCAGCGAGCAGATGATGTTGAGATCGATGCCCGGATTTTGAGCGGCGAAACCGGCCAGCTTTCCGGCGAGGTAGCAGTTCGCCATGACGTCTGTGCAGGTGATGCGCAGATTGCCGCTGACGACACGGTCGCGGCCGGACACCCGACGGCTGATACCAGCAATTTCTTCCGCTACATGTTCGGCCGCAGCGAGGATTTCGTTACCTGCCGCAGTGAGCTTGTGCCCCCGATCGATCCGGTCAATCAGGCTGACACCCATCCGCGCCTCCATGGCCGCCAGTCGGCGCGAAACCGTCGGCTGGCTGACACCAAGCCGCCGCCCGGCCTGGGACAGCGAGCCGCTGTGGGCGATGGCAAGGAAGAACCGCAGATCTTCCCAGTTCATGACAATCTCTTCAAAATTGAATGATTACTATGCGTACTTCGATCTGACGCTTCAAGAGTGTTGAGAGTTAGACTTCTTGCATAACGGCAAAAGGAACCGAGCGTGATGGCCTATGATCTCATCGTTGTCGGTTTGGGTGCCATGGGTGGGGCTGCGGCTTACCATGCCGCCATGCGGCAGGCCCGGGTCCTGGGTTTGGACGCCAATCCAGAGGGCCATGAACTCGGGTCCTCGCACGGCGCAACGCGGGCGACCCGCACCGCCTACTTCGAAGCGCCTGAATATGTGCCGCTCGTGCAGCGGGCCCATGAGCACTGGCGAAACCTGGAGAAGGAGACTGGCCACAACCTCTTCACCATGACCGGTGCACTCTATCTTGGCACGCCCGGCAACCCGCTGACGGCCGGTGTAATCCGCGCGGCCCGCGAACACGGTCTTATGCATGATGTACTTGCCGGCGCGCCCTTTGCGCGCCGCTTTCCCGGTTTCGCCCTCCCCGAGGGCTGGGAAGCAGTATGGGAAGCGGGCGGAGGTATCTTTCGCGCAGATCAATGTCTCAAGGCCCATACCGATGCTGCCCGCCGCCACGGGGCGGATCTGCGCTATGCCACCCCGGCACTTGCGTGGCGGCGTGATGGTAACGGCATCGCGGTCGATACGCCTGACGGCACATTTCGGGCCAGTGCGATGATCCTCACCCCCGGCCCCTGGGCGCCTCAGGCGCTCGCCGACCTCAACCTGCCGCTGACCTGCCGCCGCATCGTCGTGTCTCATGTCGATGCCCTCGACCCCACAATGTATCCCGCCTCAGATTTCTCGGTCTATTTCTGGATGACACCGGAGGGAATTTTCGCTGGTTTCCCTCACCTGGACGGCGAAGGTGTCAAGGTCATGCGCCACGACCGGGGAGAAGACGGCAGTCCAGAGACCGTACGACGATCGATCAGTGACGAAGACAACGCGCAGACATCGCGCTTTCTTGCGAAATATATGCCCGCAGCGAACGGCTCGGTCCGCCGTGCGCTGACCTGCCTTTACACCATGACGCCAGACAACCACTTCATCCTTGACCGCCACCCGGTGATCCCCGGCCTCGTCTACGGCTGCGGATTCTGCGGCCATGGTTTCAAGTTCGCACCGGTGATTGGCGAGGCTCTGAGCGACATGGCACTAGAGGGCACGACCGGCTTGCCAATTGGCTTTCTCGCGGCAGACCGATTTGCCAGAATGAGTGCGGCCTAACGACAATAGCGCGGCGGGCGGAAACTCTGAGCAATATCCACGGCGGCTGTGATGTTTCAATATCCGGGGAAGTGGCGCAAATTTCCCACGTCTTTGGCCACCAAACGCCGGAAGTAGGTCAATCGCATCGATTTCATAGCTTCTGCCATTAAGCAGCCTCCGTCGATGCACTACATTACCCTCATCGCCTTGGAGGGCTCTTAACCACGGCAAATTGTGGGTCACTTTTTTGGGCGTCCATGTCGGGTGCATGTTCAATGCGGGTTGCGCCCGCCAAGAAATCGATCATGGCTGGTGGGCGCACTGCCGGTGCAAAGAGCAGGCGCCCCATCTGCTTTTTGCGCCGCTCGGTCGGGAGTTAGGTCCCACCGTCGATTTCGACCTCGGCTTCGCAGTTCACGGCTGCATTGAGCGGCAGCATCATGCCAATCGATGATCGAGCATGTGCACCGACGTCGTTGCCATGGAGATCGAGTATCAGGTCGGAGTAGCCGTTGGTCACCCGCGGGGTTTCGTTGAAGCCGGGGGCGACATTGACCATCGCATAGACTCGAAGCCATGCGGTGACGCGATCGAGATCTCCCAGGGCACGCTACAAGCTGCCGAGGTGGGCAAGGGCCACCATGCGTGCCGCCGCATAGCCTTGTGCGGTAGTCACGTCGGTCCCGACCTTGCCGAGAGGTTCAGCGATGCTTCCGTCAGGATTCTGGGCGATGTGCCCCGTGACCTTGCCCCCGCATCTTAATCCAGATTGAAGTTAGCTCTGGCCTTGATGGAAGGACCAGAGAGATGAAGCGGAAGCGATTTAGCGAAGAGCAGATCATCGGCATTCTGAAAGAGCATGAGACGGGCATTGCGGTTGCCGATTTGTGCCGCAAGCACGGTGTTAGCGATGCCAGCATTTACAAATGGAAGGCCCGGTATGGCGGGCTCGATGTATCCGAGGCCAAGCGGCTGAACAGGCGATCGAAATCGCGCCTAGCTTCGCCCTTGGGCATCTCGTGCTGGGTATGTCGCGTCTGTTTTCGGGCGATGCGAGGAATGCAGTGGGGCCTTTGGAACAAGGCTTGCTATGGAGCCCTCACGACCCGCAGAACTTCGTCTGGTACGCCCTCTTGGGCTTATCGCATTTGTTCGCGGGTGCCCCTGAGCTTGCACGCGAGAAATCTTTACGGGCACTGAAGATCAGACCTGGCTGGCGAACGACTCTCGAAGTCTTGGTGGTTTGTTGCGTGGCGATGGGCGATTGGGATTCGGCTGGAGAGCTCCGCCGCGATTACCACGCGACTCCGCCACCGAGCGGCGATGTCTTGGCCCCTCTGCGTGCGCGAAATCCAGCATGGGCAGCGCAACTCGCTGCAGGAGTATCCTCGAACCGCACCTGAATTCAATGGAACGGCCTGGTTGGCAGAGCACCCCCGCACAGGACTGGCAGCAAGCCGGGGACATTTCAGGGGAGCAGGTCACAGCAGACCAGAAGCATGCTAGGTAACGGAGAAGAAATTGAAGAAGAAGCCCTACCGTAGAGCCGAAAGCCCCAGGGTTCCGTCATGCGAAGTGTTGGCGTTCTCGTCTATCCACACTTCGAACTCTTGGACCTCTTTGGCCCACTCGAAATGTTCGGGTGGCTCGCGTCGGATTTCGAGCTGACAATGATCGGTCCGACGCGTGGCACGATCAGAAGCAATATGGGCATAGCGACAGTCGCCGACGCGACCCTGAACGAGCGCTCGAACTTTGATGTCCTTCTCGTACCTGGGGGATGGGGCCGATCAATCCCGGTTGATACGGAGCCGCTCCTGCCATGGCTGACCGAGGCGGCGAAGCAAGCTGACCGCGTCCTTACAGTTTGCACCGGCAGTGCACTGCTGGCCTTGACCGGGCTTCTCGACGGACGCAAGGCGACGACGAACAAGGCGCTTTTTCATTGGGTTGCCGACAAGCGACCTGAAGTTGAATGGCAACATCAGGCCCGATGGGTTCGAGACGGCAAGTTTTGGACCTCCTCAGGAGTCTCCGCCGGCATGGATATGGCCCTGGCCGCAATTGCCTATATGCTGGGAGCTACGAAAGCCGAAGAGATCGCACGGGGCTGCGAATATGAATGGCACCGCGATCCGGCGTGGGACGCGTTTGCGCGGTTGCATGGCCTGGTCTG
Source organism: Alphaproteobacteria bacterium (assembly GCA_020441605.1). Next base: position 7,487 of record JAGRLX010000174.1, read on the forward strand.
AGTTCCTGCATTGCTCGGCCCAAAGAGTTCTGAGTGTCGATTTTCATTTGGTTCTGCACTAGAGTCTCTCGCCAAGGGGAAGAGGCGCGGCATGGACCTGTGGTTCGGCGGCTATATGTTGAAGCGGCGCGAGCGCCAGCTCGAAGGGCCGGACGGCGTAGTCGTCCTCAGCGCGCGGTCTTTCGACATTCTGCAGGTGCTGCTGGAAAGGCCCGGTGAAGTCGTCGCCAAGGACGAACTGTTCAATGCCGTATGGCCCAGCGTGATGGTCGAGGAGAACACGCTACAAGTCCACGTCTCGGCCTTGCGGAAGGCGCTCGATCCCGCCTTCATCGTCACCGTTCACGGACGCGGCTACAAGTACGCCGGTCCAGCACCTGTTGCGCGGGAGGGCGAAGGCCAGCCAATCATCGCCAGTGCCATGCCCGGCGCCGGTCGTAAACCGGTGATCGCGGTGCTCCCCTTTGCCAACCTGAGCGGCGATCCGGCCCAGCAATATTTCAGCGATGGCATCACCGAGGGCATCATCGACCGACTATCGCGGTTCCGGGCGCTTGCGGTGATCGGACAGCACTCGGCGTTCGCATTCCGCGCTGAAGCACCAGACCTCGACGCCATACGTAACAGGCTCAGAGCCGACTACATCGTTACAGGCAACGTCCGGCGCGCCGGCGACCGGCTACGCATGGCGGCACGGCTGTCGGATGCCACGACGGGCTTGGCAATCTGGGCGGAGCACTATGACAGGCCCCTTGCCGATATCTTCGCGGTTCAGGACGAACTCACCCGTCTGGCGGCGGCGACGGTTGCCAAGCAGCTCGAAATCGAGATCGCCGGTCGCAGCGCCGCTGGGGGCACCACCAACTTTGCCTGCTATGAATGGATACTGCGTGGCCATTGGCATTTCAACAAGATCACCAGGTCCGGCACCTATGAGGCGGCGGAGTGCTATCGCAAGGCGTTGGCCATCGAATCGCGCAACGCCGAAGCCCTGGGAGCGCTCGCCGTTTGCCACAGCAGTGCGTGGATGTTCGACTTCGACCGGCGGGCGCTTGAAAAAGGCATCGAGCTGGCGAGGCAGGGGTGCGAAATCGATCCGGGAAGTGCCTTCTGTTCTGCGGTGTTGGGATTGGCGCTGTGCTGGACCGAGGGATTGGATGCGGCGCGCATACCCCTAGCACGGGCCGTCGAGATCAATCCGGGCGATTGGTTCTGCCTCTCCAACCGTTCAATGCTCAGTACCTATGAAGGGCGGTCCACTGAAGCCCGTGCGTTCCTCGCCCAGGCGCGAGTGCTCAATCCCATTCCTCCCACCTGGCATCGTGAATTCGAATGCCTCAGCTATTTCCCCGAAGGCCAATTTGCCGAGGTGCTGTCCGGCGTCGAGGCGATCCCTGAAGGGTTCTGGGATTGCATGTATGCCATGGCCTGCTACGGCCACCTCGGCCTCAGGGACAAGGCCAGGGCCTGCATGGCAAGGTTTGAGGCAGAAGGACGCGTGCCCGACTTCATGGCCGGCGCCGCCCAGGAGCCCTATCGTGACCCGGACGTGCGCGAGCGGATGGTGTCTGGCCTGAGAGCGGCTCTTTCCTTCTGAGGCTCCGCGCAACTCTACCAGAAGCCTGGCCCAATTGATATTTTGTGCCAGTTCGATTGAGGGGCAATTGCTTGTTTGCAGTCCCGTCGCATGCGGGTTGCGGTACAGGGATAAAAGGCGCTGGCGACGATCTACGATGGAGCAAGACGGACGAAGATCAGCACCATGACACTTCAAATTGTCCGCGCCTGGGTAACAAAGTTCAACGCCGCTGGCCGGATGGCCTGATCCACCCGAAGGCGCCCCGCCAGCCCTCGCGTCTCAGTCGCGCACAAAGGACGGCGATTGTGAAGATGATCGAGAACGGGCCGATCCCTGCTGCCCATGGTGTCGTGCGCTGGCGCCTGTTATATCTGTACCAGTGGATACAGGCGTATCAGAGGCACGCCGCCTTCGCTGGTCCGTCAGGTGGGTTAGCTATGTGATGCACGGTCCGGCCAGATGGAAAGCCCCCTTGAACTGCATTGATCAGGGATTGCTGCCACCTGGAAGAACAGCAGTACACTCGCAGCATTCGCGCAGCCGCTGCCCCCGCCCGGCCAGCCGAAACATACTCGACAAAGCTTCTCTGTGCGCTGCCGGATGCAGCGCCGATATCGGCGGGCCGTAGCGGTCTCTTGGGTCCGGGCATGCAGCCGGGATTGAGGAATCGAAACTCACTTCAAGAGGCGGGGATGGCAATGGCCTCGGGGTCAACCACTGCATTGTGAGGGTCGTCAAACACGTAGTGCTGGGAAATGGCACCTCCCCTGTCTCGTGCCCTTGGGGGTCGGGACTCCGGCCATCGATCCACATGCCCCGGCGAAAGGGTTCCCAGCGGCGCCCAACTTTTCCAACGACGCCGAGATCTCGTGTCTAGCGGTGATTTTGGTGGCATGGAGCGCGTTGGAGGCGTCCTTGATCATCTAGGCCCAACGCGGGCTGGTGTGGACCATCCGAAATCGCACGCAGTTTGCCCAGGTCTTCATTCGACCTGCTGTCGATCTGCAATCGTCCGTGCTCGCTTGAAACTACACTGACGATGGCGCCCTGCCGAAGATCATATCTGATACCGCCGCCGGCCAACCAAGCCATGTGGAAAGCCGCCCTGCCAACAGGCAGGACGGCCCTCAAGTGGATTGGCGTCTGGCACTTACTTGGCGCCGGCGGTAAGGCTAAAATAGGCAAGGTACTTGTCGAAGTCCTTATCGACCGAACCGGCAGCCTCGAAGGCGCGGGCATCGAAGCCCCACTCCTCGCCACCAAGGTGCGAACCCCATGGAGTGGACACACCGGCGCAGAAGTCAAACCCGCCGTAGGCGGCTGACAGGTCGATGGGCTTCATGCCGGTGACAATCAGCGAGCCAGACACTGAATCGCGGTCGAGGCTACTGATGTACATGGTGCCCACTTCTTCCTCGAACTGGGTGATCGCAAAGAGTTCGCCCGTTTCGAGCCGGTGCAGTGTCGTGTGGTCCGCCGAGGTGGACACACCGCCTGGCAGGTCGCTGTCGACATAGTCGACGAGCTTGTTGCCATCCTTCGCAACGGCTTGCCCGAAGACTGCATCTCCGATCTTGTCGCCCGATCGGAGCAGGGTCTGATAGCCGTTGAGTACCAGTACGGTATCCCCCACGGTCATTGACGTGGTGAACTTCGCCTCGCGCTTCTCGGCGTCGGTGCTTGCGAAGGGCATCGGCTTGAAACTGATCCCATCGTCGCCCTGGATCTTCGCCGGAATAGCGACGTAGCCGACGTAGGCGCGGGTGTCGTCGGGCGACATCGCCTTGTCTTCGTCGCTTTCGCCATAGGGGTGCTGAATAACGGTGACCAGATAGTCGAACTTGTCGTCGACATTCTTGTAGTACATCGGCGACGTGACTTCCGCGCCGTAGGGTGTGGTCAACACGCGGGTCAGGCTGCCGGTGTTCAGGTCATAGGCCCACAGTGCATCATTCTGGTGATAGTCGGTGTCCTCGGCGATCAGCAGCGTGTCATCGTTCGGTCCCATGGTCACATTGTCCGGCCAGGAAATATTGTTGATGTCGCACTGGTTGACACTCGCACCGCCGTTAAACGGACCTCCGGCTATCAGGACCTTCATGTCAGTCGTCACCATGTCGGTGCCAACGGAAAGCTCCATCACCGCGCCGCATGTGTTGGCCTTCATGTTGATGTCATCGGCCACGCCCTCGAGTTTCGAGGCCGCGGCCATTCCTTTCGCCAGTTCGGAAATGGCGACGTAGAGCTTCCCGCGCTTGGCGTCGAAGGTGATACCTTCCATCTTGCGGAACTCCGAGGTGCCGCCCTTGATCGCGGCATAGCGCGAGGTCTCGAGGCGCGAAGCTGCCTTGGCGATCTCGTCGGCCGACATGCTCAGGCTGTTCTCCGTCTTCAGCTTCAGGCACTCCGCCTTGTAGGTGGTGTCGATGGCCGAGAAGCCCGCCGGACAGGCGTGACCGGCGACGTCAGCCACGTCGAAAAGCTCTGAGAACTTGATCCCCTTGGAGATCATCGCATCGACTTCGGCGTTGCTGGCATGGCCGAGGGACATCCACTCGATCGCGAACGTCGGGTCAGCCGCTCCCTTGTCGCCATTCTGCTTCAGCTTGGCGACGAACAGTTCTCCGGCCGAGAGATCGCCTTCGTTGTCGGCGACGAAGCGGAGCATGCCACCGTTGGTTTCATCATTGCCGATATAGACGGTACGCTTGTCCGGCATGACGTAGGCGAGTTCGTAAGACAGTCGGCCAAGGGCATAGTGTTTGGTTGCAACGGTGTTGGCTGCGAAGGTTGCGGCCCCGAGACCCTTGCCAGGTTCGATCGTCACCTCCACCGGATAGCCGACACGGTAGACCGAGGTCTGTGCCAGGGCCGACTCGCGCGAAATCGGTTCAGCCATGGCAATTGGACCGAGGGCCACGAGCGCCGTCGAGCCAAGGATAAAGGGTTTGTACCAGGATTTCATGTGTGTCTCTCACAAATTGATCATGACGACCGCGGACCGGCAAACGAGCCCAAAGTCACTCGGGTCTGACGGCTGACCGGCGGCGGCTGCTTGTGTCTTTCAGCCACATGACAGTCATGTGACTGCGCCATGCCCTCCCTCCGCGACCTCCTGACGCCGAGGGTAAGGGACTGCGAGTTGCAGCAAGCGCCGTAATGGCTGTTGAACAGTCGCATCGAGTGCCCGCAATGGGCAGTATCTCTGGTGTCGTCGATGCCCGGCGTGACGGCTGCGACCCATGCTATGAATACCGACACAGCTTCAGTTGCCGTTGAAGCATTGTCGCAGTCGAAGGCGCCAACAGACTGCAAATTCGGGGCTCAGATTCGCCCTGCCCCTTCCCAGGCAAAGCGAATGGCTGCCCTTTCCCAGCTAGCTGTTCAAGTAGACTTTCATCGCCTTCTCCACACCTTCGGCCCAGATCAATGCCAACCATCTTGAAAAGGCGTCCGCGAAGACCGGCTTGTCGGCGAGGTCGCCGTAGTACTGGCGCATCTCGAGCCAGGCCTTCGGGTCGTCTTTCGCCTTCTTCGCCACGGCGACGAGATTATCCCAGAATGGATCGTTGGGCTCGATCACTTCGCCGCTCTCGCGGGTGCCGAAGCACTGGCGGCACCATGCCGCTTCGACCAGGGCCAGTCCTTCGATCGGCGTTCCAGCCGCCACCGCTTCGTGGATGGTGGGGATGACCATGCCGGGATGGCGGGAAGAGCCGTCGAAGGCAATACGACGGGCGGTATCGACGATCGCCGGGTTTGCGAACCTTTCGTCGATCAATTCGAAATATTGCCTCGGCGTCTTGCCCGGTACCGGCACCACCAGCGGCACGATCTCTTCCATCTCGACCTTTCTGAAGAAGGCGCGGATAATGGGGTGCTGCATGATTTCGGAGACCACCGAAATTCCCATGATCTCGGCGACGTTGGCGAAGGTCTGGTGGCCGGCGTTGAGGATGCGGATCTTCTGCATTTCGTAACCGTGAACGTCGTTTGAAAACTGGGCGCCGACCTTGTCCCAATCCGGACGGCCTTGACAGAACCTGTCTTCGATCACCCACTGACGGAAGTTCTCGTGCGTCACCGGTACGGTGTCGTCGATGCCGAATTCTCTGGCCAGCGCCAGCTCTTTGGGTCCGGTGGCCGGCACGATGCAGTCGACCATCGCGTTCGGAAAGGTGCAATTGGAGTCAATCCAGCCGGCGAGCGCCGGGTCAGACAGTCGAGCGAGCGACACCACGGTCTGTCGCAGGATATTGCCGTTGCCTTGCAGGTTATCGCAGCTCTGACCGGTGAAGGGGCCGATGCCCCGGTCTCGCCGGAGTCTGAGAGCAGCGACCATTGCGCCGAAGGGTGTCTTCGGCTTGTCCGGGTTGGCTGCATCATGGACAATGTCTGGATGGCCAGCAGCGAAGGACTTGGTAGCCGGATCGATATAGTAGCCGCCCTCCGTCACGGTGAGCGACACGATCCGGATGTCGGGCTCGGCCATGCGGGCGATCAGGGCGGTGTTGCCCTCGGTGACGGGCACATAGTCGATCATTGATCCCACGATCTCGGCCGAGGTGCCGGAGGGATCGAGTTCGATCAGGGTGGTAAGGTAGTCTTGCTGTGCCAGCTTCTGGCGCTGCGCTTCATCGTAGGCCCGCACGCCCGCACCGATGATCGCCCAGTCCAGCGCCAGGCCCTGCTGCATCAGGCGATGCAGATACCAGGACTGGTGGGCGCGATGGAAGTTGCCAAGCCCGATGTGGAGGATACCCGGAGTAATCTTCGAGCGGTCGTAGGTTGGCCGCTTCACATCGCCAGGAATCGTGCCGAGGGTGGCATTGGAGAGTTTCACAGTCATGGCGATACCTGTCCTTTCAAAACTGGAGCGGCCGCGACCCAAGGGGTGCCGCGGCCGTAAAATCGGTCATGGTTTCCCACATCAACTCATCCAGTTGCCGCCGTCGACGTTCAACGTCTGGGCTGTGATGTAGCGGGCTTCGTCCGAAGCCAAGAAGACACAAGGATCTGCCACGTCGCGCGGGTGTCCCATGCGGCCGAGCGGCACCGCCTCACCAACCTCGCGCTTCTTCTGGCCCTTCGGCTTGTTCTCGTATACGGCGAACTGGGCATCGACCACATCCCACATCGGCGTATCGATGACGCCCGGCGCAATGGCGTTTACGCGGATGTTGTCCTTCGCCAGTTCCAGCGCCAGCGACTGGGTGATCGAGATGACGGCCGCCTTGGTCGAGCAATACAGTGTGATATTGGGTTCCCCGCGTCGCCCGGCTTGGCTGGCAAAATTCACGATCACCCCGCCGCCCCGTTTCTTCATCGAGGGGACGACCGCCTGAATGGCAAAAATCGTGCCGCCGACGTTCACATCGTACTGCCTGCGGTAGTCTTCGACTGTGATCTTGTCGATCGAGGCCATGTTGAAGATACCGGCATTGTTGACGAGAATGTCGATACCACCCCAGGCCTTTTCTACCGCTGCGACGCCGGCGGCAATGGATGCCGGATCGGCGACGTTCATGGCCACTGCCATGCCGCTGATGGTTTCCGCGGTCTCCTTGGCGTCCGCTTCGCGGAGGTCAGCCACCGCAACTTTTGCGCCAGCCCTGGCATAGGCTTCGCAGATGGCTCGACCGATGCCGCGGGCGCCTCCGGTAACGAGCGCGATCTTTCCTTCCAGTCGCTTCATGCGAGTCTCAGTCCTTCTTTGTCGAAACGATGCAGATGATCAAGATTGGGGGTCAGGCTCACCTTTTCTCCATATTTTAGATCCACCTCGCCATCGGCTCGAACCGTGAGAGGCTCATTGAACCCGTCCAGGTTGACATGGAAGAAGGTATCGCTGCCGAGATGTTCGGAGACGCCAATGGTTCCCGTCCAGCTTCCCTCGCCGGTGCCAATTGCAATATGTTCCGGGCGGATACCAACGGTATGCGCCCCGTGCTTCTCAGCCTCCTTGCCGCCGATGAAGTTCATTCGCGGCGAACCGATGAAGCCCGCGACAAACCTGTTGCGCGGCTTGCGGTAAAGTTCGAGCGGGCTGCCGATCTGCTCGATGACACCAGCCTGCAACACCACGATCTTGTCGGCCCTCGACCTGGTCGTGGGTGACGTAAATCATGGTGGTCTTGAGCCGCTTGTGAAGTTCGCTGATCTCAAGGCGCATCCCCACGCGCAATGCGGCATCGAGATTTGACAGGGGTTCATCAAACAGGAACGCCTTGGGCTCACGCACGATCGCCCGGCCGATTGCGACGCGCTGGCGCTGGCCGCCGGAAAGCTGGCCGGGGCGTCTGTCAAGATAATCGGTAAGGTTCAGAACACGGGCGGCTTCCGCGATGCGCTTGTCCTGTTCGCTTTGCGGCATACCCGCCATCTTCATCGGAAAGGCAATGTTCTTGCGAACCGACATGTGCGGATACAATGCGTAGGACTGGAAGACCATGGCGAGGCCGCGCTTGGCCGGCGGAATGTTCGTGGCATCTTCGCCATCGATCAGTATTTGGCCGCTGCTGACATCTTCGAGGCCTGCGATCAGACGCAGCAAGGTCGACTTGCCGCAACCCGATGGGCCGACAAAAACGACGAACTCGCCATCTTCCACATCAAGATCCGTCGGCTTGATGACCTTGACGCTGCCGAAATCCTTGGTGACCTGTTTGAGTGTGATCTTCCCCATGACCATATATCCCTATTTCACCGCGCCGAAGGTTAGGCCCCGGACAAGTTGCTTCTGGCTGAACCAGCCCATGATCAGAATTGGCGCGATGGCCATGACCGAGGCGGCCGAAAGTTTCGCGTAGAACAGGCCCTCCGGGCTCGAATAGCTGGCGATGAACGCCGTGAGCGGGGCCGCCTGGGCCGCGGTCAGGTTCAGCGTCCAGAAGGCTTCGTTCCAGGCCAGGATGATGTTCAGGAGAACCGTCGAGGCCATGCCCGGAATGGCCATGGGTGTCAGGACGTAGAGAACCTCTTCCCTGAGCGACGCCCCGTCCATGCGGGCGGCTTCGAGAATCTCGCCGGGAATTTCGCGGAAGTAGGTGTAG
>JAGRLX010000175.1 GCA_020441605.1 Alphaproteobacteria bacterium
GCCCAGGCAATCATCGCGGCATTGTCGGTACAAAGCCTTGCCGGCGGCACAATCAGATCGAAGCCGTTGCGGCGCGCGGCCTCCTCGAAGCTGGACCGCAGGCGGACATTGGCGGCAACTCCGCCCGCAACGATCAACGCCGGGCGGACAACGTGCGGATGAGCCTCGCGAAACAGGGCAATGGCCCGCTCGAGCCGGTCGTCCATGATTGCCGCAACGGCAGCCTCGAAACTGGCGCAGACATCGGCCACATGCTGTCTGGTGAGGTGGCCCAAATCATGGACGGCTTCACGCACCGCGGTTTTCAATCCGGAGAATGAGAAGTTGCAGTCCTTGCGTCCTTTCAGAGGCCGGGGGAAGTCGAACCTCCTAGGATCGCCGGTGCGCGCATGTACTTCGACCTGGGGGCCCCCGGGGTAGCCAAGGCCAAGGAGTTTGGCCACCTTGTCGAATGCTTCACCCAGTGCGTCGTCGATGGTTGTGCCAAGGCGATGATAGCGGCCTGCGCCCTCGACGATCTGGAACTGCGTGTGGCCGCCCGAGATCAGCAGCAACAGGTAGGGGAATTCACACGGCCCCAGCAGGCGCGCTGTCAGAGCATGCCCTTCGAGATGGTTGACCGCCAGCAGTGGCTTGGCGTGCGCCATCGCGATGGCTTTCGCCATGGTCAGACCGACAATCACACCGCCGAGAAGCCCCGGGCCAGCCGTTGCCGCAACGCCGTCCAGGGCCTCAAAACCGAGGCCGGCATCGGCCATAGCCTCGCCGATCAGCCGATCGAGATGGTTGACATGAGCGCGTGCGGCAATTTCGGGAACGACACCACCGAAGGGCGCATGGTCCTTAACCTGGGACAGAACGACATTGGAAAGAATTTCGCCCCTTCCGTCAGGACTGCGTCGCACCACAGCGGCGGCGGTCTCGTCGCAGGACGTCTCAATGCCGAGAATGTGGATCGAAGCTGCGGCCATCGAAAGGGTGACGTCTCCAGATAATCTGCTATGAGAGGCTCTGCCTGTAGCATCCTGCGGATATGACTTGCAAATGCCGAAACTGAAGATCGGAACACGGGGCTCGCCCCTGGCTCTCGCCCAGGCGCATGAAACCAGATCGCGCCTCATGGCGGCCCATGCGCTGACCGAAAGCGACATCGAAATCGTGGTGATCACCACCACCGGGGACCGCATCCGCGACCGGCCATTGTCCGAGATCGGTGGCAAGGGCCTGTTCACCAAGGAGATTGAGGAAGCGCTGTTCGCCGGCGACATCCACCTGGCGGTCCATTCGATGAAGGACATGCCAGCGCAGTTGCCGGATGGATTGGTCATGGCGGCCTATCTGCCGCGGGAAGACGCGCGCGATGCCTTCCTGAGCCCGGTCGTGGCTTCGATCGACGATCTGCCGATGGGTGCTACGGTCGGATCGTCGTCGGTCAGGCGGGCGGCCCAACTGAAGCGCCTGCGGCCCGATCTCGACGTCATTCAATTCCGCGGCAATGTCGAGACCCGGCTGCGAAAGCTGGCCGAAGGGGTGGCACAGGCAACCTTTCTTGCCTGCGCCGGCCTCAACCGGCTGGGACTGGCCAGCAAGATCACTTCCATCGTTCCCATCGACAAGATGCTGCCGGCAGTGGCTCAGGGGTGCATCGGCATCGAATGCCGCGTCGCGGACAGCGTCACCCGCGGCATGCTGGACGCGATCAATCACGGCCCCACTGAAACCGTCGTCACCTGCGAGCGTGCTTTTCTCGCTGCGCTAGACGGTTCGTGCCGCACGCCGCTCGCCGGACATGCGGTGCTCGAAGGTGGCATCATCCGGTTTCGCGGCGAGGCGCTCACCCATGACGGCGCCCACTGCTTCGACACGCGCCGGGATGGTGCCCCCGCCGATGCCGAACGCATGGGACGCGAAGCGGGTGAGGAGGTCAAGGCGCGGGGTGGCGCGCTGATCGCCTATTGATGCGCGTCATCGTCACCCGGCCGGAAGACGACGCGGCATCGCTCCGGGGCGACCTCGAACGCCTGGGACATGACGTCATCGTCCAGCCGCTCCTGCTGATCGTTCGGCGCGCTGGGGTGGCCATTCCACAGCTTCCCTATCAGGCGGTCCTGGCCACCAGCGCCAATGGCATAAGGTGCCTGCCCACGCTGGGCAGCCTTCGCGATCTGCCGATGCTGACAGTGGGACAGCAGTCGCTTGCCGCAGCCAAGGCCGCAGGCTTTACGAATGCCGAGGCCCATGGCGGTGATGTTCATGGGCTCGCCGACCATGTGCACGCGGTGTTGAGACCTGAAAACGGCCCCCTCCTCTATCTCGCAGGCGCGGAGGTGGCGGGTGACCTGCAGGCGCAATTGACGGCGGTAGGATTTCACTGCGTGAAGGTGGTTCTCTACGATGCCGTTCCGGCGCAGAGCCTTGGCGCCGCCGGTTGGGCTCTCAAGGATGGCCGGGCCGATGCGGTCCTGCTCTATTCGCCACGCACCGCGAGGATCTGGCTGTCGCTGGTCAAGGCGCAGGGCGTCGAGGACCAGGCGGCCAGTCTCTTCACTCTTTGCTTGTCACGCAACGTTGCCGTGCAACTGCCAGGCTCATGGCGGATTCATGTCGCGGAAAAGCCCGATAATGCTGCGATGTTGGGCCTGCTTGAACATCTGGCGGGAACAGTCTAGGCCAACCCTATGAGCGATGAATCGAAAGCCGACGACACAGGTCCACTGAAGCCGCAGGTCATTGATCTCCAAGCTGAAGAGGTCACGGTGAACGCCGATGACAGGCCCAATGCCGACGCCGGGGCCGCTCGAGGGGGGTCCAGTTCCGATGCGGCGGGCGAGAGCCACGAGGCCAAGGAGGCGGATGAGGCGCGGCCACAGCCATCGCGACCTGTCGAGAAGCGCAAGCCATCGCGCGGCGCCATCTGGGTTCTTGCCGCGCTCGGGCTTGGCCTGGTGGGCGGCGGCTGGATCTATCGCGATGTGCTCTCCGGCTATTTTCCCAGTGATGCCATGATGGCGATGAAGGATCGCCTCGACGTGATTGAAACAAACGGCAGGACGGTGCAGGACCAGCTGCTGGCGGTCAGCCAGGCCTCGGAATCGTCTGCCAAGGCCATCGCCGACCTCGAGGGTCCGTTGGCCGCAGTATCGAAAAGCCTGAGCGATACACGTTCCAAGGTCGAGAGTTTTGATCAGCGGATTGCCGCCGTCGAATCGGCTGTCAAGTCGGCGGCCGGCGATCTCGACGCACTGCGCAGCGCTGTCGCCCAGGGCGGTGGTTCCGCGACCGGCAGCATCGACACGGCGGCCCTCGCTGCGCTCAACCAGCGCATTGACGCCCTCGAGAAGGACATCAACAGCCTCAAGTCCACAGCGGGCGGCGGCGAAGCGGCGGCGACAACGGCCGCCCTGTCGCAAGCCCTGGCCGATCTCAAGGCCAAGATTGGCGGTGGTGTGGCCTTCGCGGCCGAGTTTGATCGCGTCGCCCGCATGGTGCCCGCCGCTGCCGGGCTCGATGTTCTTGCCGTGCATGCCGAGGCGGGATTGCCGGCGCCAGCCGGTCTTGCGGAAGAATTGCGCGCTGTCATTCCCAACCTCCCGAAACCGGAAAAACAAGAACTGGCGTCCGACGGCGGTTATCTCGATTCGATCTGGGAGGGGCTTTCGAGCATCATCACGATCCGCGAGATCGGCGAGGCCGACTGGCAGGCGTTAGCCGAGAAATGCATGGGCCTTGCTGAGGGTGGCGATCTCCCGCAGGCCATCGCGCTGATCGATGCGGCAGAAGGCAGCAAGCCCGTCGCGCTCACCCAATGGCGCGATCGGGCCGCGGCGCGATTGAAGCTCGAGTCGGCGCTCGACAGCGTGTCACAGGCGGTGCTCCGGCAAATTTCGGCCTTGGGTGGCGCACAATGATCAAGCTGGTGTGGCGCTTCGCCCTTGTCGTCGCACTGGCGGCGGGCTTTGCCTGGCTCGCCGACCGCCCGGGCACACTCACCATTCGCTGGCTGGGCCATGAAATCGAGATGACCTTCATCGTCGGTGTGGCGCTTGGGCTTGCTGGCGTGGTGGCGCTGTGGTTCTTGTGGAGCCTGTTCCGGCGCCTCTGGCACAGCCCGCAGGCGGTTGGTCAGTATTGGCGCTTTCGGAAGAACCGCCGGGGATATGAGTCGCTGTCACAGGGCATCATCGCCGCGGGTGCGGGCGATGCCGCCGCTGCATCGAAGCATGCAGCCATTGCCGGAAATGCGTTGAGCGATGAACCGCTCGTCAATGTGCTGGCCGCGCAAGCGGCCCAGTTGAAGGGCGATCGGGCCTCGGTGAAGCGCATCTTCGAAGCCATGTCGAAATCGCCGGACACCGAGGCGCTGGGTCTCCGCGGCCTGTTCGTCGAGGCCCGGCAGGCGGGCGATGTGGCTCAGGCACGGGCACTTGCCGAGCGGGCCCTGGCGCTGAACCCGCGCCTGGCCTGGGCGTCGACGGCGGTCCTGCTCTTGCAGTCCGCTTCCCATGACTGGGCAGCAGCCGCGGCCACCCTCGCCCAACAGGCAAAGTCCGGCGTCCTGGCGGCCGAAGAAGCCCATCGCAAGCAGGCTGCCATGCTCGCCGCGCAAGCGATGGCTATCGAAGACAGCGACCGGGCCAAAGCCATCGAAATCGCCACGCGGGCCCACAAGCTCGATCCGGCGTTGGTGCCTGCAGCGCTGGTGGCCGCGCGCGCCCTAATCGCCGACGGGTCGCAACGCAAGGCCGGCAAATTGTTGCGCGAAACGTGGGGTCTCGCACCCCACGCCGATATCGCCGAGGTCTATGGCAATCTCAGACCCGGTGAAGGCCCAGAGGCCCGCTTCGAGCGGGTGCGCGACCTGGTAAGCGATGTGTCCGGTGGTGTCGAAGGCGCCTATGCATTGGCCCGTGCCGCAGTGCGCGCCCAGCGCTGGGATGTCGCCCGCAAGACTCTGGAGCCCTTCCTCGATGGGCGTCCACAGGCTCGCATCTGTGCCCTGGTGGCCGATGTCGAGGAAGCCCAGGGCGACAAGGGGCGGGCCCGCGAGTGGCTGGCCCGGGCCGTGCGCGCACCGCGCGATCCGATGTGGGTCTCGGACGGCGTCGCCAGCCCGCGCTGGACACCGGTTTCGCCGGTTTCAGGCGAAATCGTGCCGTGCGAGTGGAAGGAACCCTTCGACATGCCCGAAGATCTCGAGGCGGATTCTCTTTCCCCGCCCACGCCACAGCCTGTGCAGAGGGTGGCTGCGCCAGAGGTCGAATTACAACAGAAGATCGTGCATCATCGGCCACCGGATGACCCCGGGGTGCCCGAAGACTTCTCTGACCCGCGAGAAACGGTCCGCCGTCCACCCGATGCATGGCACGGTTGAAATGCCGGACGAAACCGTCTATCGCTTCGCCTTGACGGACCCCAGACCGAGTGCCGATTGCTTGGCCTGTCGAAAGTGACATTGCTCAGCTGGCGATGCGCTGCACGACCGGGCGAGAAGATCGGCAACGGGCTAGGGGTCAGCGTCACATAGGAATGGCTCTTCATCGGCCATTCACGGGCCGCTTTAGCTCAGTCGGTAGAGCACCGCATTCGTAATGCGGGGGTCGCGTGTTCGAGTCACGCAAGCGGCACCAGACCTCAATCCAAAGCCATCCGATAACGTCCAAAGCCTCTCCAGAAACATTGATTTTTCGGGACTTACTGGCCAATGGCGTCCAGGGCGATCCGTGGACAGCCGAAAAAAGTGGCGGTATAAATTGGCGGTATCTCGAAATACCGTCTTTTCAGATACCGCCATTTCGGAGTGACCATCATGGCATGGACGCGGAACAAGCTGACCGATCTTCAAATCCGAGCGGTGAAGCCCAACGCCAGCATCCAGAAGCTGGCCGATGGCCGTGGGCTGCAACTCTGGATCATGCCTCGGGGTGGGCGGTACTGGAGGCTGGAATTCAGGCACCTCGGCAAGAGAAAGCTCTTGTCCCTCGGAACCTACCCGGACCTGACGCTGGAAAAGGCCCGCGCAAGGGCCGACGAAGCGCGCCAACAAATCGCCGATGGTCAGGACCCGACTGCGATCAAGAGGATGAAGAAGGCCGAGCGGAAGGTTGCCGCCGAAAATACATTCGCGGCGGTGGCAGAGCGGCTTGTGGCCAAGAAACGGAAGGATGGCCGGGCCGACGTCACAATTGCCAAGATGGACTGGATACTCGGGAAGCTGAAGCTGTCCCTCGGATCATGCCCGATTGCCACTATCCGGACGCCCGAGATCATTCAGGCCCTCAAGAAGGAAGAAGACGCCGATAATCTCGAAACGGCCCGGCGCATGCGAACAGTGATCGGGGAAGTCTTTCGTCACACCAATACGACAAGGACTTCTCCGGCCAGCAGGGAGACAACATCGGTGTCAACGTCCTGATCGATCATCTCTATGTGTTTGAGGCCGATAGCGGCAAACGAATCCGCTGACCTGAACAGTCTGCGTGACGCACTCAAATATCGCCTTTGATTGGCTGTCGTGGCCGACAAACGCACGTCGTCCATCGATAACGCCAACTTACGCATGATCGCGTCCGGTGAACCCAGGTTACTGTGGCTGCATTCCGCGTTCGAAAGCGGAGTTGCCAGCACATGGCGAATGTATCACGACGATCGTCAGCCTGCTGGCCTGACCCACGCGCCGGATGCACCGCCATTTGCAATCCGTTTTTCCGGTGTCGACACGTGCTTGCTTTTCGAGCAGCCAGCCACTTTCCCGCCAGTTCGTCCTTCTCTCGCCCATGGGGGTGCATATCTGACGTTCCCTCCCGCGCCGGCCATTTCATTTCGGCTGCTTCGCGGGGACATTTCACTTGCAACGGCGAAATATCTGGCCGCATACTGCAACGCAGCAAAGAGAACAGGATGGCAAATTACTTCGACGAAATGAGTGGCCATTCGGACCTGACCCGCTTTCCCTACCGGGATATCGAGGGCTGGCTGCGCTCACTCGGTCCACATGATGTCGAACGCGCGCTGAAAGAGGCGGAGGCGATTTTCCGCCGCCAGGGCATCACTTTCGCCGTCTATGGCGACGGCGAGGCCACAGAACGGCTTATCCCGTTCGACATCATTCCCCGCATCTTTGCCGCCGCCGAGTGGCGCCGCCTTTCAGCCGGCATCGAACAACGCGTTCGGGCCCTCAACGCCTTCATTCATGACATTTATCACCGGCAGGAAATCCTGCGTGCCGGCCGCGTCCCCCAGGACATCATCATTCATAACGAAGCATTCGTGCCGGAGATGGTCGGGGTCAATCCGGCTCGCGGTCTCTATGCGCATATCATCGGAATCGACATCGTGCGGGTGAACGAGAACGAGTTCTACGTTCTTGAGGACAATTGCCGCACACCTTCGGGCGTGTCCTACATGCTCGAGGATCGCGAGGCCATGATGTACCTGTTTCCCGAGCTGTTTTCGCAGCAGCGGGTTGCACCCGTCGAGCACTATCCCGCCATGCTGCGCAAGACGCTTGAAAGCGTGGCCCCTGCCGGATGCGATGGCACGCCGACCATTGTGCTGCTCACGCCGGGCATTCACAATTCGGCATTCTTCGAGCATTCCTTCCTGGCCGACGAGATGGGCGTGGAACTCTGCGAAGGGAGCGATCTCTTCGTGTCCGATGGCTATCTCTACATGCGGACAACCCAGGAGCCGACACGGGTCGATGTCGTCTATCGCCGCATCGACGATGCATTTCTGGATCCCCTCACCTTCCGGCCCGACTCGGCACTCGGGGTGCCGGGAATATTCGATGTCTACCGGGCGGGGCGAGTGACGCTGGTCAATGCTCCGGGCACCGGTATTGCCGATGACAAGGCAATCTACACCTATATCCCGGACGTCATCGAATTCTACACGGGTGAACGGCCGCTCCTGAAGAACGTGCCGACGTGGAAATGTGGGCAGCAAGACGATCTCGCCTATGTTCTCGACCATCTCGCCGAACTGGTCGTCAAGGAAACCCACGGGTCGGGCGGATACGGCATGCTGGTCGGCCCTACGTCGACGAAGGCCCAGATCGAAGACTTCCGGGCAAAGCTCAAGAGCAATCCCGCCGGCTACATCGCTCAGCCGACCCTGGCGCTCTCGACAGTGCCAACCTTCACCTCATCCGGTGTCGCTCCAAGGCATGTGGACTTGCGGCCCTTCGTCTTGTCTGGTGACCGGGTCCGTATCACGCCCGGCGGCCTGACACGCGTGGCTCTCAAGGAGGGATCGCTGGTCGTCAATTCGAGCCAGGGAGGTGGCACAAAAGACACGTGGGTTTTGGAGGACTGATGCTCGGTCGAACGGCAGCTTCCCTCTACTGGATGTCCCGCTACATGGAGCGGGCGGAAAACATGGCCCGCCTGCTCGAAGTCGCCTACAGGATTTCGCTGATGCCTGGCGCCGTCGAGGGGCACAGAGATGAGTGGCGCTCGACCTTGAAAAGTGCTGCCTGCGATCACGCCTTCGACCAGCACCATAGCGAGGTGACTTCGGCCAATGTCATCGACTTCCTGATCTTCGACGAGCGCAATGGATCGAGCATCAAGTCCTGTGTGCGTGCTGCCCGCAACAACGGCCGGGCCGTGCGCACTGCCCTTACGCGCGACGTCTGGGAAAGCATCAACTCGACCTGGAACGAGTTGGCCCAGGTGAAGGCCGAAAGCCTTTCGGCCGATCGCCTGCCCGAGTTCCTGCAGTGGATCAAGCAGCGCATCATGTCGTTCCGGGGTGCGTTGCTTGGCACCATGCTTCGCAACGGATCATATTACTTCAGTCAACTGGGCAATTTCATCGAGCGCGCCGACAACACCGCGCGGATTCTGGATGTCAAGTATTTCATACTGCTGCCCAAGCCGTCCGACGTCGGTAGCGACCTCGACATGCAACAGTGGGCGCAGATTCTGCGGTCGGTTTCGGCACACCGTTCGTACCGCTGGTTTTATCGGAACAGCAGTTATCAGCCCTGGCTGGTTTCTGAGTTTCTCATTTTCAAAGAGGAAATGCCGCGCTCGCTGGTGTTCAGCTACCAGTGGATCAACCTGGCGCTGGGCGGGTTGCAGTCGCTGTACCAGAAGCGCTATCCGTGCCACGAGCAGGCTTTCGAGACCTACCAGAAACTCAAGTCAGGCAACATGGACGAGATCTTGCAGTTCGGCCTCCATGAATTCCTTCAGGACTTCATGGCAGGAAACAACGACCTTTCGGTCATGATCGCCAAGACCTACAATTTCCCCTGACACCATGCGCATCACAGTCCGCCACGAAACCCGATATGATTACGACAGCGAGTTGAGCTATGCAGTGCAGCGTCTTTGTCTCACGCCTGCTTCGTTCGAGTCGCAGAAGGTATCATCCTGGCGAATTTCGGCACCGGGAATCGAGAGCGCGCTGAATTATCTCGACGGATTTGGCAATCGCATTCACCTGATCACCTATGGCGCTTCTGACAGCCCGATTTCGATCGTCGCGGAAGGAACGGTGGACGTCACGGATTCGGCGGGAATCATCAGGCGGCTGCCATCGGCGGTGCCTGACGCCGTATTCCTGCGCCAGACGGGGGCGACAATGCCAAACGAACCCATGGCTGCGATGGCGCAGGACGTGCCGGCCACATCGCCACTGGATCGGATGCACGCCCTCATGGCTGAAATTCACCGACATGTGGAATACGAGATTGGCGCCACCCACGCCCATACGACGGGCGCCGAGGCCTTTGTGGAAGGCAAAGGAGTTTGTCAGGACCACGCCCACATCATGATTGGCTTGGCCAGATACTGGGGCATTCCGGCCCGCTACGTCACGGGCTATCTGGTAACCGGCGACGACACCTCGTCCACGGCAGCCCATGCCTGGGCCGAAGTCCTCATTCCCAATCTCGGCTGGGTTGGCTTCGATGCCGCCAACTGCAAGTGCCCGACCGACCATTACGTGCGGGTCGCTTCCGGCATCGACGCCGGCGCCGTAACGCCTGTGAGGGGGTCCAGGCGCGGCGGTACGGGGGAGCGCATGAAGGTTGAAGTCCGGGTCGAGATCGCCCAACAATAGCAACTGTACAGATTCCGGATTCCTCCATGACATATTGCGTCGGACTTCTACTCGATGACGGCCTGGTTATGGCGGCGGATACGCGCACCAACGCCGGTGTCGACAATGTCGGAAAATTCAGGAAGCTGCATACGTGGTCGAAACCGGGAGATCGGGTCTTCGTGCTGCTGACAGCCGGAAACCTGGCGGTGACGCAAGCGGTCGTTAGCATCTTGAGCGAAGGCCTGAGCGCCAGGAAGTCAAAGAATGCCACCAGCCTGGCAGCGGTCAGGACCATGTTCCAGGCAGCGCGCGTGATAGGCCAGGCGGTGCGCGACGTGAAGCGGATCGATGGCGAGGCATTGGCCGCGGGAAGTGACGCGTTTTCGGCGAGCTTCATCTTCGGGGGGCAGATTGGCCAGGAAAGGCCGCGTCTCTTCCAGATCTACGCGGCCGGGAACTTCATTGAGGCAACACCCGACACGCCATTCTTCCAGATCGGCGAACACAAATACGGCAAGCCCATCCTCGATCGTGTTGCGCACAACGACATGGCGCTGGGCGATGCAGCGAAAATGGTGCTCTTGTCCTTCGACTCGACCATTCGTTCCAATCTGAGCGTCGGACTGCCCATCGACATGCTGACCTACGAAACCGGCAGCCTCAGGCTCGAACACACCAAGCGTATCGGGCCGGAAGATCCCTATTTCACCATGCTGTCCACTGAGTGGTCCAAGGCCCTGCGAGCCGCGTTCGCGAATATCGAGCCTTTCGACATCTGACAAGCGCATCAGGCAATCCGCGAGTTCCTTGGCCGGCGGATCCAGGAACATTCTTCAATTGGATGTTTATCCAAAATCCTGTATTTCAAACCAGACATCGAAACGTAGAAGGTGACGCATGTGAGCAGGCTTGATATGGCCATCGTGGGTGCAGGCTTCGCCGGCATGTATATGCTGCTGCGCTGCCAGCGCCTGGGACTGAGCGCCCAAGTCATCGAGGCCGGAAGCGGCGTCGGGGGAACGTGGTACTGGAACAGATATCCGGGTGCGCGCTGCGATGTGGAGAGCCTTAGTTATTCATATTCCTTCTCCGACGACCTTCAGCAGGAATGGACCTGGAGCCATCGCTATGCGACCCAGCCTGAGATCCTCCGCTATGCCAATCACGTGGCTGATCGCTTCGATCTACGGAAAGACATCCGCTTCAACACAAAGGTGACGGCCGCCAGGTTCGACGAAAGCGCTGGCTGCTGGACGGTCACGCTCGATACGGGACAAGAATTCGCGGCAAGATTCCTGGTCATGGCGACGGGATGCCTTTCGGTACCGAAGGTCCCGGATCTGCCCGGCCTCGAGAACTTTCACGGTGCGCTGTTCCACACCGCCAAGTGGCCGGCTGACGGGGTCGAATTTTCCAACCGCTCGGTAGGCCTGATCGGCACCGGTTCGTCAGGCATTCAGTCGATCCCGATCATCGCGAGGCAAGCCAAGCATCTTACCGTCTTTCAGCGCAGTGCCAATTTCTCGATCCCGGCTTGGAATGGACCGATCCCAGAGGACGAAATGCGCGACGTCAAGGCGCGCTACAACGAGTTGCGTCGGAAGTCGCGAGCGTCCTACGCCGGCGACTATGCGGACGAGGCCTATGTGACAATACTCAATCTTCCGCCGGAGGAACGCGAAGCGCAATTCGAGAAGCGCTGGCGCGAAGGCGGCTTCAACTTTCAATATGCGTTCAGCGACATCATGGTCTCGGAAGAGGCCAACCAACTTGCTGCAGACTTCGTGCGCCACAAGATCCGGTCGATCGTCAAGGACCACAGGACAGCAGAGTTGCTATGCCCGAATGATCATCCGATCGGTTCCAAGCGGCTGTGCGTCGATACCGGCTACTATGAAACCTACAATCGGCCAAACGTCACGCTTGCCGACATCCGCAACGATCCGATCGTGACGTTCACGGCACACGGCCTGCGCACCCGAGAGGCCGAATATCGCTTCGATACCCTGGTTCTTGCAACCGGCTTCGACGCGATGACCGGGGCTCTTGGCAAGATCGACATCCGTGGACGTAACGATTTACCGCTCCAGCAGGCCTGGCGCGATGGTCCGGTCAGCTATCTTGGTCTTGCCGTTGCCGGATTTCCCAATCTCTTCATCATCACTGGTCCCGGCAGCCCCTCGGTATTTGCCAACATGGTGCTGGCCATCGAGCAGCATGTGGAATGGCTGAGCGATCTCCTGGACTACGCAAGCCGCAGCGGGATCGAAATGGTCGAGGCAGAGCTGCCCGCGCAGGAGGAATGGGTCAGGCATGTCGCCGAGAGTGCCGACAAGACTCTGTTTCCTCGCGCCAACTCCTGGTATGTCGGCGCCAATGTTCCGGGCAAGCCGCGCGTGTTCATGCCCTTCGCCGATGGATTTTGCGTCTACGAAGAGATCTGCAAGGATATCGCGGGACGAAACTATGCGGGGTTCACCATGACCCGCAGCACAGGGGCGATGCGGACATGAAAGCTCTCCCCGTTGCCGACACCTGGTATGAAATTGCCGACATGGGTAATGGCATAAGCCATATTCTCGAGACTCACGTCGCCCCCTGGATGAGGTGCAACATCTGGCTGATCCGCGGCCGCGACCGCGATCTGCTGATCGATAGCGGAATGGGCTTGCGTCCGCTCAAGGCTGAAGTCGCCCAACTGCGCGCCAGGCCGGTTGCGGCAATCTGCAGCCACTGCCACTTCGATCATATCGGCTGCAGCCATGAATTCGATGTGAGATTGGGACACCGCGAAGAAGCCGATATTCTCGCAGATCCCGATCTCGACCGGACCTGTGCGAGCAGTTGGATCGACGCCCAACTGCTGACCGCACTGCCCCATGCCGGTTACGATCTCAAGAATTATCGGCTCACGCCGGCCCCACTCACCGGATATCTCGATGAAGGCGACGTCATCGACATCGGGGACAGGGCCTTCCAGATTCTGCACGTGCCGGGTCATTCTCCCGGCTCCATTGCGCTTTATGAAAAGGCGTCACGAACGCTGTTCAGTGGCGATCTCATCTATGACGGGGAGCTCATCGACACGGCTTGGCATTCGAATGCCGACGTCTATCTTACCTCGCTCGAAAGGCTTCGCGAATTGCCAATCGACGTTGTTCATGCGGGCCATGGTGACTCATTCGGGCGCAGCAGGCTTCTCGAACTGATTAACTCCTATATGCGCGGCGGCCAGCGCATGACCGATCTTGCGGCCTGGCTCGCCGAACAGGGCAATCCATGATGCCGGCGCACACCATGATTCATGTCCGCGACCTCGATGGAGCGATCGAGTTCTATGTCAAAGCTTTCGGGCTCGAGGTAGTCGAACGGCATGCTTGTGATGGCGCGAGACTCGTCTACCTCTGCGCAGCGGATTCAGACTACGAGCTGGAGCTGGTCTGCCCCGCCCACTGGACCTTCGCCGACAGCCCCGAACCAGGGCGCACCCACATTGCCTTCGCTGTCAAGAATCTCGAGGCAGAGCACAGGAGGCTTTCCGCCCTCGACTTGGAACCTGGTACCATCACCGCCTACCACGCCAACGGCATCTTCCAGACCCGCTATTTCTATCTGAACGATCCCGAGGGCAATCAGATCGAAGTGCTCGAGTCGCGGGGGCGCTACGGCTCAAGAGGAGAGGCCATGCCGAATATCATGCGCGACCTGCCGGGCACCGGATTCACCAACGATGCCGCCCAAAGCTACACACCGGATGCCGCCTTTTATTTCGATCAGTCGCTCTACCAGGGCGAACTCGCCGCGATCTTTCACAGGAACTGGCTTTATTTCTGCCATCAGTCACAGATCCCACGGCCCGGCGACTATGTCGCGGCAGACATTGCCGGCCAATCGATCTACGTGATCCGGGACAAGTCAGGCGCCGTTTATGGCTTCTTCAATGTCTGCCAACACCGTGCCCACCAGTTGCTTACGCCCGGCAGCGGCAATATTCGGAACACGATCCGTTGTCCTTATCACTCATGGACCTATGATCTGGATGGCAGCCTGCGGGGCGCCCCCAAATGCGAGGAGGTTACCGGGTTCAGGCGTGAGGATGTGCGGCTGCGGCCCATCGGCGTCGAGATCATCGGCGGCTTTATTTTCGTCAACATTGATCCTGGCGCAGAGCCGCTCAGCCTCGCTGTTCCCCATTTCGCCGCGAAGCTACTCGCCATGTGTCCGGAAGCCGAGCGCCTGCAGCTCGTGAAGCGCCAGGATTTCAATATCAAAGCGAACTGGAAGGTGGTCGTCGAAAACTTCCTCGAAAACTATCACAGTTTCTACTCGGGCCCGGCCCATCGGCAACTGTCCGACGTGATCGACCAGGACAGCTACCGGTGGTCGATCGACGGTAAGGTCATCGAGTTCCTCGGCAAGGGCGGCACCGCCGAAAGCCTGCCCTACGCATTCCATGCTGAACGGCGCTTCACTGGACGAGAGGACGGATTCCAGATTGTCTTTCTGTGGCCCAACATGGCGTTCATCATCATTCCAGGGGCGAGCATGCTTCTGGTGTTCCTGATGAATCCGGATGGTGCCGAGGGGACCGCGGAACCCCTGCTCTATTTCGGCCTGGACAGCGACTTGGATCACGGCACGGTGGCAGCAGTCGACTGGTTCAACAACATTCTCGGTCCGGAGGATGTCGAATTGGTCGAGAGCGTGCAGCGCGGGCTGCATTCGCTGGGCTACACCCGCGGCAGGCTCATGGTCGATCCCGGCAAGAAGGAGGCATGGAGCGAACATTTCCTGCACCACTTCAACAGCCTCAACATCGCCGCGGTGAAACAGGCAAAGTCCGGTTAGCGACATCAGACCTGGCCAGGCAGCGGTCAGTCGCGAAGTCCGTCTTGCCCGGCCTCAACCAATTGACCGTCGACGAACGCTTCGATGTGGGCGATGGCGGCGGCCGCATCCATATCATCCTTCGATTTGGCGTGGCGCAGCCACAAGCCGTCAATCAGGGTAGCGATGCTGGTGGTAATCTCGCGCACTCTGGAGTCATCGGTCAGTTGCGCAAGAGCATGGCGCAGATTGCTCGATAGCCTGCGGTCAACAGCGTTCTGCAACCGCTCGAAGTCGGGTTGGCGCCCGATCGCTGCGTAGTAGCTTACCCAGGCTCGCGCGACCTCATGGGTAAAGAGCGCGGGAGGAAAATTGCCCGAGATAACGGCACTCACCCGTTCACGTGGCGTCCTGGCCTGGCGCAGCCGGCGGGCCGTGTCCTGCATGATGAGGAAATTGGCCTTGCGCACAACGGCGCTGAGCAACTCGTCCTTCGACTTGAAGTAATAGTTGACGATGCCATGAGACATGCCGGCGCGTTCACCTATGCGTGCCATCGTCATGCCGTGCAGGCCATGTTCGAGGAAGGTCAGGTAGGCGGCCTCTACCAGGTCCTTGCGGCGAATCTTCTCGATGCTGGTCCGAACTGTGCGCATGGGGGGTGAAATGACGAGCTCTCCCTTGATGGTCCGTGTCAGGCAATCCTCAACGTCACCTTGCCCGTTGCCTTGCCACTTTCAAGATGGGTGTGAGCCCTTGCAGCTTCGGCGAGCGGGAAGCATTCGTCCAGACGGATGCGGAGCTGGCCCGCTGCAACGAGGGCCAGGGCTTCGCGGACAATCTCGGCCTGTTCCTTCAGCCGATTCTCTAGGCCCTTCCACATGGGACTCAACATCATGACATTGTGGATGGTGAGGTTGAGGTTGTAGGCATTAAGATCACTATCATCGGCGGCAACGCCCATCAGCGTTACCACGCGGCCATAGGGCGCCATGGCCCGATAGGTTTTCTGCATGACATCGGCCCCGGCATTGTCAAAAGCCACCTGCAAGCCACCTGACCATCGGTGCGCCTCCCCGGCAAAATCGGCCTCGCGATAGTTGATTGCCAACTCGGCGCCGAGTCCATTCACGATCCGCGCCTTTTCATCAGAACTTACAGTCGTGGCAACACGTGCGCCGCGCAGTGCGGCCAGTTGAATCGCCACATGCCCGGTACCTCCGGCGCCGCCATGAATCAGAACATGCTCGCCGGCACCGACGGCGGCGCGCTGGTAGAGCGATTCCCAGCACGTGATGGCAACAAGAGGCAAAGCGGCTGCGGTGAGATCATCGACCACGTCCGGCACTTTTGCCAATTGCCAGTCGGGCACCACGGCGGACTCGGCATAAGTGCCGAATTCGCCGCCAATGCCGCCGTTGCAGAAGCAGACCCTGTCGCCGGGCTTCACCGAGGATACGGCGGAGCCCACCGCCTTCACCACGCCCATGCCATCATGGCCAAGCACCAGTGGATGATTGCCGGAGATGTAGCCACCCAACTGGCGGAAGAACAGATCGGCGGGATTGAGAGCCGCAGCCCTCAGGTCCACCAGCACATCGGATGGTCCCCGCGGCCAGCCCAGCGCAACGTCCTGCAACTGGAGTACGTCCGGGCCGCCCAGGCCCGTGGCAACCATGGCTTTAATCTTCATCGCGACACCTTTCGCAGTTGGCGGACATACCAGACGACGATGACAGTCAGGCAGGCAAATACGGTCAGCGCCAGAATGACCGACGCGACCGCCAGCCGCGGCGTTCCCGCAGAGCGCAGGCTGAGCCACATCAGCACCGGCAGGGTCTGGGAATCACGGTCTGTAAGGAACAGTGCCATGACGAATTCGTTGAGTGAAATGACGAAGGCAAAGAGCATCGACGAAATGATGCCGGTCGATACCATCGGAATGACCACTTCAAAGAAAGTGCGCAGCGGCCGGCCACCGAGATCGTAGGAAGCCTCGACGATGCGGTAGTCGACGGTGCGGAACGTGGCCTCCATCAGCATGAAGACCAGCGGCATGGCCCAAAGCGAATGAGCCACCATCACCAGTCCCTTGGAGCCATAGATCGAAACATCTCCGATCTGCAGCCCACCGAAGGCAATGGCGACACCGAGGCCAAGGACTACCCCGGGCATGAACAACGGGAGCATGATCAACAGGTAGATACCATCTCGGAAGGGAATATGGTGGCGCTCGAATGCCCAGGCGGCAAGGACGCCGGCCACCGTGGAGATCAGCGCCGTGCCGATGGCGATGACGATGCTGTTGCCGAGGGCACCGGTCCATTGGCCGCTTCCAAAGAAGTCGGCGTACCAGCGCAGGGACCAGGCGTTGATGGGAAAGCGGATCATGGCGGCGTCGTTGAACGACATAACCAACGTCACCAGGATCGGAATCAGGATATAGGCGATGATGAAGATAACGAAGCCTAGGCCCAGGGCCCGGAAGATCGCCGGGGTCGGACTTCGCCGGCGCTGGATCGCGCCAATGACGGCCTCAGGCATGGAAGGCTGTCCGCTTCGGCATGAGCAAGCGCGTCAATGCCATCAGGATTGCGACACCCAACACCAGGACCATCGAGAAGGCCGAGGCGAGGGGCCAGTTGTGCTTGCCGAGCATCTGTTCCTGGATCAGGTAGCCGACGGTCCACAAAGTATCCGGCCCGAGTGCCGAGGGCGTGGCATAGGTGCCGATGGCCCAAATGAAGGATTGGGAGAAGGCGACCACCATGCCCGAGGTGGTAAGCGGTAGGAGAATCTCGCGAAAAATGGTGAACGGTCCGGCCCCGAGATCGGCTCCCGCTTCGAGAATGCGCTTGTCGATGCCATCGAAGACCGAAAGCAGAATGAAAAAACAATAGGGCAGGGTAATGTAGATCAAGCCAACGAAAGCGGCGAATTCCGTATACATGAGGCTGATCTTGTCGGTGATGAGACCGGCCGACAGGAGCGCATAGCTCATGAGTCCGTTCTTGGGAAAGAACATCCACCAGCCGAAGATGATCGCGATCTCGGAAATCAGCAGCGGACACAAGGCAAGACCGATGAAGGCCAAGCGCCAGCGGGCCGGTTTCAACCACACCAACACAGCAAAGCAATAGCCCAGAACGACAGTTGCGATCGCCGCCGCCAGCGCGAGCTTGACCGTGGTCCACATGGCGCCGGTGAACAGTGGATTGGAGAACAGGTCGCCATAGTGCTCGAAGGTGAAGCCGGGCACATAGAGGCGCTGGTCGACATGCAGATTGAAGCTCATCCGAAACATGTAGAGCGTCGGAATACCGAAGAAGATCAGCACCAAGACCAGGGCCGGCAGCATCAGCAGCCAAGGCGTCACAGCGCGGGTCTGGCGGAGCTGGGTCATTGGAAAGCCTGCTGGTCCCTGCTCTGCCAGCCGACGGAAACCTCTTCACCCACTCGGTGGTTCGCCCGTCCGGTCGTATCGCCGAAGAGTTCAAGCGCCCCGACCTTGAGATGGTAACGGTAAATGTCGCCAAGGAACTCAACGAAATGCACACGCGCCGAGATCCGGTTGGGCATTGCTTCGGCATCCGCGCCAAGTCGGAAGCGCGAAGGCCTGACATAGAGGCGCCAGTCACCATCGGCGAGCGGCCTTTCGAGCGCCAAGGCCAGGTCGCGGCCCTCGGCATCCCTCACCGATCCTCCGGAGACCCGCACCGTCAGGCAGCAACTCTCGCCAATGAAATTGTAGACGAACTCGTTCGCCGGTTTGTGAAAGATGACATCGGGCTGGTCGATCTGCTCGATCCGGCCGCGGTTCATCACTGCCACCCGGCTCGACATGGCCATGGCCTCGCCCTGGTCATGGGTCACATAGATTGCCGTGAATTTCAATTCGTCGTGCAACCGCTTGATCTCGGCGCGCAGCTGAAGCCGCAAAGAAAGATCCAGGGCAGACAAGGGTTCATCGAAGAGCAGGATGGCCGGGCGAACCGCCATGGACCGCGCCAGCGCCACGCGCTGCTTCTGCCCGCCGGACAGTTGGCTCGGGTAGCGCTGCTCGAAGCCCTGCAGCCGGACGATCTCCAGTGTGTCTTTCACGCGTTCCGAGATTTCCGGCTTCGGCACGCCGCGCATCCGCAGCCCGAAGGCGATGTTCTCGCCCACCGTCTTGTGGGGAAAGAGGGCGCCAGACTGGAATATGGTCGCGGTATCGCGCTGATAGGGCGGTAGGTGATCGATGCGTTCGCCATTGATCCGGATGGCGCCAGCATCCAGTTCCTCAAAACCGCCAATCAAGCGCAGCGTCGAGGTCTTGCCGGAACCGGATGGCCCGAGCAGGGTGACAAATTCCCCCTGCGCGACCGACAAGGACACATTGTCGACCGCCACCACAGTGCCGAACGCGCGCCGGGCGTCTTCAAGTTCGAGTGCGGTCGCCGCTGCCACCGGCCTCACTCCTGCAGTCTCATCCTTGCGTCGTTCGCGCGATCGTCTCGCGCATCCGCGCGTCAAGGGCCTCCCAATTGGCCCCGAAGATGTCCCACCCCTCAAGGCTGAACAGGCTGAACATGCGGGCCATGTCGTCATTGGTCTTGGGATAGTTCGGCCAGTGGGCCGGTGCTGCCAAATCGGCGCGCGACATGAAGTCGGTGGCGACATCGAGGAAGCGCTGCTGGGTTTCCTTCTCCATGAGATACCCCATGAACAGGTCGGCCAACTCGCCATGGCGGGTGCCGCGCACCTTCATGAACCAGTTGGTGTAGGAGGCAGTCCCCTCGCCCGGCACGGCGGCATCGAACTCGCTGCCGTGCTCCTTCAGGAAGCCGAAGGCATCGGCAGAATACATCATCGCCACCTGCGCCTCATCCTGGAGCATGAGGTTCGAAAGCTCGGCGCCGTCCTTGTACCACTTCGCCATCTTGAGCTTTTCGAGTTCGAGGAACAGGGGTTCCATCTCGGCCGGTGTCAGAAAAACTTCGCCGATCCCGGGTTTCGCATCGGAAAGAAGAGCCGGAATGCAAAGATCCCAGTAGAAAGCGGCCGAGTCCATGGTGGTCTTGCCGCGCACGTTTTCATTCCAGAAATTGCGCCAGCTGTCAGGCTTGAGGCCGGTGGATTTCGCGGTCAGCATCCACAAGGAGCCGCCGCCGAACGGCACACCAAAGGACTTTGCTGCCCCGCGCATGTCGTCGAACCATGGGAAAACCGCGTCGAAGCCTGCAATCTTGCTGCGATCGGTTTCCACAAAGAGCTTCTCGGCCAGGCCCGCCGACGTGGTATATTCGTCGGCAATGGTGATGTCGAAGGGCGGGTTGTCGGCCGGTGCCGCCACGATCTGGGAAACCATCTGGTCCCAGCCACCAACGGTCTCGGCCTTGGTGCCATATTTCTCGTTGAAGGGCCCGATGACCGCCTCGCGGAAATTGAGCTCATGGTTGCCCGACCAGGACACCACGATGAGTTGCTCACCGGCGAATGCGGCCCGGGCGGTCGACAGCGCGGCCCGACCGATGATGGCCGGAGCGGCGAGCGCGGCGGCGGCGCCCCCAAGCATTTTACGGCGACTGATACGCATGATGCACGTCTCCCTGTGAAAAAGCGAAGGTCCGCGCAGCGGGTCGCTGCCGCGCGGACTAGATGAAAAGCAGCAATTCTCAGCCCGAAGTCCGCGACACGGTCAACTTCATCCGGTCGTCGAAGGCCTGATAGTCGGCATTGATCTTGTCCCAGCCATCCATGGTGATGATCTGGAAGCTCTTGTGATATTGCTCGTTCGAGGTCGGATAGCCGGTCCAGTGGGCGGGCACGGTCACATCCTGGCGGGCCATGAAGATCATCGACTTGGCAAGGAAGCGATCCTGCGTTTCCTTTTCCAGCAGATAGTTCATGAAGAGATCAGCGAGATCGTTGTGCCGGGTGCCGCGTACCTTGAAGTACCAGTCGGCCCAGGCCGAAACGCCCTCCTGCGGGACACCAGCAACATATTCCCCCGGAGACTGGGTCAGGAAAGTGTAGGCGTCGGAGGAGTAGCTCATGGCCGCGTCGGCCTCTTCCTGGTTGAGGAGATTGGCCTGCTCGGCGCCATCCTTGTACCAGCGTGCAACCTTGAGCTTGTCAAGTTCGGTAAACAACGGCTCGGCGGTCTTCATC
The DNA here is from genome assembly GCA_020441605.1 of Alphaproteobacteria bacterium. The sequence goes on from JAGRLX010000175.1 coordinate 21,031, forward strand.
TCGTACATTTCATCGAGGCCGGGCGACACCTGGCTCATCACCGCGGGAACCGAGAGCGTCCACCACCAGGCGGCGCTATCGGACGTCACCTTGCCGGCGAGGCGCTCGTCCCACAGCAGGCCCCAGGAGGTTGGTTCGATGCCGAGCTTCTTGCGCAGCAGAAGCATGCAGGTGCCGCCGCCGAAGGGAATGCCATAGTCCTTGGCCTTGTCGGGACGGGTTTCATAGAACCAGGGATAGACAGCTGCGAGGTTGGGGATCTTGGACTTGTCAGTCTTCACATAGAGATTTTCCGCAAGTCCCGCCGAGGAGATATATTCCTCAGCGACGGTTACATCGAACGGCGGGTTGTCGGCAGGTGCCGCAACGATCTGGCTGACGATCTGGTCCCACCCGCCCACCGTCTCGGCCTTGGTGCCATACTGGGCATTAAAGGGCTCGATCACGGTTTCGCGGAACACCTGTTCATAGTTGCCGGACCACGATACGGCGATGAGCGATTCGCCCGCGAAGGCGGCCCTGGCGCTGGTGATCGCGGCCCGGCCGATGATGGCGGGCGCCGACAAGGCGGCGGCTCCGATCGCGGCAGACTTCAACAGCCGACGGCGGGTGGTTCGCGTGTGCAGTTTTGACGTCATGTGGCGGCCTCCCTTGGCACGATGGTTGCGGGCCATGTCGCCCGAATTTTTGGATGATGATCTAAACGCACCTTGCTGAGATGGGTCAAGGAAATAAACGGCACGCCCTGACCAGTCAGACATCGCCTGCGGAACGTCGTACGCTTTTACTTAGCGGCAAGAGGGTGTTCGTTGCGCGGATCGGGCAGCAACCCTTCGATGCGCACACCATGCTGCTCGAGAATCGGGCGCATTTCGTCAAAGGCGGCCTTGTAGCGGTAGTAGGGGATGGCTGGCAGCATGTGATGGATCAGGTGATAGTTCTGCCCCTGCAACAGAAAGTTCGCACCCGGGAACAGCGAGACCCGCGTATTGCGATAGCGTCCGGTTTCGTGGTGGTCATGGTGTGGGGTCCAGGTGAAGAAAGTGAGCATGACGGTCTGACCGATCCACCAGGGAATGAACCACAGGATCAGCAGTTCGCGCCAGAAGCCCATCGCGATGAGAGCGACAAGCAAGGCCGCGTAGGCGGTGAAACTCAAGCCCGTATAGAGGTATTCCTCACGGGTGCAGTTGAACCGTCTGCAATCCTGATACTGCTGAACCGGATTGAAATAACCGAGCAAGGCGAGTGGCAACCGCCACAGGAGCCAACCGGTGAAGCTGCCCCGAGCGTAGATGTCGGGATCGCTATCTTCATTGGTGTGGGCGTGATGGGCCATGTGTTGGCGACGGTGCTGGTGGTAGTGGAGCAGCAGGGGTACGCAGGCCACCATGCCGGCCATCGTGTCGAGCCAACCCAAGTGTTTCTTCCTTGAACTGATGTTGGCATGCACCGCTTCGTGGACGACCGTGTAGATGGCGTAGATGAAGACCGCATTTGCTGCGGCACCCAGCCAAAATGGTATGACTCCGGTCAGCGCCAGGGTAGTCGCACCAATGAACAGGGCGAAGAGCTCGACTTCCAGAAGCAAGGTGCGGCCGCCGAAGTTTGGGGTCTGGCGGCGGCCGATTTCAGCCTCCTGACGCAGGGTCGAGTCGGGTCGATCCATGACGAGCCCTCACTAGATGAATATTTAGAAATTTGGATGGCTATCAAAAATACAACTTGCCTCCCAACCTGTCAACCTGTCAGGCCGATCGCCTGGAAGCCAATCGAATCTGGACGCAATGGCTCTCAATAATGCTAAAGGATCAGGATCATGGGTTGGTCATTCACCATCGGACGGATCGCCGGTACCTCGATCCGCTTGCATTTCACCTTTGTGCTGCTGCTCGCATGGATTGGCATTGCTGACTACGCAACTGGCGGCACTGCGGCGGCAATATCGTCCATCGGCTTCATCCTGCTGATTTTCGCCTGCGTCACAGCCCATGAATTCGGCCATATCATGATGGCGCGCCGTTACGGGGTGAAGACGCCCGAAGTGATCCTGTCACCGATCGGCGGCATTGCCAACATGGAGCGCATTCCGGAGGTCCCCTACCAGGAGTTGCTGGTGGCGATCGCCGGCCCGTTGGTGAACGTGGTGATCGCTACGGTATTGCTCGCCTTCACCGGTGTCACGCTGTCCGGCATGACCAACATGAATTTCGAGGCGGCCTCGCTGGTGGAGCGCCTCACCTATGTCAACATCATGCTGGTGGCATTCAATCTGGTTCCGGCTTTCCCCATGGACGGCGGGCGGATGCTGCGGGCGATTCTGGCAATGCGGCTGGGGCCGGCGCGTGCCACTGAAGTCGCGGCCCGGCTCGGACAAGGATTCGCATTTCTCTTCGTGCTGCTCGGCCTGTTCTACAATCCGATCCTTCTCATTGTCGGGGTCTTCATCTACTTCGCGGCAACAGCCGAGGAGCAGGCATCGGCTCTACGGTGGTTCGCCCATGGACTGACCGTCGCCCATGCCATGGAACGGGCGCCACGCTTGCTGGCGCAAGATGCCACCCTGGCCGATGCGATCGAGGCCCTCCTTTCGACGTCGCAGCGGGATTTTCCAGTGGTCGACGGCGATCGGCGCCCGGTGGGACTGCTCGACCGTGAGGCGATGGTTTCCAGGCTGGAGACCGGAGGCAAGGACCTGCCTGTGGCGCATATCATGGCGACGACTGCGACGTTGCATGAGGAAGACCCTCTCGACGGGGCGGTCAACCAACTGCGAATGAACCGGGCCAAGGCAGAAATCGTCGTCGGGCGCGACGGCCGGGTGACAGGCCTGCTCACAGTGGAAAACATCGCCGAAATGATGATGATCCACAGTGCCAGACCGGACTGGACCTTCACCAGCCGGGCTGCACGGCGCTGACCGGCGAGACCTCCCGTCCTCGCCCTTCAGTCCTTGACCTGAATCGATTTCAGATAGTCCAGCAGCTTCCGGATGCGGGCCTCCGCTGCCACCCCAGCGTCATGGGCCTCCTCGAGGGAGAGGCTCGTCCCGACGGCATCCGTAACGAAACGGTCACCCCAGATCGGCATTTCGCGTGAGCCATGGGAGTCGGGCATGTCGAGGCCGGCCACGACATCGAAGATCGCCTGCTCGGGAAAATCGCCGCCGTGGCGCTGGGCAATGCGGGTGAGATCCGGCGGCGGCACGCGAAGAGCCTTTCCGGCCGGACCGTCGCCTTTGGCGCCGGTGCCATGGCAGGGGGCGCAGAAGGTACGGAAGTCGTCCGCTGCGGATGTGTCATCAGCCTTGACGATGCCGGCAGTGCAAGCAGACACAGCAAGCGCCACGAGTGAAGCAAGGCCATATGCAGGCAATTTCCGAACCATCGAGCAATCCTGTGTTTGCTTAAGCATGGGCCATCTGCGCAGGGCCCGCAAGCGCATATGCCTTCAGAGCTATTGCCCATCGGCTCCTTCCTTGCCATGAGACCACCATGAGCCAGGCCTCCGCGCATCCCTCCCACGGGTATTTGCTGCCGTCCGCCGCGGTCGCAGTCTGCGGCATCGCTTGGGGTGGGTTCTGGTATCCGCTGCGGTGGCTGGACGCCATCGGCGTCGGCGGAGCCTGGGTCAGCCTTGTCTTCTTTGTGGTGGCAACGCTCAGCCCGCTTCCATGGCTGCTCCGCCGGTCGACCTGGCAAGTGCGGACCGAAGGGCAGATTCTCACCGGTCTTTTGCTCGGCACCGCATTTACGTTGTACACGGTGAGCCTGGTGATGACCGATGTCATCCACGCGATATTGCTCTTCTACCTCACGCCGGTGTGGAGCACGATCGGCGGGGTGCTGCTCTTGGGCGAACGACTGACTCTGAGCCGCGGGCTCGCCATGCTGCTCGGCTTCGCTGGCATGGCCCTGATCCTGGGCGTCGACGGCGGGTTGCCACTACCGCGCAACGCCGGTGATTGGATCGCCCTGATCAGCGGCATGCTATGGGCGGCGGGTACGCTACGGAGCTTCGTTCGGCCTGTAACCAGTATCCCGGTCCCGGTCTTCTTCTTCTCGGTGGGCGGTGTCGTTTCGTCCGGCGCCGTCCTGGTGCTTGCAGGCCTCGGCGGTTCACCGCTTGCCAGCACCGGCAATCTTCTGCCCAGTCTGCCGTGGATCGTCATCCTGGCGCTGATCATCTTCGTGCCGCCGAATTTCCTGGTGCTGTGGGCGGCCCAGCGGATCGATTCAGGCCGGGTCGGGATCCTGTTGATGACCGAGGTCCTGGCAGGCGCGGTAACAGCCGCCTTGTTCTCCGGCGAGGCCTTCGGTTTAGCGGAACTCGCCGGCACCACCCTGATCGTTCTTGCGGCCATCACCGAAGTTCTGGGACGCAGGTAAGAGGAACTGCCTTCAGACGGTGTCGCCGATGAATTGCAGAAACAACTCCCGCTCCGTGGTGATGTCGAGCTTCTCATAGATGCGGCGGCGGTGGTTCTTGACCGTTCCCGGCGCGATACCGAGCCTGGCGGCTATGCTCGCCGTCGGATGCCCCGAGAGAATGAGATGTACGACATCGCGTTCGCGGCAGCTGAGGTCTGGCCACAGGCCAGATGGAATGCGGATGGCGGCTCGCGTTGCCGGCTCCTCCCCCAGCCGGGCCGGCTGGCTGGTACGCATGAAGCCCGGCTGGCGCGCCTTGATATCCATGGCATGGAGCGCGGCAAAGACGCTGAAGCGTGCCTCCAGCCGAACCTTCTCCGACCTGCTAAACTTGCCATGGCTACGGTCCAGAAAGATTCCCAGGCACCATCCCGGTCCGTCGTTCAACAACACGCCCAGCTCGTCCGAAATCACCGACTCGCCGAGAAACTCTGCGACATAGGGCGCCCGAAGCATATCGGCACTGCGGACCAGCGTGACGACTCCCGGTCTTCGATTCTGGCGCCATTGCGCATAGAAGGGGTCGTAGACGTAGTAGATTTCCAGGTATTTGCGCACCATCTCGGCGGTATAGTTGCGGTAGGAAACGAATTCCGGGCGCTGGGTTGCAGAGTAGCGCACCACCGTCACCCGGTCATGGCGGACTAGCGCACCGACCAGGTCGATCAGGCGATCGATGTGGGCATCGCTGCCAATCGCCTCGATGGCCGAGGCCAATGCATCCAGCACTTGTGCATTGGCTGAAATCTCGCCCCGCATGTCGATTCCTCTTATGCCCAAAGGCACATAGCCACAAAGGCCATGCCGCCGTTAGTTTCCCACCGTAGCGCTGTTGTTTAGGAGGAGCCTGCGGCCATGACAAATCCGATTGTGATCGGAATCGATGCCGGCGGCACCATGACCGATACGATCCTCGTCAACGACCGCGGGCATTTCAAGATCGGCAAGGCAGCCACCACCCCCAGGAACGAAGCTGACGGCTTCATCCAGTCGGCGGCGGACGCGGCCGAAGCCTGGGGCATCTCTCTTGACCAGTTGTTTTCGGGTGTGGATGTGGTCCTCTATTCCGGTACCGGAATGCTCAACACGCTCCTGTCGCGCACCGGACGCAAGCTCGGCCTCATCACCACCAAAGGCATGGAGGACATGATCCTCATGGGCCGCGGGCTTCAGGCCTGGGCCGACTACTCCTATGCCGACCGGCTGCACGCCGTCACCCACCACCATCCCGATCCACTGGTGCCGCGCCGCCGCACCCATGGTGTGACCGAGCGCATCGACCATTTCGGCGATGTCGTAATCCCCCTCTACGAAAAGGACGCGGTGGCTGCTGTCCGCGCGCTGATCAGGGACCAGGTCGAAGCGATCTGCATCATGACGCTGTTCAGTCACGTAAATCCAGCCCACGAGAAGCGCATCGCAGAGATCGCCTGCGCCGAGATCAAGAAAGCCAGGGCAGACATTCTGGTCTACACCAGCCATGTCGTCCGTCCAGTCATCCGCGAGCAATCCCGTCTCAACTCGGTGCTGATCGAAGCCTATGCCACGTCGCGCGGGCGCCAGCAGCTGAAGGGCATCGAGGACGCCTCAAAGAAATACGGCTTCAAATACGGCGTACAGACCCTGCTGTCGTTCGGCGGCCTCACCTCCATTAACCATCCGCGGCTGCACGAGACCATGATCTCCGGTCCGATCGGTGGCATTCTCGGGGCGGCCTATGTCGGGAAGCTCATCGGCAACGACTCGCTGGTCTGCTCCGACATGGGCGGCACGAGCTTCGACATGGGGGTCATTACCCGAGGCGCGACCAGAATCGAGAACGAACCGATCATGGACCGGTTCAAACTCAATGTCCCGACACTCCATCTCGACACAATCGGCGCCGGTGCCGGCATGATCATCAAGGTCGATCCGCTGACCAAGAAGGTGAGCCTCGGACCCGAGAGCGCAGGCTCCGACCCCGGCCCCATCTGCTTCAACAGAGGCGGCCTCGAGCCCACCATCGCAGATTGCGACGCGATCCTCGGACGGCTCAACCCTCATTATTTTCTCGGCGGCAAGGTCACCCTCGATGTCGAAAAGGCGACCCGGATCTTCAAGGAGAAATGCGCCGACGTGCTGGGCGTCGGCGTGCATGAAGCCGCCGAAGGCATGATCGAGATGCTGGAGCAAGACGCCAACAATGCGCTGCGCCGCGTGATATCGGGCCAGGGCATTCATCCGTCGCAATATACGCTTCTCTCCTATGGCGGATCGGGGCCGCTGCATCTGGCCGGGTGCTCACGCGGCATCGGGTTCAAGGACATCATCACTTTCCAGTTCGCGGCTGCTTTCTCAGCCTTCGGCTGCACCACGGCGGATTATATGCGCCGCCATTCGGTTTCGACCCAGATCGACATTCCCGCCGACGCGAGTGAGGCGGCGCTGTCGGATTTCAGCCAGCGGGTGGCGGCCATCTGGCGCGATCTGGAAAATGCGGCCACTGCGGAAATGGAGGCCGATGGCCACGCGCGGGACAAGATCCGCACCGAGCCGTTCCTGATGATGCGCTACACCGGCCAACTTGAAGATATCGAGGTCAGGTCATCGCTGCGTACTGCTACCGGGCCGAAGGACATGCGCACCATTCTCGCGGAATTCGAGACTGTCTATGCCAAGATCAATCACCGTGTGTCGCGCTACGGCGCAGCCGGCTTCTCGATCATGGAACTCGGCACGACGGCGACCGCCGACAAGGTGAAGCCGACGCTGGAACGGCGGGCTCTCGGCTCCTCGGACCCCGCCGCGGCCCACAAGGGTGTTCGCGACGCCTATATGGGCGGGCGATGGCACAAGGCCGATCTCTACGAGATGGACGAGTTGCAGCCAGGCCATGAGGTAAAGGGGCCGGCCATCATCGAACATCCGGCCACGACCCTCGTGGTCCACCCCGCTGACTCTGTTTTCATCGACGAGTGGACCCTGCTTCACTACCGTCATGCTTGAAAGGACTGGCCGCGATGAACCTTCATGAGCCCATCGACACCCGATTGCCACTGCGCGAGAGGTTGATCGAGTCGGAGCGTCTGATGGCCGAGACCGGCTGCTATGACGGCATCACCGATCTCGAGCTTCGCCACCAGGACCCCCTGAAATTCGAAACCCTCCATACCAAGTTGCGCGCCGCCTGCGTTTCGGCGCGGGAGATGGCGCGTCGTATCTCCGCTTCTCCGGGGGTGCGCGAAGTGGGCGAGATGGTGGTGGCGATCTACACGCCTGAGGGCGATGCCGTTGCCTTGTCCAACGGCATCATGGTCCATGTGCATACCATGAGCCGCTTCATCAAGTGGATGATCCGCGAAGGCTACGAAGCCAATCCCGGCATCAAGGCCGGCGACATCTTCGCCAATAACGATGCCTTTATCGGTACCGTCCAGGTCCCTGACGTGATGGACGTGATCCCGATCTTCTGGGACGGCGAACTGGTCGGCTGGGCCGGGGCCGTGTGCCATGAGCTTGAGTCCGGCGGCATCACGCCGGGTGGCGATGTCTGTCTGGCCCAGGAGCGCTTTACCGAAGGCCTGTTCGTCTGTGCCGAGAAGATCGGCGAGAACGACGAGATACGCCGCGATTACGTCATCCGCTGCGAGCGCAATCTGCGCATGCCCATCTACTGGGTGCTGGACGAAAAGGCCAAGGTCGCATCGTGCATCGAAATGCGCGAAACGGTGAAAGCCATCATCGGCGACGTCGGCCTTCCCTATTGGAGGCGGGTGATGAAGGAATTTATTGAGGAAGGCCGCCGCGGCCAGCTTGCCCGCACCCGGCAGCTCACCGTACCCGGCATCTATCGTGGCCACACTTTCTATGGTCACGTGACCGAGGGAAAGCCCGGCTTCCAGCCCCTCGGTCCGGCAAACTGGCTCTACAACATTCCGCTCGAACTGGAGATCAGGCGCGACGGCACCATGGTGCTGGATTTCGAGGGTACCCAGCCGTGGGGCTATCACTCGATGAACTGCACCCCGGCCGGCATGGACGGCGGCATGTTCGTGACCCTCACCCAGCACATGAATTTCGAGGGCCTCGTCAATGATGGTGCCTGGATGGCCACCGAGTTGAAACTGCCCAGGGGAACATGGACCAGTCCGGACAACGAGATGGTGGCGACGGCCACGAGCTGGGCCCTGTTGCTTCCGGCCTATGGCGTATTCCAGCGCCTGCTCTCGCGCGGCTTCCTTGCCCGCGGATTCATCGAGGAGGTCTTTGTCGGGCAGGTCAACTCACCGATGATCGAAATGGGAGGAACGAGCCAATATGGCACTGCCTTCGGCATGGCCCATTTCGAATGCGCGGCGGCAGGCTCCGGGGCACTTGCCATCAAGGACGGCCTCGACACCGCCTATGTCGGCTGGAACCCCGAGAGCGACATGGGCAACATCGAGATCTGGGAACAGAACATGCCGATGGTCTATATCGGCCGGTCGATCCTGGCCAACTCAGGCGGAGCCGGCAAATATCGCGGCGGCTGTGCCTTCATTTCCACCTGGCTCATCAACAAGACCAATCATCTGCGGCTCGTCACCTCCGAGCACTCCTCGCGCGTCTTCGACAACGGCGGCATGTGCGGCGGCTATCCGGCACCGACCTGCCAGATGCATCGGTCGGTTCGCGGCCCGAACCTTGCGGAGGTCATCAAGAAGCAGAAGCCCCTGCCCCACTGTATCGGCACGGACCCCCACAATTCCGAACTCGAGCAGCGTGTTACCGGACAGCATGAGACCAGCGAGGGCCCCTATATCACCGCCCCCCATAAGGCCGGCGACATCTTCACTCATGCCTATAATGGCGGCGGCGGCTTCGGCGACGTTCTCGAGCGCGACCCCGTGAAAACGGCTGAAGATGTCAAGAACGGGTTCCTCACCGCGCAGGCGGCGTTGCAGGTCTTCGGCATCGTGCTGCGGGAAGAGGACGACCGCCTCTTGGCCGATCTCGCCGCCACCGCGAAGAGACGCAGGGCCATGCTGGCGAAGCGGCTGAAATCATCCCAACCCGTTTCCGCCTGGATGAAGCAGGAGAAGGCCAAGATCGCCAAGGGAGCCTTGGCGCCGGAAGTGAAGCTCATGTACGACAGCGCCATGAAGCTCTCACCCCGCTTCGTCAGGGACTTCACCACGTTCTGGGGCCTCAGGTCTTCCTTCACATTCGCCGGAGACAGCACATGACCAGCTACAGCAAGGACGTGATCCGCGATCTGATGGCGGGCCAGCTCCCCTGGCACCAGACCAAACGTATCATGTCCGCCTACAAGGACGAGGATCGCTTTTTCAAGGCCATCGAAGTGTTGCAGGATCGGGTCGACTGGGATGACCGGATCCTGCTGCCAATCAGCGATCATCTCTTCATCGTGCAGGCCAGAAAGGGCTGCGTCACAAAATGCGAATGTGGCCACGAGTTCGGCGACTACCGCAAGAACTGGAAGCTCAAAGCCAACATCCACGTCCGCAACACGGAAAAGTCGCTGCGTGAAATCTATCCCAGCAGCGATATCCCGGACCCCGCCTGGATGGAGATCCGCGAATTTCTCTGTCCGTCGTGCGGCACCGTCCATGAGGTCGAGGCCTGCGCGCCTGGTTATCCGATCCTGCACGACTTCGAACCGGATCTCGAAGGCTTCTATGGCGACTGGCTGAAACGGCCGCTGCCGACCGAGGGATGACCATGGCACGTGGCCCTGCTGTGCCGCACTGCATCGAATCGCGCCGTGACACCGTCCATGGGATGTTCTATCGCCTTCCGATCATTCAAAATTCGTCATCGGCTCGGACATCGCGGTCCGTGACGGCTATCTCATGGTGTGACACATGACCAGTCTTGCAGGCCGATCGGCTCTCATCACCGGCGGGCTCACAGGCCAGGGATTGGCCATCGCCGGAGCGCTTGCCGAAGCCGGCTGCAACGTGGCGGTCGGCTCCTATGTCGGCCAGGCCGCCGGTCGGCTTTCGGATGCCGCTGCCTATCCCGAGGACAGCGAAATCGCCGAAGTCCGCAAGGCCCTCGAAGTGGCTGGCACCAGAGTCTTCGCCGGCCATCTCGACGTGCGCGATACCGCATCGATCCGCGACTTCATCACGGCCGGCCAGTCCATCTGTGGCCAGTTCGACATCCTGGTGAATGCCGCCGGCACCACGGCCGAGCACCCGGTCTGCGGCCATGGCGATGCCCTGTGGGACAAGATTATCGACACCAATCTCACCGGCGCCTTCCGCGTCACGCGCGAACTCCTGCCAGGCATGATTGATCGGAAATGGGGACGCATCATCAACATTGGTTCCACCGCCGCCTCGGTCGGCTGGAAGGACAATCCGGCCTATTGCGCCTCGAAGGCGGGGCTACTCGGCCTCACCCGCTGCGTCGCGCTGGAGGGTGCGCCCCATGGCGTCGCTTGCGTGATGATCTCACCCACCTGGGTCGAGACCGAACTCATGCGGCGCAATGTCGAACAGGTGATCGCACGTGAGGGTAAGGGCCGTACGTTGGAGGACGCGATGGCGGACATCGCTGCGCAGAACCCGCAGGGCCGCATCGTGCAGCCTGGGGAGATCGCTTCCCTTGCGGTCTATCTGTGCAGCGAGGCCGCCAAGGGCATTACCGCCGAGAACATCCAGATCACCGGCGGCGCCCTCTGGTGATCGCGGTCACCCGTCGGTCGTGGTAATTTCCTTCAGCTTGTTGATGCCCAAGATCTCCAGCGTGAGCTTCTCGTAGAAGGTCTCGCTGGTGCCGCGGCGCATCTTGTGGAGGAAATATTTTTCGAATCCGATCTTCGCCCCATGCACCCATTTGCCCGATGACGACCAGTTGACATTGCGCGGCGGAATTTGCGGCTGGGCCACGAAGGCAATGCCGGAGTCGCCGAAATCGGCGAGGCACACCGCGTTCCATGTGCCCTGGTGCTTAGGCTCCTTGCCCTGGAGCAGCAGGCCGATGTTGAGCGCCGTCGCGGTCACCATGGATTCGATCATGAAGCCGGT
>JAGRLX010000176.1 GCA_020441605.1 Alphaproteobacteria bacterium
GACAAGCCCCCAAGTCTATGTCATGATCTTGTCGTAGATATAACCTGAGTGGAGGAGAGCATGAGTCTTCAAGCGCATCTCAGTGAGTTGATGGCCAAGCACCAGGCGTTGGAGTCTGAATTGGCCGATGCCATGGCCCATCCGGCTTCGACCGACGCCGAAATCGCCGAACTCAAGCGCAGGAAGCTCAAGCTCAAGGACGAAATCGCCCGCATCGAACATCAATCGCACGCGGCCTAATAGTCTTCTGGACGTTTCATGTGCCATTCGGTTGCCTGCTCATACGCATGGGCGAGGCGAATGGGTGTATGATCGTCGAACATGCGGCCGACGATTTGAAGCCCTGCGGGTAATCCATCCCGGGTGAATCCGCAGGGAACGCTGCAAGCAGGTTGTTGGGTGAGGTTGAACGGGTAGCTGAACGGGGTCCAATTGACCCATTTCCCGGTCTGGCTGGGCTCGTTGGGCGCCAAGACGCCGGCCGCGAAGGCAGCGATTGGTAGAGTCGGCGTCAACAGGGCATCATAATCGACCATGAAGCGGCGCATGTAGGTGCCGAGTAGTCCGCGCTGTTTGACGGCGTCCTGATAGTCATCGAGGCTGATGGACATTGACTGTTCGACCACATCGGCCAGCGCCGGGTCGAGCAAGGCCTTCTTGTCCTGCGGCAGCCTGCCGAGCAGGCTGCGCGCGCCAGCCCACCACAGGGTGCGGAAACACGGTGCCGGGTCCTCGAAGCCGGGATCAATCTCTGTGATCTCGGCGCCGAGTTCAGCCAGCACCTCGGCGGCAGTTCGGACCAGCGCCGCGATCTCCGGATCGACCTCGACATAGCCTAGACGAGGGCTGAAGGCGATGCGGACGCCCTTGATCGCGATGCCAAGCTTGTCGACATAATCCGCGCCATCATAGGGAAGGGCATGCCAGTCGCGTGGGTCGGGCTGGGCAATCACATTCATCATGATGGCGGCGTCCTCGACCGTCCGGGTCATGGGGCCGACATGGGCCACGGTTCCGAAGGGCGAGAGGGGCCAGGCTGGGACCCGGCCGAAAGACGGCTTGTGTCCGAAGATTCCGGCGAAGCCTGCGGGGATCCGGATCGATCCGCCGCCGTCAGTGCCGAGGGCGAGTGGCGCATAGCCTGCCGCCAATGCCGCAGAAGACCCGCCAGACGATCCGCCTGGCGTGCGTGAGGTGTCCCACGGATTTCGGGTGATGCCGGTCAAAGGTGAATCGGTCACCCCTTTCCAGCCGAATTCCGGCGTCGTGGTGGCGCCCAGCAGGGTAGCGCCGCTTTCACGCAGGCGGGCGACGCAGGGTGCATCCTCGGACCAGGCCTGGTCCGGATCGATGGTCCTTGAGCCACGGAGGGTCTTCCAGCCGCGTGTCAGCAGCAGATCCTTGACCAGAACCGGCACGCCATCGACCGGACCGATCGGCTGGCCCTTTTGCCAGCGTCCTTCGCTGGCCCTGGCGGCGGCAAGCGCTTCCTCGGCATGGTCTCCTACCATGGCGTTGAGCTGGGCATCATGGCGGCTGATCTGGTCAAGGCAGGCCTCCGCCACATCCACGGGCGAGAATTTCCCTTTGGCGAAGCCTTCGACCAGTTTCGTAGCCGGCAGCCAGTTCAAAGCGTCAGACATGTCGATCTCCTTCCGCCCACCCATAGATCATGTGGCGGGCCATTGAAATCGTCTGGCGGAGAATTGTTGCCGGCAGGGGCAATCCGCCTTGCCGCCTGCGATATCAATCCGCCTTGCGACCTTCCCAGTAGGCGGCATAGGCGCCTGGCGAAAGGCCGGCCCGCGGCGTCCAGAGGATGTTCTGACTGCCGGCAAGACTGGCGATAGACATGGTCGCGACAAAGGCTCCGACCTCGTCCCTGATGACGACGCGCACCCGCCCGATGGCTACGCCCGCGGCCCCGATGGGGAAGACAAGTGGTTGGGCGGCGCCCTCGGAGTGCCGAAGAGTGGCAGACGCCTTGCCCTCGAGACGATCGGCCCCCGATGTCGAGGTCCAGGCGTCGATGCAGCGTCGCTCATCCTGCTGGGCTGTATTGCCGAGGCTGATCATCGACATTGCCTCCCGTGACGCCCTCCGCGGTTTGTTCTCTGCAATCAAAAATGGTTCAATAGCGCAAAAAACCGCATAAATTGCATTTTGCCGCAAGCGCCAGATGAACTCATGCTCAACCCGTGCCTATAGCGGCAACGACCATTCGACTCGAATTGGACAGATCGGCCTGCCACTGTACGGTGGCAGTTTACTGCGGCTTGGCGACGACTGCGGTTCGCAGCGCTTGTTTCACCAGGGGCAAGAGGTCGGCATTGGCGGCGACGATATTGCCGGTATCCATGGGACTTGCTTCGCTGTCGCAGTCGGCCACGAAGCCGCCGGCCTCGCGCACCAGGAGAATTCCGGCGGCAATGTCCCAGGGGTTGAGGTCGCGGCAGACCATCGCATCGACGCGGCCTGCCGCAACGTAGGCCAGTTCGAGGGCCGCCGAGCCCAACCCGCGCAGTCCGGCGGTCGTGGCCTGCAGCACGGCCATTTCGGCTCGCGACAAGGGCAGGTTCTTGCCGCCCCGGTGGGGAATCTCATAGGCGACAAGCGCGCTAGGGAGATCCTTGCGGCTGGCGACCCTGAGCCGCTTGTTGTTGACAAACGCGCCAGCTCCCTTTTCCGCGGTGAACAGTTCGTCGCTGATCGGGTTGTAAGTCACCCCGGCCACCAGTTCGCCTTTACGTTCCAGGGCCACGGTGATGGCGAAGATCGGCAGGGCATGCATGAAATTGCTCGTGCCATCTATGGGATCAATGATGAACCGATGGTCCGGATCGGTGCCCGCGACCACGCCGGTCTCTTCGGTGAGAAAGGCATATCCCGGCCTGGCCTTGGCGAGTTCCTCGCGCAGGATCTTATCGCATTTCTTGTCGGCAGCGGTCACATAGTCGCCGGGCCCCTTCTGGGAGACCTGCAGGCTGGACAATTCGCCGTAATCGCGCTGCAGGCTTCGGGCTGCCTTGCGGACAGCGGCGATCATGACGTTCATTACTGGCGTGGCCACGGCGATAGTCCTTCCTCATGTGTCGCGGGCGGGATAGCAGGAAGCGTGCCGGAAGGCCAGATCGCGATGGCTGCGGAGTCCCACGGCGTCTCGCGGCGCGGCGGCGGTGTTGACAAGTCATGGCGCGGGGTCCGATCCTGCGGAAAGCCACTAGCTGCGGATGACTGAGAGCCGGGATGCAAATACCGCAACGCTTGTTCTACGACCTCGGCAAGTCCGAAGTGCTTGGGGCAAGCCTTGCCGGCCTGCTGACTGTGCCCTTGGCGGCGCTCGCCGCGCCGGTGCCGGTGGCGCTGTCGACCGGGTACCTCGTGGCTTCGATGATCCTCATCATTGTCGTCGATCTCCGGCATTTCATCATTCCTGACGGCCTGTCGCTGCCGGCCATACCTCTGGGTCTCCTGACCAGCGTGGCGGCTTTTCAGGGACAGTGGCAAGACACCCTTGTGGACGGCATACTGGCCAGTATGACTGCTGCGGCCGTGCTTTATGGGGTACGCCTCTTCTATCTGCGCTGGCGAGGCCTGGAGGGCCTGGGGCTCGGTGACGTCAAGCTTGCGGCCGCAGCCGGTGCCTGGGTGGGCCTCGATCGGTTGGCGCTCGCCTGTCTGCTGGCAACCGTCACCGCCCTTCTGGCAGTGTTCCTCTACAGCCTCGCAACGCGGTCCGAAAAGCCGGGTCTTCAAACCGCTATCCCTTTCGGCTGCTTCATCGCACCTGCAATTCTTGCGGTGTGGGGCTTGCGCCTGCTGGAACTCTGAACGGCTCGGCGCGGCAGGATTTCCACAGCAGCAACATCCACAGGTGGTAATATCCAATATGCGAATCATCGCATCGGCGGCATTGTGTCGGGATCCAGCCTGGCTGGTAATGGATACCGCATGCAAACGGGGTCGAATTGGAGTTAGTAGGTTGTCGCCGGATGAGTTCCGCTTAGGCGGGACAGGAGACGCATCAATCGCAGTTGTAGACCGAAGCGGGGGAATAACCGCTTTGGTGAGCGGTGTCCTGTTGCTGATTGCTGTGGTGCTTGCCGGCTGCGGTGGGCCTGGCGGGCCGCGGGCCCAGCTCGAAAGTCCGGGCCAGGTCGATCTGAGCGCCAAGAACCCCCAGAAAATCAAATCCCGCGGCGAAGGCCCGAACGTCACGCCGAACCAGAAGGGCAAATATCTGCTGTTCCCCGGCGATGAACAAGGCCTTGCTGACAACCGGCTGGCGTCGCCGCCGGGCATCAACGACGCGGGCGACGGCAAGTTCACCGTCAATGTCGACCGCGCCGGCATCCTGGAGGCCTCCAAGCTCATATTGGGTGAGACTCTGGGGCTCAGCTACGTCGTCGACCCGCGGGTGCAGGGAACCGTCACGCTGTCCAGCAGCGGCCCACTGTCGGCCCGCGATTTGTTGCGGGCATTCGAGGCTGCCTTGCGCCTTAACAGTGCAGCCCTTGTCCAGACCGATGGCGTCGCCAAGGTCGTCGCGCTGCAGGAAATGCTCGATGGCGAGGTTGGCGCTGCCGACATGGATGGCGCGGTCACCGAAGGCTACGGGGTGAGTGCAGTGGTTCTGCGCCACATCAGCCCGCCGACCATGATGGAGCTGATGGACAGTTTCATCGCCCATGCCGGTTCGGTGCGGGCCAGCAATGTGGGCAATCTGATTCTCATCCGCGGCAGTGCGTCCGAGCGTCAGTCGCTTGTCGATGTGGTGCTGTCCTTCGACGTCGACTGGATGCGCAGCCAGACCGCAAGCATTGCCATTCTCTCGAACGGCCGGTCAGACGACATGGCCAAGAAGTTGGAAGCGATCTTCGCCGACGATTCAGCGTCGTCCGGCCGCAATGCGATCAAGATCATTCCGGTGGAGCGGCTCAACGGGGTGATTGTCATCGCCAACAGCCAGCAGAAGGTCAGGCGAGCGCTCGCATGGATCAAGCGTCTCGATCAGGAGAGCACCACCGACACCAACTATTACGTCTATGCGGTACAGAACGGTAGCGCCGTCGATCTCGCAAAAATCCTGACGTCCACCTTCGTCGATGCCGCCGGTGCTGCCGGGACGACGGCGGAGGTCGCGCCGAACCGGGAAACGGTGCAGGTTTCTATCGACCAGTCGAACACACGGGCGACGACCCAGTCACAGGACGCTCAGACGGGAAAGACCGATCGTGAAGATACCTTGCAGACTTCTTCGACCAGCGAGCAGACGACGCAGAATCTCTCGAGCGGCATCCGGATCACGGCAAATCCGGCGAACAACACGATCGTGATCCGGGCCAGCGCTGAGGAATACCGCAAGATCCTGTCGACGCTCCGCCAGATCGATGCGCCGGCAACCCAGGTGCTAATCAATACGACAATCGCGGAAGTCGCGCTCAATGACGATCTGCGTTATGGCGTGCAAGCCTTCTTCAAGAACAACAATGTCGGCGGTGGCCTGTTCACCGGCAGTGGCCTGACGTTGCAGCCCAGCTTTCCGGGGCTCAATTTCTTCCTGGGAAGCACCGCCGATCCCAAGCTCGTGTTGGACGCCCTGACCGCCGTCACCAAGGTGAGGATCGTGTCGTCGCCCTCGGTGCTGGTCCTCGAAAACGAGACCGCGACGATCAAGGTGGGCGACCAGGTTCCGGTGAAGACTCAGACGGTCGAGAAAAGCGGCAATTCCGATTCCGTCAATTCCTTCGAATATCGCGACACCGGCGTCATCCTGAAGGTCAAGCCCCGGGTCAATGCCAATGGCATGGTGACCATCGAGCTTGGTCAGGAGCTGTCCTCGGTCACCGAGGGCTCGGGCAGTTCGACCACCGAGCGGGAGAATCCCACTTTCTCGCAGCGCGCCATCAACAGCAAGGTCTCGGTCAACGATGCGCAAACCGTGCTGCTGGGCGGGCTCATCAGCGGACAGGAAAGCAACACGCGGGACACGATACCCGGAACCAAGAAGATTCCGATCCTGGGCGACCTGCTCGGCAAGACCGAAAAGAGCGCGCGCCGGACCGAGCTCATCGTCTTCATCACCCCGCAGATCATCCGCAATGGTGACGAGGCGAGCCGCCAGTCGCAGGATCTCCGCGCCAAGATGAAATTGCTGAACTGGGATTAGCCCGTCTTTCCGCTTGCCAGCGATCCCAAGTGCATGCCCGCTTCGCGATGACGGCTCTGGCGTCGCTTATTCAGTCGGTGGCGGATTCTCGTGATACTCTTCGTCGATCATGCCGCCCGGATAGGGATCGAACGTCTGGAACAGCCTCAACGTAATCTGATTGTTTTCATTGCCGATGGTCACGTCCCGATCGCCGACATCGAGGACCTGCCAGTTCTGAATCGGCTGGCCCTTGCGAAGATAGACGATGGCGTTGTCCTGATTCTGCTTCACTGCGGCAACGCGGTGGGTGGGGCCTGACGAGACTGCGAGAAGAGTGAAGTCGCTGGCTTTGGGTCCTTCGTCGACCGGTTCCGGCGGTTCGGTGGGCGCCACATCGGTCACTTCAGGTTCCGGCTCCGGTTCGGGGGGGCGTGGGGCACGGCCAGGATTGAAAACGGGGCGCTCGACCATTGCGCCGAGCGTGTCCATCGCCAGGCCGGCAAGTGGATTGAGCGGCTTCGCGGGTTCGTTCTTTCCCGTCGCCTCCGGGGCGGCAGGTTCCGGCAGCGTGCCAGTGGCCTCATCTTCCACGGTATCGGGAAACAGCAATGCCGTGAGCTTGTCGGTGCCATCGTCGAACCAGAGGACATAGGCACCGAGAGCCGTGGCAGTGGCAAGAAGCAGCACGAGGTTCCGGTTCATTGGGTTGGAGCCTCATGATATCCATAGGCTTCGACCTGCAACGCCACGCGCACGGATTCGGACGGATATTCAGTCTGCTGATTATCCTTTGGCGTGATCTCGGCTTCGTTGATCATGATCACGGGCAGGCCTGACTCCAGCGCCAGAAGATAGGCCCGCAGCGCGTCCATGCTTCCGGTCGCGACCACGTCCATGCGCAGGATGGTCGAATCCGGGCCGGCATCGGTCTGGAGTGGCTGCTGACGTTCGATCACCATGCCGGTCTTGCCGGCCATGTCGCTCAGGATGCGCTGGAATTCTGCCATCGCAAGGCCGGTCGTGGGCCCTGTGACGAACATCGGGTCGATCTTGTCATCCTGGGTGAGGGGTGGTCCCTTCTGGTCGCGGGATGCGGTGAGCCTGGACTCGATGAGTCGCAGCTCGAGTTCCCTCTCGGCCCTCTGGTTTTCGATATCTGCCTGCCAATAGTAAGGAGCCCACGCGAGGCCGCCCAGAAATCCAGCGGCGCAGAGCAGCAGCAGCAAACCATGCAGTCCTTTTCGCGACAGGCGTTTCCTCTTTGGTGTGGCGCTCATGGCTGCGGGGTTCCCGCTTCCACGACCGCCGAGATCGAGAATCGATCGGATCCTCCTTCATCGTCGCGCTGGGTCGCCGATGCGAAATTGACGTCCTTGAACACCTTCGACTTCTCGAAAGTCTCGATCAACATGGGGATACTGGTTCCCTGGCCGCTGATGGTCACCTTTGCGGCCCCATATTTTACCTGACTCAGCCAGACCCCGTCGGGTAGGAGCTCCGAGATCGCATTGAAGATGACGACCACGGGCGGGATGTCCTGCTTTTTGAGGTAGATCTTGTTGGCTTCGGCCAGTCTGGCGGTCGCCGGCGTCCCTTGGTCTGCTCCGGCGATCGACTGGCGCAGCCGGCTGATGCGGGTGTCGATGGCGTCCAGCCGATGTTGCGTCGCCAGCGCCAGATACAGACCGTTGCCGCCGATGCCGATGGCGACAATCGCCAGGATGGCGAAGATCCAGGCGGAGAGTTGGCGGGCCGACTTGGTGCGCCGGCCACTCGTCAAATCGAGGGCGATGGATTCGCCGTCTTCAGGCCCTTGTCCGATATCGACAGCATTCACAGCCAGTCCCGGGCCAGAAAGGCCTTGCATCGCCGTCTCGACGAATTCGCGGCTCAGAACGCCCACGTCCACCCCGATCTGGCCCGGCTCGGCCGTGCCCGAACCAAGGCGGTGTCCCCAGATGGCCCGCTGCAACGGCCAGGGCGCCAAACCCTCGACCTTGTTGCGGATAATGGCTGGCAGCACATCGAGTGTACCCGCGGGAAGAGCAATGTGCTTCACCACGGCGTTCTCGGCGGCGAAGCGGACCCGCACGGCCTTGCGCAACTTTCGCGCCAGTTTGCGTCTGGCCTCGCCCAAGACCTCTTCTGGCGAGCCACGAAGGGATGTCAGGAGCGCAAGGGCCCCGCCGCGGCCCACCTGGTAGACATCCGACTGGCTCTCACCGACGAAAATCAGTGCCCGGTCCCTCGATTTGCGTTCAGTCAGCATGGCCAAGTCGTCGACGAAGCTGCCGACGCAATCGCGTGCCCAAGCCAAGCCGCGTCCGGCAAGTCCGGCAATCTGGAGCGTCGCTGAGTTGCTGTATTGATTCAATCTCTACCTCTTGGACCGACCAGCCCTACCATGAAAATGCGAGGGTCTGAAATGGCATTCCCCGGCCGCTCCCCAACAGAACGACGGCACTGACCTTCCGCCCCGCGATGATGCCCGCACCCGAGCGAAGTGTGACATCGATTGCGAAGGCCTTCGCTTCGCTCACTTCAACAAAATCCTTCAGGCGCTCTTGTATTTCCTTGATCCTGGCATCGCTTTCCCATTGTCCCGAGCGCCGTGCCCCGGCGAAGGTCTCGATGTCTCCGGGTGCCATGCCCGGGATGGATTCAAGAACGAGGTCCGGCGCAGCGAGAGGGTTGATCTTTCCTGTGGCGCTGTAGAGGCCGATGAATGGCAGGATCTTGTCGTAGTCGTTTTCGGACATGTCGATTATCTGGCGGAGCTGGGCTGGCGAGAAGAACACCGGCTCAATGTCCTCCTGGGCCGGGGTTTCATCGGCAGTCGCACTCTGGTCGCCCGCCTGGTCGGCAGTATCATCTGCCGTTGTGGCAGTTGCCGCGGCCCTCGTCCGGGCGGGAGCCTGTGGTGTGGCCTCGGGATTTTGCGCCGCTGCGGCTTTGCGCAGTTCAGCGATCTTCGCAGCCAGGCTGGAGGCCTGATCGGCTGGAAGTCCGGCGGCTGCAGCCACCGCTTCGATGAGTTTTGGATCGGCGCGATTGAGATCAACAAGCCCTGCCGCGTCCCGGATGGCGATGGTCACTTGCAGACCGCCGCCGATGCCGGCATCGAAGGGGGTGCCGTCGAAGAGGGCCCGCTGCCGCGCCTCGCGGGCGGCAACGAAGGCCTTTGCCGTTTCAAGGCCAGAGCGCAGGGCGAATTCTGAGCGCAGTCGGTCCGCCTCGACGCTGACTTCAGCGAGGTTGCGCTGCATGAAGGCGCTCAGCGCCATGACGATCACCGACATGATGGCAATCGACAACAGTACCACGACCAGCACGATGCCGCGCGTCGACGGCGTCGCCGCCGGACCGTGCGGGCTTTTGTGGTGTGCCGCCATCACCGGTCGCTCTCGCTGCCTTCGGTGTGCCCGCAGGCTGGAGTCTTTGCCGCGACACACGCCGAATCGGCTTCGATCTTGAGAGTCTGGACGAATTGGGGGACGCGTAGCCGGCCCGTGGCAAGGTCAGTGATCACCACCCGCACCTGTTCCGGCATCTGATCGTTCGCCGACCATCCGGTGGCCCAGGATCGCAGCCCATGGCGGGGTGAGCGATAGGCAAATTCGATGTCGAAGGGGCCGCTGATCAGCACCACGTCGTCTCGCCACCCATCCGTGCCGCCATCTGCTGCGTCGAGCCCGAGTGGACTGCGGCTGCGCACCAGCTCGGCGCCGGTCCGGTCACTCCGCACCGAAAGGCGGACGAGATAGGTGCCCGCCCGATTGTTGCCGGGGCGCTCGACCAGGGCAAAGGTCATGGCGCGCGGGGCGCCCTCGAAGCGGTAGCGGCCCGTGGTTTGCGACCCCATGCGGGGCCGCTCGATCCGTGAAATGTCGTCGCCAATGATGGCGAGGGCAGTAGCGATCTCGGTCTGCTCGCCGACCTTCCGTGTCGTGATGTCGAGCCCCTTGTTGATGCTGCCCATCACCATATTGAGACTGACCAGGATCATCGACGAGATGGCCATGCCAACAATGATTTCGAGAAGGGTGAAACCGTGTTGACTGTGGTGGGAGGGAGGGGCTGCCATGGTCTATTTCACCAGCTTGAGCGCTTCCAGCGCGAAGCGGCCGCGTGGCGACCAGGTCACCTCCGCCGAGAGCCGGTACAGGGTGTATTCGCTGGGCAATCCGGTCAGGCCGTTGACCGTGGTCGGCGCAATCACGAAGCGCCAGTCATAAGGTCCGGATTTGCCCTCCCTCTGGTCGGCGGTGGTCTCGGCGGCGGAAAGCTCGTCCTCGATGATCGCCTGGGCGATGATGCGGGCGCCGAGATAGTTGTCCATTCGGCTTGCCGCGAGTTGCGATGTTCCCATGCCGCGCATGAGGGTGACCATTGCCATGGCAGCAATTGCCAGGGCGCAGAGCACCTCGACCAGCGAGAAACCGGCTCTCGGCCCGGAGTCAGGTCTTGTGGGTTGAAACATTTCCGGTCAGCCAGTTCACGCGGATCTCGTAGACCTGTCCGCGATAGGAGAACGCCAATGTGCCGCCGCTCGAGCTTCCCGTCGGATAGAACCGGATGCCATAAGTGCCGTCCTGCCGGGTTTCGTCGGCGGCCAGGTCGGCCTTGAGTTCGACATTGGATGGAACGTCGATCACGGGTCCGCCGCCGAAATAGCCGAGCTTCCGGTTTTCGGTGTCGATCTGGAAAACCACTTCGTTGGTCGACCGGATGGCCGTGGTTCGGCCTTCCGTCAGGGCCGCCGAGGTGTCAAGCAGGAAGGCCCTAAAGCGGGCAGTCTCGATGCTGCGGCCGGAGGCATAGATGGTGGCGCCGGCTGCCAGGCTGAGGATCGCCAGCACCGCCAGGAGCTCGACCAGTGTGAAACCGGCCGCACGGCGTCGTGCCTGATCAGTTGGAAACGTCGGCGTCTTCATCAGACCCGCCTTCCTTGCCATCTCTTCCGTAGCTGACCAGGTCGAAGGCCCCCTTCTTGCCGGGAATCTGGTAGGCGTAGGGGCGGCCCCAGGGATCAAGTGGGATTGTTCCCTTGCTGATGTAGGGGCCGTTCCAGCCGGGGACCGAGCCAGGCTGCTTGACCAGCGCGTTGAGGCCCTCGGCGGTCGTCGGGTAACGACCCACGTCGATGTGGAAGAGCTCGATCGACGTCACCAGGCTTTCGATCTGCACCTGTGCTGTCTTGGTCCGCGAAGAGCCCAGATAGCCGATGACCCTTGGCCCGATGATGCTGGCGAGCAGCACGAGAATCACAAGAACCACCAGCAGCTCCACGAGCGTAAAGCCGGCCTCGCCCGGTTTGCCAAGTTTCTTGCGGCGCTGGTGCAGTCTTTTCATGTTTCTGATGCTCAAGTCCAGGGGGTTAGGTCTCAAAAAGCCAAGTCGTTCACGCTAATGATCGCACTCATCAGCGACACGATAATAAAGGCCACAAATATGCTCAAAACAAGGATAATTATGGGCCCCAGGAGGGTCAATGAGCGATCGAACGCGCGCTCCAGTTCCTCTTCGAGAATGTCAGTGACCTGGTTCAGGCTGGCGGTCAGATTGCCGGTTTCGTTACCGACCTTGAGCATCCGGGCGAGCAGGCTGGGGAATACTTTCGAGCGTTCGAGCGGGGCGATGAAATCCTCGCCCTGGCGGAGGGCCGTCTCCATTTCACCGATCGCCTGCGCGATTTTGCGGTTAGTGGTGGAAGGCTTGGTCAGCCGCAGGCTATCGGGCAGGTTCATGCCAGCCGCGACCAGCGTGCCGAGAATGCGGCAGAACTGCACAACGGCCGATTTCTTGATCAACTGTCCGATCAGCGGGATGTGAGTCGCGAATGACACCATCGTGCCGCGGAATCCCGGCTGCGAACCGACCAGGGCAAAGAGCAGCGCCACGGCGGGCGCGGCGATGGCAAGCGTCTTGCCATTCGCGATAAGCCAGTCGGAAACATTGATTACCAGTTGGGCGTTTTCGGGTATGGGAGCACCGGAGCCCTCGATCATGTCCTTGATGCTTGGCACCACCGAGACCATGATGAAGATTACCGCGCCTATGGCCAGCACGACCAGTACCGCCGGATAGAGCAGGGCCGAGGTCAGGCGGCCGCGGATCTTCTGTTCCCTGTCGCGGCTTGTGGCGATGCGGTCGAGGACGGCCCCCAGCGTGCCCGAGGCTTCGCCCACCTCTACCATGCTGACGAAATACTGTGAGAATATTCCCGCTTCGCTGAGCGCGTCCTTGAAGCTCCGGCCCTTGCGGATCTCGGTCCGCATTGTGCCGATGATGTTAGAGAACGCCGGCGAGAAGGTCTCCTTCGACAGGATGTCGAGGGCGTGGTTGAGGGTCATTCCAGCGTGCAGCAGCCAGGCAAGCTCGCGGGTGAAGATGGTGATCTCGGCGCCACTGACGACGCCGCCACCAAAGCTCAGGATGCGGCCTGCGGTGATCTCCTGTTCGGCGGCAGCGACATCGATCGGGTGCAGCCCCTGGTCCCCCAGACGACCGATGACCGTCGACCGGTCCGGGCCCTCGATCGTGCCGGCCACTCTCTCGCCCGTGTCGCGAACAGCCGAATATCGGAATTTAGGCATCCTAATCGTCCGCCGCTACGCGTCCGAGTTCCTCGATGGTCGTCACCCCCTCGAGGCATTTGTGGAAGCCATCGGTCACCATCGTGGTCATGCCGGCTTGCTTGGCGGCGGTGGCGATGACATCGGCACTGACGTCCGGTTTGATCAGGTGGCGCAACGCATCATTGACGACCAGAACTTCGAATATGGCCGACCGGCCGAGAAAACCGGACCCGCCGCAGTGGTCGCAGCCATTGGCCTGCCACAGTCTGACCGGTTTGGGGGCCGCCTTGACCAGGTCGGGCGGCAATTGGGCCAGGAGTTCCGGCGCTGCTTCATAGGATGTCCGGCACGAGGTGCAGAGTTTGCGCACCAGGCGCTGGGCAATGGCGCAGCGCAACGTGGAGGCGATCAAGAAGGCCTGCACGTCAAGGTCGAGCAACCGGGTGATGGCGCCGGCTGCGGAGTTGGTGTGAAGGGTGGTGAGAACGAGATGGCCGGTGAGGGCAGCATTGACGCCGATGGTGGCGGTTTCGCTGTCGCGCATCTCGCCCACCATGATGATGTCGGGGTCGAGGCGGAGCAGGGAGCGCAACGTTCTGGCGAAGGTCAGGCCGATCTCGGGATGGACTTGGATCTGGTTGACGCCTTCCACCTGGTATTCGACCGGATCCTCGATGGTCACGATCTTGCGGGTGGGATCGTTCAGGAAGCTCAAGACCGCTGCCAGGGTCGTGGTCTTGCCGCTGCCCGTGGGGCCGGTGACGGCGATCAGGCCGTGGGCATGGGACGCCTGCTCGCGGATGGCAGCCAGGTCGCGCGGCACCAGGCCGAGGTTGGTCAGTTCGGGCACCTGGGAGGTGGCGCTCAGGAAGCGGATGGCGATGCTTTCGCCGTGGATGGTGGGCATGGTGGCGACACGGATGTCGTAGTCGCGGTCACCCATCCGCAGGCGGGCTCGGCCGTCCTGGGGCAGGCGCCGTTCGGCGATGTTGAGTTGGGTAAGAATCTTGATGCGCGATACGGCCGCCCGGCCGAGATCGGGCGGCAGACGTTCGGTCTCGCGCAGCATGCCGTCGACGCGGCGGCGGACGACCACGCGGCCGCGGGCAGGCTCGATGTGGATGTCGGTCGCCCTTGCGGCCGAGGCCTCGCGGAACAGCCGGTTCACCAGGTCGATCACGGGGGCGTCAAGTGCCAGGTCGGCCAGGTGTTCGTCGTCGTCGCCGCCGCCAGTCTGCCCGGCCGCCTGGGTGCGGTCCATCTGGCCGCTGTCGAGCCGTTCAATGGCCGACAGGATCTGGCTGTCGGTCGCAATCATCAGGCGAAGCTTGCGCCCGGAGGCGAGCCGCAAGGCGTTCAGCATCCCGGCGTCGGAAGGATCGCTCACGGCAACTGTCAGCTGGTCGTCGTCGGCGCGAAGCGGCATCACGTGATGCTCGCGCATGAAGCGCAGCGAAATGCGGTCCGGCAGCACGCGGGTTGGTGGCCAGTCACTGGCCGTCACCTGGGGACAGCCGAAGTGTTGTGCCAGTTCGACCGCCAGGATCTGCTGATCGACGCGGCCGAGCCGGTGGATCAGCTGGACGAGCGTTTCCTGTCCCTTGCCCTCGGCCAGGCGGATCGCCTCGGCCTGCTCTGGCGAGATCTGCGCACTTTGGCGTAATGCTTCGATGATTGCTTCCACGCTGGACCACTAGCACGTGTACCGGATTCTTCAAATCCCGGAAGAAGATGGAACCGATGCCGCCTTGATTTTCAACGAAATTGGCTGGGGAACTAGGATTCGAACCTAGACTGGCGGAGTCAGAGTCCGCTGTCCTACCGTTAGACGATTCCCCAAGCAGGGCGAATTGGCATCGCGCGGGGCGGGTCTTACCCCTTGGCACCCCGATTGGTCAAGTGTGGATCGGGGCTGCTCACGCGGCGGGGGCGTCAGCATTCAATTCCCCGGCCACGACAGGCTCCCGCCGGCCGCGCCAGCCCATGACCGAATAGATTGCCGGAACCACGAACAGGGTCAACAGGGTGCCGAGGCTCAGGCCGCCGACGATGACCCAGCCGATCTGCTGCCGGCTCTCGGCGCCGGCTCCCGTCGCCAGAGACAGCGGCAGGGCGCCGAGAATCATGGCCGCCGTGGTCATCAGGATCGGCCGCAGCCGCAGCGCGGCCGCCTCGACGATCGCCTCGTGGCGCGCAACCCCTTCGCTCTGCAGGCGATTGGTGAATTCCACGATCAGGATGCCATGCTTGGTGATGAGGCCGATCAGGGTCACGAGGCCGATCTGCGAGTAGACATTGAGGGTGCCGCCGGTGAGCCACAGGGCGCCCAGCGCGCCGGTCATCGACAGGGGAACGGTGAACATGATCATCACGGGATCGCGGAAGCTCTCGAACTGGGCGGCCAGCACGAGGTAGATGAAGGCCAGGGCGAGCAAGAAGATAAAGGCAAGGTTGGAGCTTGCGTCGCGGAACTCGCGCGATTGTCCGGTCAGGTCGGTCGATGTGCCATCGGGCAGCACGTCCCTGGCGGCCTGTTCCACTGCGGCGATCGCCTCGCCCAGCGTATAGCCTGGAGCCAGATTTGCCTCGATGGTGATGGCGCGGAGCTGATTGAAGCGCCTGAGGTCGCGTGGCGACACGGTTTCGCGCACCTTGACCACGTTGGAAAGCTGCACCATCTCATCCTTGTTGGAGCGCACGAAGATGCGTGACAGGATCTCGGACGAACCGCGCTGTTCCGGCGGCAGCGCCACGGTGACGTCATATTGCTCGGAGCCGATCTTGAAAGTCGAGACGTCGCGGCCGCCGAGCAGGGTCTCGAGGGTCCGGCCGATCACCGTCACATCGAGCCCCAGGTCGGCGACGCGCGCGCGGTCGATGTCGACCTCGAATTCCGGCTTGTTGAGGCGCATGTCGGTGTCGAGATCGGCGAGGCCGGCGTTGTCCTTGAGGCGCTCGACCAGCTTGTTGGCCAGGTCGTTCAGTTCCTCGTAGGAGGCGGAGGATTGGATGACGAACTGGAACGGCTTGCCGAAGCCGCGCACGCCGAGTGATGGCGGGTTCGAGGCCGACGCTTGGACGCCGGCGATCTTGCGCAAGCGCGGCAGTATCTTCTGGGTGAGGTCCTGCTGCTTGACCTCCCGCTCTCGCCAATCGCGCAGCCGCGCGAAGGCGTTGAAGCGGGTCACTTCGCCCCAGCCGACGATCATGAGATAGGATTGCAGCTCCGGTTCGGCGGCGAGGATCTCCTCGACCTGCATCGCGTAGCGCCGCGTGTAATTGAGGCTTGCGCCCTCGGGCGCACCGCCGGACACCACCACGGTGCCCCGGTCCTCGACCGGTGAAAGCTCCGATTTCATCTGGGTCAGCAGGTAGCCGCCGGCGCCAGCGGTGCCGAGGGCGATCAGCAGCACCAGCCAGCGGAGCCTGAGCGCCAACTTGAGCGCCTGCTTGTAGCCAGCTTCGATCCCGCCCAGGAAGCCCTCGATGAGCCGCGCCATGAAGTTGCTGCGCTCCGAGTGCCGCAGCAGTTTCGAGCACATCATCGGCGTGAGGGTCAGCGCCACGAAGCCGGACACGATCACCGCGCCGGCGAGGGTGATGGCAAACTCGAGGAACAGGCGGCCGGTGCGTCCCGGCAGGAAGGCAATCGGCGCGTAGACGGCAGCAAGCGTCAGGGTCATGGCGATCACGGCGAAGCCGATCTCGTGCACGCCCTTGATCGCCGCGGCGAAGGGCTTCATGCCGTTCTCGATGTGACGGAAGATGTTTTCGAGAACCACGATGGCATCGTCGACCACCAGTCCGATGGCCAGCACCATGGCCAGCAGGGTGAGCGTGTTCACCGTCAATCCCAGCGACAGCATGATGGCGAAGGTGGCGATCAGCGATACCGGGATGGTCACCAGCGGGATCAATGCGGCGCGAGCCGAATGGAGGAATATGACGATGATGAGCAGCACCAGGCCGATGGCCTCGGCGATGGTAGTGAAGACGTTGGCGATGGAGCGCTCGATGAAGACGGTCGAATCGAAACCGATCGAGGCAGAAACGCCCTCTGGCATGTCGGCGTTGATGCGCGGCAGAAGTGCGCGCACAGCGGCTGAAACGTCGAGGGGATTTGCCACCGCTTGCTTGACGATGCCGATTGAAATGGCCGTTTCGCCATTGTAGCGGCCTTCGCGGCGCACGTCGGCAGTGCCCAGTTCGATGCGGGCCACATCGCCGAGGCTGACCTGCAATCCGCCCGCCGCCTTCAGATTGACGCGGGAAAATTCCTCGGCGGTTCCCAGGGCGGTGCGCGAAAGCACGGTGAACTCGCGCTCGGTGCTTTCAATTCGACCCGCCGGAATCTCCGCATTCTGGTTGCGGATGGCGTTTTCCACGTCCTGCACCGTCAGGCCGTAGCCGGTGAGCCGTGCTGGGTCTATCCACACCCGCATGGCATAGCGGCGCTCACCGTTGATCGATACATCGGCAACGCCGTCAAGGTTCTTGAAACGGTCCACGACAAAGCGGTCGACATAGTCGGTCAGTTCGAGGCCGCTCATAATCTCGGAGCGCAGCACGATGAAGATTATCGGCTGGGCGTCGGCTTCGACCTTGGATATGGAGGGTTCCTGGATCTCGTCGGGCAAGGCGCGGCGCACCCGGCTCACCCGATCACGTACATCTCCGGTGGCGGCGTCGATGGCGATGCCGGTGCGAAAGCGGATGGTGATGCGGCTCGACTCGGCTCGTGACGTCGACTCGATCGTGTCGATGCCTTCAATGCCTGCCAGCGAGCCTTCCAGCACCTGGGTAACCTGGCTCTCGACCACGGCGGCGGAGGCGCCGCGATAGGTGGTGACGACCGACACCTGCGGTTCGTCGATGTTGGGATATTCACGGATGGTCAAGCGGTCGAATGACACCAGTCCCGCCAGAACCAGCACCAGGCTCATCACCGTTGCGAAGACGGGCCGGCGTATCGAGATCTCGCTCAGGCCCACGGCATCTACTCCGCGCCCGCTCGGGTCGGTACGATCTCGATGGCCGTCCCCTCGCTCAGCCGGGCATTGCCGGCCACGATCACATCGGCGCCTTCTGCTACGCCTTCGACGATCTCGACGGTGCCCGGCATGCGTTTGCCAATGCGCACCCTGGCCTCGGTCGCCGACTGGTTTGCGGCGAGGAACACGAAGGACGCTTCTCCGCGCTGGACGACGGCCGACTCGGGAACGACGACAGCTTCACGGGGAGGTCCCTTGATCAGCACCCGGATCAGCAGTCCCGGCCGCAGGCGCAGATCGTCATTGTCGACGGTCGCATGGACCTTGAGTGCGCGGCCGTTCACGTCGATGGCCGGATCCATGGCCGATACGGTGGCGGCGAAGGTCTTGCCGGACAGGGCGTCGGCGGAGAATTCCACGCGCTGGCCGATGGCGATCAGTCCTTGTTGCAGCTCGGGGACCGAGAAGCTGGCTTTCAGGCGGTCGACGCGGTCGAGACGGACGAGCGCCAAACCGGCGTTGACATAGGCGCCAGGCGACACCGTCCGGAACCCCAGGGTGCCCGAAAAAGGTGCCGTGATGGTCAACTTGTTGAGGCGCACCTCGGCCGATTCGACCGCCGATCGGGCGACCTCGAGTTCGGAAAGAGCAGCGTCATAGGCGCTCTGGGCGACGTTCCCTGACTTACGCAGGGCCTGGTTGCGGCCATAATTGGCTTCGGCGAGGGCGAGCCTTGCCTTGGCTTCGGACAGGGCGGCCTTGGCCAGGTCTGAGTCGAGCCGGAACAACGGGGCGCCGGCAGTCACATCGCGCCCATCCTCGAACAGGATTTCTGCCACCCGTCCGCTGGTCTCTGCGGAAACTGAAACAGAGTCATGGGCGAGCAGGGTGCCGACGGTGGCCACATCGTCGCTTAGCTGGGCCGTCGCGGCGCGGGCTACTTCCACCGGCACTGTCCGCCGCTGCTGGCCTTGCGGCGCCTTTGGCGGCTCCGGTTTTGCGGTAGTCTGCAGGTTTCCCAGAAGGTTGCCGACACCTGACAGCTGGACGATGTCGACGCCACTGCGGCGCACGCCATAGCCGATCGCGGCGCAGGCTACCAAACCCAGTACAATCAACAGCCATTTGCGCATGCCGCGAGCCTCGATCGCCGCGTTCTGCGGCTTAATTCCCTTCAGCTACGTTCATACCCGCCGTGCGGATCTTTGGACAAGTCTGCTCGTGAGACGTGCGGAGGGCGCCGATTCGTCGCTGATCACGGTGCGCGGGCGGTCGAACCTGCATTCGACCGCCGTGTTTCAGGTCCTGCGATAAGACCTAGCTGCGGAACTGACGGATGAGGTTGGCGAGGCTTTGCTGCTGGCCGGGCTGGGGCGGCGGCGGGGGTGCCGCAGTGGGCTGGGCCGTCCGGGCTGCGGGCGTCTGGCCAAAAACGGCGCCGGGCGCGGCACTTGGCTGCCGGCGCAACGACGGCGCGGCGATCGGCTGCGCGGCGGCCGGCACGGGCGCGGCAACCGGTGGCGGAGCGGGAGGGACCTGAACCTGGACCGTCGGATCGAGCCCATATCCCAGTCCATCCGGATTGTGACTCTGAACGCGCCAGCGATGCACGATGTCGTGCAGGAAGGAATCGTCGGGCAAATCCATCGCCCAGTTCTTGGTGAAGGAGGCGGTGTTGCTCTTGGGCCAGGCATCGGCCGGCAGCATGTCGAACTTGATGCGGGTCGGCAGCGCCACGCCTTCACCGAATGTGACGGCTTCGCCGGTCCCCATGGTGGTCATGAACTCGAGCAGGCTGGCGGCCGCGTCGGAGATGCCGGCGCGCAGGATGTCCTGGTCGCGCTCGTTGGTCAGGCGCATCGAGAAAATAGTGTTGCACTGTGACAAGATCGTCGGATCGAGCTCGGCCGGACGCTGGGTGACGATGCACAGGGACACGCCGTATTTGCGGCCTTCCTTGGCAATGCGCGAGATCGCCCGCTTGGTCGGCTCGAAACCCAGGGTTTTGTCGATGGGCACGTAACGGTGGGCTTCCTCGCAGACGAAAGTGATCGGAATGCGGCCGGCGCTCCATACGCCGAAATCGAAGGCGAGCCGTGCGAGAACCGACACCACCACGTTGATGATTTCGCCGGGAAGTCCCCCCAGTTCGAGGATGGCGATGGGCTTGCCGTTGACCGGGATGCGGAACAGGCGCGCCAGCACCTGGGTCATGGTGTCCTGCACGGTCAGGCTGCCGAACATGAAGGCATAGCGAGGATCGCGGCTGATGGTTTCGATGCGGGCCTTGAGGCGCTTGTACGGGGCCAATTCGCCGCGCAACTCGAGCTTGCCGATATACTCGTCGAGGATGCCGATGAGATCCGATGTGCGGTAGGGAATGGGCGTGTCGACGCCGATGTTGGTCGTGTCGGTCAGCTCCCGCCCACGCACGATACCGTTGCGGTCGCGGCGCTGGTTGTTCATGTAGCGGATCTTGGCAAGCGGGATCAGTTCGCGCAGCACTTCGGTATCGGCTTCGCGATTGTTCTGCTGGCCGATGAGGATTTCGACGATCTCGTCGAAATTCAGTAGCCAGAACGGCAGGTTCATGTTGTCGGGCGTGATGACCTCGGCATAGTCCTGGAAGGCATTGGCATACTCGCGGTGCACGTCGAGCAGCAGGATATGCGCCTGGGGGTTCTTCTCAAGGATGCGGCGCAGGATGAGCGCCACGGTGCAGGACTTGCCGGTGCCGGTCGTGCCGAGCACGGCGAAATGCTTGCCGAGCATTTCGTCGATCTTGATCATCGCCGGGATGGCCGAATCCTGCTGGATGTGACCCACGCGGATCGCCGTCTCGGCATCGCAGGCATAGGCCTTTTCGAGTTCGGTCTTGCTGGCGCGATAGACGATATCGCCGAGCGAGGGATAGCAGGAAATGCCACGCCGGAAGCTCTTGGGTTCGCCGCGCTCGTCTTTCGGCAGTTCGCCGATGAATTCCACCTCGATGATGCGAAGTTCCTTGTCTTCCGAACTGTGGGAAGGCATCGGCGAACTGAGGGCGGAAATCATTGCGAGGGTTACGGCCTTGTGGGTGTCGACCTTAAGGAGCGTTCCGATCTCCGGGCTCTTGGTCAGTCCACCGGCTGGGCCGCGATCCTCGGCGTCGATCAGAATGACGGCATGGGCGCCAGTGACCGCTACGATTCGGCCTACGCGCTCGACTGCATCGGCCCTTTGGAAGGGAACCGGGGAAGAGGAAACCTGCTGACGGATCATGGGGAGCTCTTCTCTTCAGTGAAGTTGAGGTTCGGCCGCGTGGCCCGGTTGCTCGACGGTCGGCAGGATAACGGTCACGCGCGTGCCGGCGCCTTTGTGGGAGTCGATACGGAGGTCGCCATTATGAAGCCGAGACAAAGCGTAGGCGATCGGCAGGCCCAGGCCGGTGCCTTCGTGGCGCTTGTTGAAGGCCGTGTCGATCTGGCCAAAGGGGCGCATCGCAGTCTCGATCTCGGACTGGGACATGCCACAGCCGGTGTCGGTCACGGCGATTGTGGCGTAACCTTTCTGCAGTGGAGCGATGTCGACCCGGATGCGCCCGCGCTCGGGCGTGAACTTCACGGCATTGCCGAGAAGGTTTATCAGGATTTGCTTGATCCGGAGCGGATCGCCGAAAATCTTGGGCATGTCGGGCGCGACGGCGGATTCAAGCGAGATCGCCTTCTCCCGCGCCTTGGCATCGATGATCAGCAGGCAGGACGACAGGATGCTGGCAATATCCAGCGGTTCGCGGTCGACGCTGAGCTTTCCGGCCTGGATCTTGGAAACGTCGAGAATGCCGTTGATCAGGGCGAGGAGGTGCTCGGCGGCCTGCTTCACATATCCCGAGTATTGCTTCACCTTCTCGGGACTGGTCACCGTCTGAGTGTGCAACATGTCGGAGAAGCCGATGATGGCATTCAAGGGCGTCCGCAGCTCGTGGCTCATG
>JAGRLX010000177.1 GCA_020441605.1 Alphaproteobacteria bacterium
GCTTCCTCGATATGCTCCATGACGCCGGCCACAAAAACGTCCTTGCCGTCGCAAATGCAATCGACATCGACTTCAGTGGCATTGGACAGGTAGCTGTCAATCAGCACGGGCGAGTCGCCGGAGACAACGACGGCTTCCTTGATGTAGCGCTCGAGCTGAGCATCATCCTTGACGATTTCCATGGCCCTGCCGCCGAGCACATAGGACGGCCTGATAACAACCGGAAATCCGATTGTCTTGGCGATGCGCTTGGCCTCGGCGGCCGAACGGGCAATCCCGTTCTCGGGTTGGCGCAGCTTCAGCTTCTTGAGCAGCTTGGCGAAGCGGTCGCGGTCCTCGGCCAGATCGATTGCGTCCGGCGTTGTGCCCAGGATGGGCACGCCCGCGGCATCGAGCGCGCCTGCAAGCTTCAATGGGGTCTGGCCGCCAAATTGGACGATGACGCCCTTCAACTTGCCGTTCGACTGTTCGGTGTGAATGATTTCCAGAACGTCTTCTGCCGTGAGGGGTTCGAAGTAGAGACGGTCGGACGTATCATAATCGGTCGAAACCGTCTCTGGATTACAGTTGACCATGATCGACTCGTAACCCGCGTCATGCAGGGCGAAACAGGCATGACAGCAGCAGTAGTCAAACTCGATGCCCTGGCCGATACGGTTGGGGCCGCCACCCAGAATGATGATTTTTTCCCGGTCCGACGGCCGTGCCTCATTCTCGGTGTCATAGGACGAATACATGTAGGCTGTCGGCGAAGCGAATTCCGCCGCACAGGTATCGATCCGTTTGAAGACGGGGCGGACGCCAAGTTTGTGGCGGTGCTTACGGACCTTGTCCTCCGCAATGCCGACGAGTTCGCCCAGACGTGCGTCCGAAAAACCCATGGATTTCAGCCGGCGCAGATTCGGTTCGTCCTTCGGAAGCCCCATCTGGCGTATCCGTTCCTCGGTCTGGACGATATCCTCGATCTGACGCAGGAACCAAGGCTCGTATTTGCACGATTGATAGACTTGGTCGACCGTTGCACCAAGCCGGAACGCCTGAGCGATCTTCAGGATGCGGTCGGGCGTGGGTGTTCCGAGGGCTGCGCGGATGGCATTCTTGTCATCGCCCTCGCCTGCGCCCTGGATCTGGATTTCATTGAATCCGGTGAGACCTGTCTCGAGGCCCCGCAGGGCCTTCTGCATCGATTCCTGGAACGACCTGCCGATCGCCATGACCTCGCCAACGGACTTCATCGAAGTGGTAAGCGTCGGTTCCGATCCGGGAAACTTCTCGAAAGCGAAGCGGGGGATCTTGGTGACAACATAGTCGATGGTCGGCTCGAAGGCCGCGGGCGTCGCCCCGCCGGTAATGTCGTTGGCCAATTCGTCGAGCGTGTATCCGACTGCAAGTTTGGCAGCCACCTTCGCGATCGGAAAGCCGGTTGCCTTCGAAGCGAGTGCGGAGGAGCGCGAAACACGCGGGTTCATCTCGATGACTACCAGCCGGCCATCGGCTGGGTTTACGCCGAACTGGACATTGGAACCGCCGGTTTCGATGCCGATCTCGCGCAACACGGCAATCGAAGCGTTGCGCATAATCTGATATTCCTTGTCGGTGAGTGTCAGGGCGGGGGCCACGGTAATCGAATCACCGGTATGCACTCCCATCGGATCGACGTTCTCGATCGAGCA
>JAGRLX010000178.1 GCA_020441605.1 Alphaproteobacteria bacterium
CGCTGGCTCGAGCCCTGGCTCGAACAAAACGCCGGCAGGATGAATTCATGACGGAGGTGGCCAACCCATGAAGACCAGGTACTCCTATGGCGGCGACGAGCACATCTTCGTCGAATGCGACGAGGAGATGTCGCTCGACGCCTTCTTCAAATCGCTGTCGATCACCACCGCGGTGAAGAAGGCGAAGATCAAGGGCGTGACCGAGATCTGCCCGGCCAATGCCTCGTTCCAGATCAAGTTCGACCCCGACGTGATCAAGCCCGGCGACATGCTGAAGGAACTGAAGGCGATCGAGAAGCAGGCCTCCAAGGCCAAGTCGACGATCCGCACCCGGATCATCGAGATCCCGGTGCTCTACAACGACCCGTGGACCCACGAGACGCTGATGCGCTTCCGCGAGCGCCACCAGGACCCGGCCTCGACCGACATCGAATATACGGCCCGGATCAACAACCTCGATGGCATCGACGGCTTCATCAAGGC
Source organism: Alphaproteobacteria bacterium (assembly GCA_020441605.1). Next base: position 484 of record JAGRLX010000178.1, read on the forward strand.
GCATTCCGGCGCGCCCTGGTTCGTGTCTATGGTAGGCTTCGTGGCGGGCCTGCCGTTCCTCTACCAGATGGTCGACCGGCCGCGGCAGATCCAGTCGCCGAAGTACCTCAGGCCGCGGACCGATACGCCGCGCCTCACCGTGGGCCACGGCGGCTGCTTTGCCTGCATCTATTCGGTGCGCGGCGCCGGCGGCTACCAGATGTTCGGCATCACCCCCATGCCGATCTACGATCCCAACCAGAAGATCAAGTATCTGCGCGACTTCATGTGCCTGTTCAAGCCGGGCGACATCGTCAAGTGGCGGCCGATCGACCGGGCCGAATACGACGACACCGTCGCCGCCGTCGACAAGGGCAGGTACACACCGAAAATGAAGGATGTGACCTTTTCGCTGGACGCCTTCAAGGCGGACATGGATGGGTACAACGCCAAGCTGATGGGGGCGCTCAATGGCCGTTAAAGTCATCAAGCCCGGCCTCTCCACCACGGTGCAGGACCTCGGACGCCCGGGCTACTATCATATCGGCATCCCGCTTTCCGGCGGCATGGACCGCTTCGCCCTGCGCGCGGCCAACATGCTGGTCGGCAACAAGGAAGGCGCGGCCGTGCTGGAAGCCGTCTTCATGGGCCCGGAGCTGCAGTTCACCGAGGACGCCACCGTCGCCGTGACCGGCGCCGAACTGCCGCCGAAGGTCAATGGCGAAGCGCGCGAGACCTGGACATCCTTCAAGGTGAAAAAGGGGCAGACCCTTTCCTTCGATTTTCTGAAAAAGGGGGCACGCGCCTACATCGCCATCTCCGGCGGGATCGACGTGCCCGTGGTGCTCGGTTCGCGCTCGACCTACACGCTGGGCGCGCTTGGCGGCTTCAAGGGCCGCAAGCTGGAAGCGGGCGACAAGCTGCCGGTGGGCAAGGGCAGGGGCGCCCGGGAAGGCCGAACCATTGCCGAGAAACTGCGCCGCGGACCGGGCAACCCGGCCGAGCTTCGCATGCTGCCCGGCCTCTATTGGCACCGGATCACCGCGGCGGCTGGCAAGCAGTTCTTCGCCGATACCTGGAAGGTGGCGCCCGAGGCGGACCGCATCGGCTATCGCTTCAAGGGTGGCCAACCGATGGAATTCGAGCCGCGCGAGCAGCCCTTCGGCGCGGGCTCCGATCCTTCGAACATCGTCGATGCCTGCTATCCCTATGGCTCGGTCCAGGTGCCGGGCGGGACCGAGCCCATCGTGCTGCATCGCGATGCCGTGTCGGGCGGCGGCTATTTCATGGTCGGAACCGTGGTCTCGGCCGACATGGACCTGATCGGGCAATTGCAGCCGCACACGCCGGCCCGCTTCGTCGAAGTGACGATGGCCCAGGCCTTGAAAGCCCGCAAGGATCGTCAGAAGATGCTGGACAAGATTCGAACATCACTGTGAGGGGATTTTCTATGAACAGAACTCTGCTTTCGGCCCTGTGGCCTGAATCCATGGCCCATGCCACCAATAAGGTGATGCTGGTGCTTGCGGGCGTGGCGCTGCTGACGCTCTCCGCCAAGATCCAGGTGCCATTCTGGCCGGTGCCCATGACCCTGCAGACGCTTGCCGTACTGCTGATCGGCGCAACCTATGGCGCACGGCTCGCCGGTTCGACCCTGATTGCCTATCTCGCAGCGGGCGCGGTGGGGGTTCCGGTCTTCGCCACCGGGGCGGGGCTGGCCTATATGGCTGGACCGACGGCCGGCTATCTTGCCGGTTTCCTGGTCGCCGCCGTCGTGGTGGGCTGGCTCGCCGATCGCGGCCATGGCCGCGGCATCGTGTCAGCGCTTGTGGTCTTCGCCATTGGCGAGGTGGCGATCTTCGCGCTGGGCACCGGTTGGCTCTCGGTGCTGATCGGGCCCGACAAGGCCGTGAGCGCCGGCCTTCTGCCCTTCATTCCCGGCGAGGCGCTCAAGCTGGCGCTGGCAACCGCGGTGTTGTCGGCCGGCTGGAAGCAGGCGAAGTCCTGAACAACGGTCAACCGGGGGCAGGCTGCCGCTGGCGGGCCTGCTCACGGAATTCCTTGGGCGGCAGGCCGAAATGGGCCTTGAAGGCGCGGCTGAACTGGGCCTGATCGCCAAAGCCCCAGCGATAGGCGACCTCCGCCACCGTCTGCCGGTTGGACGGATCGCGCAGCGCCTCCCGGCACGCTTCCAACCGCTGATCCCTGATCCAGCTTCCCAGCGTCTGATTGGTGTCGCGGAACAACTCATGCAGATAGCGGGTTGAAATGCCGCAACCGCGCGCGATGGTCTCGGGGTCAAGCTCGCAGTCGCTGAGGTTCTTGCGGATGAAGCTCTCGATCCGTGTGAGATGGGCCTCTCGCACCGTGGACGATCCCGTGGTAAGGGTACGCTCATCGGCCTTCAGCGCGAGCACCAGGAGATCCACCAGCTGCTGGCCGACGGTCGCCCGGGTTTCGGGGCTCATGGCGTCGAAGCGGCCGGGAATCAGGTGCAACATATCGGCAAACAGGCCACCGGCGCCATCGGCCGCATTGAACTGCAGCGAGCAGAATCGGTCCGGCTGGCGGATGCGCCCGCCCAGCGCCTTGGCCTCGACCTTCAGCACCCAGAGGTCGGCTGCCTCGGCATGGCTGAACTCATAGGGCTCGTGGCTGCGTTCGAGGATGAAGCCGCCCGGATTGCAGCGTACGTCCTTGCCGCATTGGGAGAAGAACACTTCCGACCGTGCCGGGACAGTGACCAGGAACTGTTCCTCGCGCTCGGCCTTGAAATGATGCGAGAGCCGACGGTACTGCAGCGCCTCGGAGGTGAGGCGGGACAGCGAGACGTCACCCAGTTGCCAAAGCGTCAGATCGCCGGAAAAACTTTCTGCATTGCGGAAGCTCAGGTCGAGCGGGAAATAGGCCTTGGCGATAGCCTCATGCCAATGGCGGCTGCGCTCGTGCGCCGGCGTCCGCGACGTGGTGATGGTCGTCTTCATGGCGGCTCCCAGTTTTGCCAAGTCTACGGTGCGTGGAACCGAGGTGCAACGCCGAACACGGCAAATGCGCCCCCGGTCAAATGACGCTGCACGGTCTGCAAAGACCCTTGCCCATCCGCTGACCTAGGCTGGAAGCTCGCAAGGGAGGGTCACATGGCCATCAGCAAGACCAGGAAGAAGCCAATTTCGAAATCCACTGACAAACCGAAGGGCAAGGCCAAGGTCGATCCCATCACTCTGTCGGTGGTGCGCGGCGTGCTCGAAACCACCCAGCGCGAGATGACACTGTCGCTGGAAAAGACAGCGCGGTCGTCGGTGTTCAACCTGGCCCATGACTACTCGACTGCACTGTTTAACGCCAAACCCGAGATGATCCTTCAGGGCCAGGACATTCCCATCCATCTCGGCTCGCTCATTCCGGCCATGAAGGCAGTGGCAAAGTTTTTCGAGGGCGACATCCATGAAGGCGATATCATCCTTCACAATGACCCGGCCTTCGGTGGCAGCCATGCCATCGATACCTGCATGTACAAGCCGGTGTTCTACAAGGGCAAGCTGGTCTACTGGACGGTGTGCAAGGGGCACTTGACCGACATCGGCGGCCCGGTTCCGGCGGGCTACAATCCAAACGCCAAGGAAATCTACGCCGAGTGCCTGCGCATTCCACCGGTCAAGATCTGGGACCGGGGCAAGCCGCGCGCCGACGTGCTCAACATGATCTTCACCAACATGCGGGCGAGGCGTGACCAGGAGGGCGACTTCAATGCCCTGATCGGCGCCTGCCAGGTGGGCGAGCGCAACCTGATCGCCATGCTGGAGAAATATGGCGCGGCGACCGTCGATGCCTGCATCAACGAATTGCTCGACATGGCTGACCGCCACATGCGCGACCTGATCAGGACCGTGCCGGATGGCACCTACGAGGGCGTCGCCATCCTCGAGGACGCCGGCCACGGCTTCGGCGATTTCGAGATCAAGGCCAAGGTGACCATCAAGAAGGATACCTGCCACATCGCCATTTCGAGCCCGCCGCAAATTCCCTATTTCATCAATTCCTATGAGGGCAATTCGCATTCCGGCGTCTATCTGGGCCTGATGATGTTCGCCGCCCTGCC
>JAGRLX010000017.1 GCA_020441605.1 Alphaproteobacteria bacterium
AGCTCGAGCCTGCAGAAGAAGCTCGGCGTCAACTGAGCAGGACCATGGGCCGCATCGTTGCGCCGCCCTTCGACGACCCGCTGTTCGGCGCGCTCCTGGCGCTGAACAACGATCACGCCGGAGAACTGTCCTACAAGACGGTGGAGGGCTTCCATGCCCTGATCGCAGCGGCTTCCCATGTCCGGGCCGAAGCATCGGGGCTTGCACTGCTCGTCGCCTTCGATGACGGCTGCGATTACGACAATGCCAATTTCGCCTGGCTCAAGGCGCGCTTTCCGCGCTTCTATTATATCGACCGCGTGGTGGTGAGCGCCGCAGCGCGCGGCCGCGGCCTGGCCCGGATCCTCTATGACGAGCTCGAAGAGACAGCCCGTGGTGCGGCGCGGGAACGCCTCGTCTGCGAGATCAACGCGGTGCCGCCCAACCCTTCCTCGGATGCCTTTCATCAAAGACTGGGGTTCAGCCCTGTCGGGATGCGGCAGGACGCCGGCAGCGGCAAGGTGGTTCGTTACTGGGCCAAGACGCTCGCCTGAGCCGCGGACTGGGTCCGACTACTCGCGGCGCAGACGCTTGCGGGCGCCTTCGAACTCGGCGCGGCGGTTGGGACGGCCCAACAGCTTGCGGAAGCCATCACGGCGTTCGTGCACCGAGGCGATGGCAAGGCCCATGGGCACGCCAGTTTCCACCAGCAGGGCCTCGCCAAGCTGCAGACTCGATTCAATCGTTTCGGGGACCGCTTCAGTGACGCCGGCTTCATATAGCTTCATGGCGTGGCGCTCGTCGCGGGCGCGGGCAATGATCTTGAGATCGCTGCGCAGCCCGCGGGCGGCGCGGGTCACGTCATCGACGCGGACCTGATTGTCCATGGTGATCGCCAGGGCGCGGGTGTCGGCAAGGCCGCAGCGCAGCAGGAAATTGGCGTTGGCCGCGTCGCCATAGTAGACCCTGAAGCCGCTCTTGCGTTCCCGTGCCACCAGTTCGGCGTCGCTGTCGATAGCGATATAGGGAATCTTGTGTTCATCGAGCATCGAGCCCACGAGATGGCCGACGCGGCCGAAGCCGGCGATGATCACCGGCCTGTCGCCGCTGACATCGGGTGGTTCCGCCTCCTCCATCAATCGGGCTGACGCGCGGTTCTTCAGGCCACTGTTGATGGCGTGGCCGATCTTGGCGAAGAGCGGGATGAGGATCATGGTCAGGCTGACGATCAGCAGGGCGTCGAGATTTATCGCCAGGGTGATGAGCTGCAGTGAAACGGCAGCGCCGAGAATGACGAAGGCAAATTCGCCGCTCGGCGCCAGCATGAAGGCGGATTCGATGGCCGAGCCGCGGTTGATGCCGAACAGTCTGGCAAGGCCATAATAGATCACGCTCTTGAGAATGACGAGCCCGGCGGCGGCACCGAGGATGCGGGTCGGCTGGGCGACCAGGCCATCGAGATTGATGCCGAGACCGACGAGCAGGAAGAAGGCCCCGAGGAGGAGACCCTTGAACGGTTCGATGATGGCCTCGATGGCGCGCCGATATTCGGTCTCGGCCAGAAGCAGTCCGGCTATGAAGGCCCCCAGCGCCATCGACAGGCCGGCGAGGGTAGCAGCAGCCCCGGCGCCGACGGCAATAAGCAGCGTCGCAGCCATGAAGAGATCGGAACTGTTGGTGCCCGCCACGAACCGGAGCATCGGGCGCAGGGCGTAGCGGCCAACGATGACGATGACCAGGATCGCGAGCATCGCCTGGGCCAGCGCCATGCCGATGCTGGCAAGCAGCGAGCCATCGGCCTTGTGGCCCAGAATGCTGACCAGCAGCAGCAAGGGGATGACGGCGAGATCCTGCATCAACAGAACCGAGAAGGTGACGCGGCCCGATTGCGAGCCCAATCTCTTTGAATCCGACAGAAGCTGGACGATGATCGCAGTCGATGACAGCGATAGGGCAGCACCGGCGACCAGCGCGGTCTTGGTGTCGAAGCCGAGGATGCCCATGACGCCGGCGACGGCCAGAAGGGTGATGACGACCTGCAACCCGCCGAGGCCGAACACCAGCCGGCGCATGGTGCGCAGGCGCTCGAAGGACAACTCAAGGCCGATCAGGAACAGCAGGAAGACGACTCCCAGTTCGGCGAGCTGGCTGATATTCTCGCTGTCGCCGATAACCAGAGCGCTGAGAGCGGGCACGCGGATGACCAGATGGCCGAGCACGTCGGGGCTCAGGAGGATGCCGACGATCAGATAGGCGAGGACCGCATTGACGCCGATCCGCATGAACAGCGGCACGATGAGGCCGGCCACCCCGAGGATGATGAGAAATTCCTTGTAGTGAGAGAGACTTTCGGCGGCCATGATGTTCCCTATAATGCGATCATGTGGCATCGCCATGGAATTGCAAAGCCGAATGTCGGACGGAGGTTATGGAATTGGCTGAAAAGACCCGTGGACGTGATCTCGGCCTGCCGTTTCCAGGCGTGGCCGGGCCGCACAACGCCATCACCGATGTCGACGGGGTGGAAGTGGGAACAGTCACCCTGATCGCCGGAGAGGGGCGGATGGCCGTCGGCCATGGCCCGATCCGGACCGGCGTTACCGCCATCCTGCCGCGGGGCCGGGCCAAGGCACATATTCCTTGCGCCGCGGGCCATTATTCATTCAATGGCAATGGCGAGATGACCGGTGTCGCCTGGGTCGAGGAAGCAGGCGAGCTGCAGACGCCGATCACGATCACCAACACCCATTCCTGTGGCGTGACCCGCGATGCCACCATCAAGTGGCTGATTGCCCACGGGCTCGGGACCGGGCAGGATTGGGGGCTGCCGGTCGCGGCTGAAACCTATGACGGCGACCTCAACGACATCAACGGCTTCCATGTCACCGCCGAACACGCGCTGGCGGCGCTCGACGGCGCACATGGCGGCCCGGTGGAATTGGGCAGCGTCGGCGGCGGCACCGGCATGATCAGCTATGACTTCAAGGCGGGCAACGGATCGGCGTCACGGCGGGTGGACGTCGCCAGGGAGACCTACACGCTCGGCGTCTTCGTCCAGTCCAACTTCGGCCGCCGCGAAGACCTGATGGTGCTGGGCGTGCCGGTGGGACGCCACATCACCCATGACAAGCTGCGCCATAAGGATCAGGGATCGGTCATTGCCATTGTCGCCACCGATGCCCCGCTGATGGCCCACCAGCTAAAGCGGATTGCCAGGCGGGTTCCGATGGGCCTCGCCCGCACCGGGACAGCCGGCACCAATTCGTCGGGCGACATCTTCCTGGCATTTTCGACTGCGAATGAGGCGGCCTTCGCTGCCCGTTCGGGCCGCGCGCAGCCAATGCTGGCCCTGCCCAACGCCAGTCTCGATCCGCTGTTCCAGGCGACCGCCGAAGCCACCGAGGAAGCGGTGATCGACTCGATGATCTGCAGCAAGACGATGGTCGGCCGTGACGGCAATCGCAGCATTGCACTTCCCCATGAGGATCTGCTGGCCCTCATGCGCAAATATGGTCGCCTCTGATGGCGGGGATCGCCGCTTCCGTACCGGCGTTCCGACAGCTTGAGGCCGAGGCCCTGCCGCTGCTGGAGCAAGGCGCGCGCCTGGTGCGCGTGGGCCAGGGGCAGGCGGTCTTCATGCCCGGACAGACCTGCGCGGCCTTCCTCGTTGTTCGGGCAGGATCGGTCAAGGTGTGCACCGTGACGGAAGCCGGGCGGGAGCTTCTGCTCTATCGGGTGGGGCCTGGCGAGACTTGCGTGCTGACCACGGCCTGCCTGTTGTCATCCCAAGACTATGATGCCGAAGGCGTGGCCGAGACCGATACCGAGGCCGTGGTCATTCCCAAGGCGGTCTTTGACCAGCTCCTCGGGCAGTCGGCGCGGTTCCGTCATTTCATCTTTTCGTCCTACGGCGAAAGGCTCCACGGCCTGATTGCTCTGGTGCAGGAAGTTTCGCTGCGGCAAGTCGATCGCCGCCTCGCCAGATTCCTAGCGGAAAAGGGGGACCTAGGACCCATCGAGATGACTCACCAGGACATTGCCGCTGAAATCGGGACCGCACGCGAGGTTGTCAGCCGGCTGCTCAAGCATTTCGAGTCCCAGGGACTCCTGCGACTGGAACGGCGACGGATCGTGATCGCCGACGCGGCCCGGCTTGCGTCATTTCATCACCGAATGTGATCAAGTCACAGACTTGTGAGACGCAAGGGCGCAAGCAGGCGCTATTGGAGAAACCTGGAGACTTGCAATGACGAAGAATGTTGGAACCGTTGATCGGGTGATCCGGATCGTTCTGGGACTGGCGCTGCTGTGGTACGCCCTGCTGGCGGCACCGACAGGATACAACTGGATCGGCTGGATCGGGATCATTCCGCTGGTGACGGCGGTGGTCGGGATCTGCCCGCTCTATTCGATCCTAGGAATGAGCACCTGCCCGGCGAAATCGAGTTAACCTTCGACCCTGACTGATGTGCCTGGGGTAGCCGGCTGGCGGGTGACGAGTCGCGCTGCGACCGTCCCCGCCAACATTGCTGCGGCGAAGACGAAGGCCTGCCAGTTGCCGAAGGCGAGGCTCGCCACCGCCGGACCCGGGCAAAAGCCGGTGAGACCCCAACCCAGCCCGAACAGCACCGCCCCTAGCGCCAGCCGCTTGTCTATGGCGGTCGTTGTCGGCAGGACGAAGGATGGGGCGCAAAGCGGTGCCCTGCGGGCCAGCACCCAGCGGTAGCCGAGGAAGGTAACAATCAGGCCTGCGCCCATGACGAACAGCAGGGTGGGATCCCAGGCGCCAGCGATATCCATGAAATTGAGGACTTTCGACGGGTTGACCATGCCGGAGACAGTGACGCCCGCGCCAAACAGAAGCCCCGCGATGAAGACGAGCACGCGCATCATGGTTCAGGCTCCGATCAGATGGCGGATGACGAAGACGTTGATTACGGCAACCGCCATGTAAATGCAGGTCGACACAAGGCTTCGCAATGACAGGCGCGACAGGCCGCAAATGCCGTGACCGCTGGTGCAGCCTGAGCCGACAGCTGTGCCGGCTCCGACAAGAAGTCCGCCGGCGATCAATTGCGGAGCACTTCCGGTGAAGACAATGCTGCCGGGATCGAAGGCGCCCACCGATGCGGTGAGGAGGGCCCCGGCCAGGACGCCCGCCACGAAGATCGCCCGCCAGGAAAACTCCCGGTCGAGGCTGCCGGTGAACAGGCCAGCGAAAATGCCGCTCAGTCCCGCTATGCGTCCTATGCCGCCCATCAACAGGATGGCCGACAGGGCAATCAGCAATCCGCCCACCGCGCCGGCAAGCGGGGTAAACTCCGTCATGGGAACAAACTCCAGATGTCGCTTGGTAATATTGGTCTTCGCGCGACTCTAGCGGCGAAGGAGGTGCCATGGCAATCGCGGTCAGGTTGAAGTTTGTCGGCCCGCATGGGTTGCGCCTGCCTTTGTGAAGACGCTAAGACGGCGGAAAGTGAAAGTTGTTTGCATGCGACACAGCGAGACAGGCCTTTCAGCCATCCGTACGGAGGCAGAGGGGCTCCAGCAACTGGCCGATAGCCTCGGGGGCGAGGCGGCCGCGGCGTTCGATCATGCCGTAGACATCATCCTTGCGACCCGCGGTAGAACCATAGTATCGGCCATCGGCAAGAGCGGCTACATCGCGCGCAAGCTTGCCGCAACGCTATCATCGACGGGAACGCCGGCGATCTACATTCATCCAGCAGAGGCCAGCCATGGCGACCTTGGCGCCATCACGTCCCAGGATGTCATCATTCTCCTGTCGAACTCGGGCGAGTCGGCGGAACTTGCGCCGATCGTCAGCTATGCAAAGCGCTTCCAGGTTCCGGTGATAGCGATCACATCACGCCTTGCCAGCGCCCTTGGCCGGCAGGCTGACGTGGTGCTCCAGATACCGGCCGCGGTCGAGGCCTGCCCCAACGGCCTGGCCCCCACCACCTCGACGCTACTGCAACTGGCGCTCAGCGACGCCCTGGCCATGGCCTTGCTCAAGGCACGCAATTTCCAGCCGGCGGATTTCCGCATCTACCATCCCGGAGGAATGCTTGGCGCCAAGATCCGCACGGTCGAAAGCCTCATGCACCGGGGGGCGGAATTGCCGACCGTCTCCGCCAGCCTGCGCATGCGTGACGCGATCGTCGAAATGACCGGGCGTGCCATGGGCGTTTTGCTGGTCACCGCAGCCGACGGCCAACTGGAAGGCGTCATCACCGACGGTGACCTTCGACGTCACATGACCGATCCCGGCATTCTCGACCGGACCACCGGCGAGATCATGACCCGCCATCCGCGCAGCATCGCGGGAGACCGGCTGCTGGCCGAGGCAGCTCTGATCTTCGAGCGGCACTCGATCACCGCGCTGGCAGTCACCGACGGGAACGGCCGGCTGGCGGGACTTCTCCGGCTCGCCGATCTCCTGAAACACGGGGTATTGTAAGACGCGGCCGATTTGGAGCGGGACAGTGCCTGGACCCGCCGCCGCGCCAGATCAACCCGGCCGGGCGCCCGTGACCCGGCCGCTGGACACCGTGTAGAGCCGGTCGGCGATCTTGGTCCAGGCCGGGCGGTGGGTGATGGCGATGATGGTGTAGGCGCCACGCAGGTTCGCGATATTGTCGACGATCTCGGCTTCGGTCTCGGGGTCGAGCGCGCTGGTCACTTCGTCGAGGATCAGCACCTGCGGCTTGCCAACGAGGGCCCGGGCGAGAGAGATACGCTGGCGCTGGCCGCCCGAGAGCTTGCCGCCCATTTCGCCGACGTCCGTATCAAGCCCTTCGGGCAGGCCGTCGATGAAATTGCCGGCGCCCGCCTGAGACAGGGCGGCAATCACATCGGCGTCGGAAATCCGGTCATCGCCCAGGGTGATGTTTTCGCGGATTGACGTGTGGAACAGGCTGAGTTCCTGGGGGACGTAACCGATCATCCGGCGCCAGGCAGGAATGTCGATGTCCGACAGCGGCGTGCCACCGACCAGGATCCGGCCCGCGTCGGGCTTGTGCAGTCCGATCAGGAGATCGATGATGGTGGTCTTTCCCGACCCGGAAGGGCCACGCAACACGGTAATCGCCTTGCTGGGAATGTCGAAGCTGATGCCGGAGACGACCGCCGTCTCGCCATGGGCGAAATTGACATCCTCGAAGCGGCAGCCTTCGGCGATGTCGGGCGGCAGCCGGCCGGTGTTGACCTCCCGGTGGACGATCGCGTCGGCAATCATCTCCTCGGTGCGGACGTAGGCACTTTCCACCGAGGCCGCGGTCTGCAGGTTCTTCTGCAGGTTGCCGATGACATTCATGATCTGAAAGAACACGAGGCCGCTGACCATCAGTTCGGGCAGTGGAATCATCAGCACGACGTGGGCGAAATAGAGGCCTGCGCCGGCAAGCGTCGCGCCCACCGCCTCGTTGCCCGACGAGACCCCGACCTTGGCCAGTTCGCGGGTGACGAGCGCCCGCTTCAGCTTTTTCAGGACCTTGCCGATGCCGGCCAGCATGTGTGCCTGCCGCTGCATGGCCTTGAGCGGCTTGATGTTGGCGAGAAGATCCACGAGATAGACGGTGAGTTCCGAGGTCCTGTCGGTCTGCTTGTAGCCGGCGCGCTTGGTGACACGGATCAGCTGGCCGACGGTACCGCCGATGAACAGCCCCGCCGCGAAGCCGAGGAGGGCGAGGCGCCAGTCGATCAACAGGGCGATGACCGCGTAGGCGATGACCTGAAGGCAGCGGGCCATGACATTGGCGGCAAGCCAGTAGGCATCTCCCGCCCGCCCGGCATCATTGGCGGCAGTGTTGGCGAACTTACCGCCACGCTGGTCGCCGAAGAAGCTCCAGCGGGCGTTGAAGATGGAAGAGACCAGGCGGCGGCGGAGACCGATCGATACCTTGGCGCTGGAAATCCCGGCATAGGACAGGGCGGCAAAGGTCAGGGCGGCCTTCGCCACCAGAAATACGACGACGATGATGACCAGCGTTCCGATCGAAGGCGTCAGCCCGGTGCTCTCGATGGCGGCCTGCAGGTAACGCCCGATGGCCGATGATTCGGCGGTCGCCCCGCCACTCATGGCGGTGATCACCGGAAGCAGGGTGCCGAGGCCCACGGCTTCCGCCAGGCTCGCCAGGACCAGACAGCCGAGGACGACCAGGGGGCTGGTTTCGGGGCTGCGAAAAAAGATCTTGAAGGCCTGATACATGGACTGGCTGGCTGAGACTCCGGAACCCCGAGGGCGGGGCCAGCAATAGTGGTCCCAAGTGCCGGAAACAAGCGGAACTTGCCGCCATTCCATGGCCTGGCCGGCAGGGTGGACATCGCCGGGTCGGATCGCTAATGGTAGCGCCGCTTTTCACACCCATAGAGGTCGTCTTGCATTCCATTCGGATCATCGGAGCGGGTTCCATCGGCAATCACCTGGCCAATGCGGCGCGCAGCCGCGGCTGGGCCGTGACGCTCACCGACATCGACGCCGCAGCGCTCGACCGGGCCCGCACCAGCATCTATCCGCAGCGCTACGGCGCCTGGGACGAGGCTATCCTGCTCAAGGAGTCGCGGGCGGCTTTCGCGGACCCCGCCGATGTCGTGTTCATCGGCACACCACCCGACAGCCATATCAAGCTTGCCCTCGAAACCCTCGAACGGGTCAGCCCCAAGGTACTGCTCATCGAAAAGCCCTTGGCAGGCCCGGATCTCGCCGGCTGCCAGCAGCTGCTCGACGCGGCCCAGAAGAAGGGGGTGTTCGCGGCGGTGGGCTACAACCATTGCCTGGGCGCCAACACCGTCAAGGCCGAGGCATTGGTCCGCAGCGGTCTGCTCGGCGCGCTCAAGACTATTTCGGCACGCACCCGCGAACATTGGCAGGGCATCTTCAATGCCCATCCCTGGCTCTCGGGGCCGGGCGATTCCTATCTCGGATTTTCGGCGCGCGGCGGCGGCGCCTGCGGCGAACACTCGCATGCGATCAACATCTGGCAGCACTTCGCCCATGTGACGGGCGCGGGGCGGGTGAGCGAGGTTTCGGCCAATCTCGACATCGTCAAGGACGCCACGGTCGACTATGACCAGCTGGCCCTGATCACGGTCAAGACCGATCAGGGGCTGACGGGCGACATCATCCAGGACGTGGTGACCTCACCCGCCGAGAAGTCGGCGCGGCTGCAGGGCTCCGATGGCTTCATCGAGTGGCGGGTAAACCATGCGCCGGGCCACGACGCGGTGCTGAGCGGCAGCTTCGGTGGGCCGGTTCAGGAGGATCTGATCGCCAAGACGCGGGCCGATGACTTCAAGGCCGAGATCGATCATCTCGCGGCGATCATGGCCGGAACGGCGACCGCCTCGCCGATCTCCATCACGCGCGGCCTCGATACCATGATGGTGATCGCCGCCGCCTTCGCATCGCACACCCTGGGCCGCCGGGTGCGCATTGACTGGTCCAAGGGCTATGTGCCCGGCGCCATTGCTTGAGGAAGACGACATGACGCAAGACGCGTTCCGTTTCGACGAATTGTTCATCTACGATCTCGCCAACAACCATCAGGGCGACCCTGCCCATGCCGCCAATGTCATTCGCGAGGTCGGACGGGTGAACAAGGCGGCCGGGGTCACCGGTGCGCTGAAGTTCCAGTTCCGCCAGCTCGACAGCTTCATTCACCCCGACTTCCAGGGCCGCACCGACCACAAATATGTCAAGCGCTTCTCCGAGACCAAGCTGTCGATGGACGAGTTCCGCAAGCTGGTGCCGATTGTGCGCGAAGCTGGCCTGCTGACCATGAGCACGCCCTTCGACGAGGAATCGGTCGACATCATCTGCGACATGGGCCTCGATTTCATCAAGGTCGCCAGCTGCTCGGCCGACGACCGGCCGCTGATCGAGAAGATTGCCCGGGTGAACAAGCCGGTTGTGGTCTCGACGGCGGGGTTGCGTACCGACGAAATCGACTGGCTGGTGAACTTCCTCCAGTCCGAGCGGGTCAATTTCGCGCTGATGCATTGCGTCGCGATCTATCCGACGCCGGACAGCAAGCTGCAGCTCGACCAGATCCGCCAACTGCGCGAGCGCTATCGCGGCGTGCAGGTCGGCTGGTCGACCCATGAGGACCAGAACCTCACCGCTCCGATCCAGATGGCCTATGCCTTGGGCGCGCGGCTTTTCGAGCGCCATGTCGGCCTCAACACCGACAAGCACAAGCTCAATGCCTATTCCTCGACGCCAGGGCAGCTTGAGACGTGGCTCGCTGCCTACAAGACGGCCCGCGCCATGCTCGGCGCTTCGGAGCGGGCGCCGGCGCCGGCCGAAGAGCGGCAGACGCTGTTCGAACTGAAGCGCGGCACCTTTGCCAGACGCGACCTTGCCAAGGGCGAGACCCTGTCGCGCGAGGACGTGTTCTTCGCCATGCCTTGCGCGGAAGGCAACATGACCTCCGGCGGGTTCCGGCCCGGCATGGTGGCGGATCGCGACTACAAGGCGAAGGAGGCCCTCTCGGACGGCATGTCCGGCCAGGTGACCACCGACGAGCAACTGGTCTACCAGATCATGCTGCAGGTGCGCGGCATGCTGAACAAGGCCGGCATCCATATCAACGAGGATTCGTCTATCGAGATTTCCCACCATTACGGCCTGCGGCGGTTCCGCGAGTATGGCGCGGTCATCATCACGTGCATCAACCGCGAATACGCCAAGAAACTGGTGATCCAGCTGCCGCGGCAGAAGCACCCCTATCACTTCCACAAGAAGAAGGAAGAAACGTTCCAGCTCCTCGCCGGCGACCTCGAGATCGTCAAGGACGGTCACAAGGTGCCGATGCAGCCGGGCGATACGCTGCTGGTCGAACCCAACCAGTGGCACAAGTTCCATACGCTCGACGGCTGCATCTTCGAGGAAGTGTCGACCACCCACTTCAACAACGACAGCTTCTACGAGGACCCGGCGATCGTCCGCATGGACCGCGACCAGCGCAAGACCAAGGTCGACAACTGGCTCACCTACTTCCGTGTCCAGCACTCCATTTGAGGTTTATGTCTTCGACTTCGACGGTACGCTCGTCGATTCGGCGGCGGTGAAGCGTCAGGCGTTCTTCGACGTCTTTCCGGCAGCGTGCGCGCCAGCCGTGGCCGCCGTGCTGGCCCGTGACCCGGACGGCTCGCGCCATCATGTGATCCCCGAGATGGTGGCCGAAGCGCGGCGTCTGTCATTGGCGCCGGCCGGGCTTGATGCCGCCGCGCTGATCGTCGCCTATGGCGAAGCGGTGGAGCGTGGCGTGCAACTGGCGCCGGCCATGCCTGGCGCCGAGAACGTGTTGCGGGCGGCAAGCCAGGCGTCGGCCTATGTGGCGTCTATGACCCCGCAGGAGGACCTCGAGGCCCTGTTGGCGCAGCGTGGCTGGCTGCCGCTGCTCAAGGGTGCCTTCGGCTATCCTAAGGCCAAGGCGGATGTGGTCGCCGATCTGCTGCGGCGCCATGGCATCGCGCCCGCGCAGCTCATCGTGATCGGCGACGGCATCAGTGACCGGACGGCCGCCGAACGCAATGGTTGCGCCTTCCACGCCATCACCTCGCCCCAGTCGCTGTTGAGGATTCCAGGCTTGAGGACCGAAGATCATGCATGAAGGACGGCGCATTCTCGCGGTCGTGCCGGCGCGCGGCGGCAGCAAGGGCATACCGCTGAAAAACCTGCGGACGATCGGCGGCGTCTCACTGGTCGCCATGGCCGGACATGTGGCGACGGCGGTGGCGGCCATCGACCGCGCCGTGGTGTCGACCGATCATGAGGGTATTGCCGCCGAGGCCGAGCGGGCCGGGCTCGCGGCCCCGTTCCGGCGTCCCGAGGGCCTTTCGGGTCCGACCATCGCCGACTGGGATGTGCTGCATCACGCGCTGCTCACCATGGAGGCGCGGGATGGCGTGACCTATGACTTGGTGCTGATGCTCCAGCCGACGTCACCCAGCCGCACCGCCGGACACGTCATGCGCTGCATCGCCATGCTGGTCGATGGTGGTTTTGACGCCGTGTGGTCGGTCAGCGAGACCGACAGCAAGGGGCACCCCCTCAAGCAATTGACCATCGGCGATGGCGATGCCCTCGACTATTACGATCCCGCCGGGGCGAAGATCGTGGCGCGCCAGCAATTAAAGCCGGTCTATCACAGGAACGGCATCGTCTATGCCTTCACGCGGCAGTGCCTGGTGGAGCAGAAGACCATCAAGGGTGCGAAGACCGGAGCCCTGCTGATCTCCGAGCCGGTCTCAAACATCGATACCGAGATGGATCTCGCGTGGGCCGAGTTCCTGTTGAGCCGGGAGGGCAAGTCATGACGGACAAGATGCCGGGAATGGGCGCCTATCTCCGCGCCAGGGGTCTCATCGGCGATGACGTGGCGCTTTATCATCCCGCCACCCGGGATCGGACCGACATCGGGGTCTACATGTGCCGCGAGACCGAGGTGATATTCCTGGGCGCTGATCCCTCGGCCCTTGCCGAGCATTACCGCGACAAGGGTGTGGAGAACGACGGCAAGACATCGGTAAGCGATGTCGCCGGCGCCAAGGTGACCACCGCCACCCTGCAGGACTCGCGCCGGCGCTACGAGGATTTCCGTGACCTCCTGGTCAACAAGGCCGTGTGCGATTTCGGCACCGGCCATGGGCTGTTCATGCGGGTGGCGAAGGAGACCGCGCGCGAGATCTGCGGCGTCGAACTCAACACCATTCACGTGGAACGCCTCAAGAAGGATGGCTTTCGCGTCGAGGCGTCAATCGCCGCCTATGACGAGGGCCAGTTCGACGTCGTGACCCTGTTTCACGTGCTTGAACATCTGGCAGAGCCGGTTGAGATGCTGTCGTCAATCCGCACACGGATGAAACCTGGTGGCCGCCTGATCGTGGAAGTGCCTCACGCCCGCGACTTCCTGCACCGGACACTGGTGAGCGAGCCGTTCAAGAATTTCACCTTCTGGTCGGAACACCTCGTTCTCCATACCGCCGACAGCCTGCGCCGGACGCTGCAGCTTGCCGGCTTCGGCCAGGCGACGGTCAAAGGCTTCCAGCGCTATGGGCTGGAGAACCACCTGCACTGGCTGGTGAAGCAGAGACCCGGCGGGCACGAGGCCTGGGCCCATCTGCACGAATCCGCCGTCAATGATGCCTATGGCAAGTTGCTGCAGTCGATCGGTCAGACCGACACCCTACTCGCCTTCGCCACCGCCTGATCAGGCTCTCCGGCTGATCGTCACGACGCCTGGCCCGCGCTGCGCATAGTGGAGATCGCCGAAGCGCCCGAGCGCCTGGGCCATCGGAGCGGCACGCGCCGCAATCCTCTCTGGTGTGAATTCGCCAGCATTGCTCTTGTGCTGCTCGTAACGGCGGCTTTCGTGAGCGATGCGGTGCTTGAGGCGGCGATAGATGTGCTGGCCATGGGCGGCGAGGCGCTCGGAGAGCGCCGGGGGCGTGACGCTGCCCTGCCGCAGACCGTCAAGTGCGGCGACAATCCGCTCACAGGCCAAGGGCCCCTCGAGCGAGGCGATATTCTGCTGGAGCAGGGCCGGATAGGCCGCGTGCATGTCGCGGGTTGGCGGATGGTCGAGATAGTGCCGGGCCCTGGCGCAGAGTTCCTCGATGGCAGTGAAATTCTCGCTCAAGGCGTTGGGCAGGGCGATGTCGTACTCCGGGTCGACGACCGGCCGATAGGCGAGGGCCGGGAGACGCAACACGGCCGCCTCGACTGCGCTGGTGCAACCGTTGTGGATCAGGCACGACGCCGCAAGCTGCCAGGGTACGACCGAGCCTTCGTAGATCACCGTGACATTCTCGAGACCGGCGGCGGCCCTGTGCCATGCAGCATGGTCTTCGGATGGGTGCGGCCGGATCACCAGGCGGTGGGGCACCAGAGCCCTGGCGATGACCGGGATTGCCTGCTGGAAGGCCTCGAACAGTCTGTGCTTGTGAGCCTCGACGCCGCGACGGAACGCGATGTAGGCCTCGGCGTCGTGGGACCTAGCGCCGACCTTGGGCTTGCGGCCGGATGTCTTGAAGTGATTGACGATTCCGAAGTTGCTGTTGAACACGGCGAAGCGGCCGAAGCGCTGGCGCAAGTCAGCAACCGCCCCGGCATATAGGGGGTGGAGTTCGCTGCGCAACAGATCGGCGCGCGGATTGCCGACATCGATGATCGGCGTGCCGTGGTAGGAAGGATGGCGTCGCCAGAGATCGGAATTGCTCTTGCCCCAACTGAACAGGAGGCTCGGCAGGTTGAAAGCCTCAGGTTCGATGCGGGCACTGTGAACCGTGTCGTTGAAGCGGGCAAGGCCCTCTTCATCCCAGGCGGCGATGACATGGCCGAGGCCGCGCATGAGCTGCACCCGCTTGGCGAAACGCACGCTCTTGGAAATGTAGATCGATGGGGGAAAGCCGGGCTGCTGAATGAGGCTCATCACCCCGATGTGGCTGCGGAAGCCCGCTTCGGCCGCGAACAGCGCGAGTAGCAGCTTGCCGTCAAGTTCGCGGGACACGGTCTCGACCGGAAGCAGAATGTCATTCAACGTGGTTGCCATGGGCATGCTTTAGCGCATCGGGCAAGCCGGTGGAAACACTTGCCCTTGCCAATCTCGAAGGTCTGGTTCCGCACAGATCGAACAACTTACTTGAACTTGCCCACCAGCCCGGACAAATGGGGGCATGAGTCAAACCCTCATCATGGCGGATCAACTTCTCGGGGCCCTTGCGGCGGCTCCGGTGCGCTTCGTCCATTGGAAGAGCAACCATCATCTGAACGAGGCCCTGGCGGGGGAGACCGACCTCGACCTGCTGGTGGCAGCCGAAGATGCGGATCGCTTCCGCCACGTGGTCGCTGGGCTTGGCGGCCTCGCCGTCATCAGCCAGCCCTGGGCGCGCTATCCCGAAGTCGAGGACTGGTTGTTGCCCGATCCTGACAGTGGCAGGTTCCTCCACCTGCATGTGCACCTGGCGACGGTAACCGGTCTCAAGCGGATCAAGCACCTGCGGCTTCCCTGGGCGGGCGAGCTTCTGGCCCAAAATCGTGCGGGAGCCCGCGGCTGGCCCATCCCTTCGGCGGAACTGGAGCTGCTGGTCTTGCTGGTGCGGATCTGGGCCAAGATGCCACCGCTCAAGCGGCTGTTCGGGCCACGGGTGCCGGCGCATATCATGGCCGAACTCCGCTGGCTTGAGAGCCAGGCAAAGCCGGACGCGCTTGCCCAGGCCGCCAGCGCACTGGGGCTTTCGGCGCGGTTCCCGCTCGATCTCGCGACAGAGTCGGCGATTGTCCGGCAGGCCAGGGATTTCAACGACCAAGTGCAGCAGCATGCACGGATGCCCTGGAGCGCGGCGCTGCTGTGGGCGGCGAAGCTCACTCTGCAGCTGGCGCTGACCAAGCTATGGTACCGCCATGTGGGGCCGATCCGGTATCGCAAGACGCTTGCCGGGAAGGGAGCCATGGTTGCGCTGATCGGCAGCGACGGGTCGGGTAAATCGACGGTGAGCCAGGCGCTCGAAAAATGGCTACGCTACAAGATCGATGTGCATCTGATCTACATGGGATCGGGCGATGGCCGGGCGGGGTTGGTAAATGGCCTTCGCCGGGCCCTGTCGGCAGCCTTCGGAAAGAAGGTCAAGGCCCGCCGCCGGCGCGACCCGGACAAGCCGGTGCGGCCCGCAGGTTTCGCTGAGAAACTCTACCGGCTGTTCGACCTGCTGCTGTTGCGGCGCAAGCTGAAATTGCTGCGGCTGGCGCGGCGGCTCGCCGATGGTGGCAGCATCATCCTGCTCGACCGCTATCCGCAGCAGCAGTTCAAGGCCATCAGTGACGGACCGCGCCAGCAGGATGGCCGCGGTTTCGCCTGGGCGGCCCGCCAGGAACAGCGGCTCTTCGACGAAGCCGCCCGCCTAGGCCCTGATCTGGTACTCAAATTGGCCATCGCTCCGGAGGTGGCCCATGCCCGCAAGCCGGACCATGATATCGAGACCATCCGGCGGAAATGCGCGATCACCGATGCTATCGTCTTGGATGGGGCAGCCACGGTGACGATCGATGCCGCAGCAGCACCAGAGACCGTACTGCGCAGGACGCAAGCCGAGATTTGGGATTATCTGCGAAAGGTATCCTTCCGATGATCATCGAATGCGCCGGTCTGCCGGGCGCCGGCAAGACGACGGTCTGCAATCATGTCGCGGTGGCCCATGGCGGCAAGGGAAGTGTGCCACTCATCGCGATGCGGTTCGACAGCGCATTCCTTTCTGCCGCCTGGAGCATCGCCGCCCTATGTCTCGGGGCGCGGCCCTTCCGGCTTGAACGCCTCAAGCGGGGGTTCAATCTGGCCGTCTTCCTGCGCCATTACCGGGACAGGCGGAAGACCATCCTGTTCGACCAGGGCATCGTCCAGAAGATTTGGTCGATCCTTGCCGACGCCGAGAACTATTCCGGCCAAGGACTCGCAGAGGTGATGGCGGCGCTCAAACCATCGGCCCCCGATGTCGTGGTGTGGTTGGAGACACCACTGGCGGAAGCCGTGGGCCGCATGGCCAGGCGGCAGGGTGGCCGGAGCCGCTATGATGAACTGGGTGAGGACGAGGCGCGGGACATTCTGGCGCTCCGGGCAGCGCTGCTGCGGCGGATCGCCGAAGATTTCTGTGCGGTGACGGGAGCACGGATGGTGCAACTCGACGGGTCATGCGAACCCGCATCGAACGCGGCGCAGATCGATACGCTTTTCCGCAGCCGCGGGTGAACGGCGTCAGCCGCGCAGGCCCGGCCAGAACCGGAGGAGGGCGTGAACGGCGCCGACTACAAGCTTCTCGCGCAGGGTGAGGCCATCGGTCCATGTGGCATCGGAGATGAATATGTTCTTCTCGACACGCGACGAAGTGCGCACCACGACCTGCTCACCCAGCAGGGTCGGTTGCGTCAGCTTCGCGGTGAACGCGATCCCGAGGAAATCAGCGACCTTGCGCATGGTCGCTTCGGGAGTGGCGACGAGATCCTCATAGCTGAGCACATGCACGTCTTTGTTGGTGGCAAGCCGGGCAACGGTGGCGTTGACCGCCATCGGATCGTAGGTTTGCTTGATGATGTTCCAGATCGAGGGCCGCTGGTTCACGCGCCGGCGGTCGTGCAGGACCGAGCGAACCACCATCAGCGGATCGCGGGTGATAAGGAGCAGCCGGCCCTGGGGGAAGATCTTCTTCCACAGATCGAGGACGCGGCCCGAATGGCCGCCCACTTCCTTGGCGCACCACATGCGCGGGCTGGCGTGGCGAAACCGGCTGTTCTCGAAGACGCGGATGGCATCGAGCCGGATGAGCCGGGCAACCGGCTGGCGCGTTTCGGCATCCGCCTTCCAGGCAGCTTCATAGCCCGCCCGGTCGAAGGCCTCCGCGCTGACATTATATTCCCGGGTGTGACGGAAATAGGCGTCCGGATCCCAGGTGCCGTCGGCCGCGGTGCGTGGCATGGCAGCCGGGTTGTTTGCGGGAAGCTTCGACTGCGAGAAATACTCGGTGGGCGACAGTTCCGGCGTATGGGCCAGGAACTTGAGCTTCAGTTCGGCCGGATAGACGAAGAGGTCGTCGCCGCCATCGAGCAGGTTCTGAAATAGCGTGGTGCCGCCCTTGCGCGGGCCGTAGATGAGGATCGCGTTCTCGATCCAAGGGTGGTGTCCGGTGCTTGACATGCGGCTTGCATATGCACATGGCTGCGGCTGCGCGCAAGCCTTGAGGCCCCCTCGGCTTGCCTCGGAAATGGTTTGGGCCTAAGGCACTCCCGACCTTCAGGACAATCTGGATCGGATTGAATGCGACTTTCGGACCTCAGGGACTTTCCCCAGTATTTTGCGCGCCGCAACGTCATGCGCCACAAGGAACTGGCGGAACTGATCGCCAGTAACAGCCCCTCCACGGGAGCGAATTATTTCGACTACTGGCTGCTCTATTCGCATATTCGCAAGACCGGGGCCAAGGAGGTGCTCGAACTCGGTCCCGGACTTACCACGCTGGTGATCGCCCAGGCGCTCTATGAGAATGGCGGGGGCCGGGTGACGGCCATGGAGGATCTTCCCCAGTATTTTGAGGCCCTGCACAAGATCATCCCGGAGCATCTGCGGCCCTTCATCGACGCCCATCTGAGCCCGTCGCACCAGGTTCACTACGGGCCGTTTCGCGGCAAGGCCTACCAATCCATCCCGGAACGCGATTACGATTTCGTGTGGGTCGACGGACCCAACTACGATCGTGAGACCGAATATGACGCCGACATCCTGCAGATTATCGCCAAACGGGACAAGCCGCTCACCGCCTTCGTCGACAGCCGGGTCGGATCGTGTTTCATCTACAGTCTGGTGTTTGGGAAAAAATTCCGATATGATTACATCCGCCGCATCGGCAAGCTGACGGCGTCGAAGCGCGACATGAAGACCTACAAGCAGATCTTCACCCGCATGAAATGGCGGGGAACGATCTATGGATTGTTCAGGATCTGACCGGCTGACCCGGGCGCCAGAAGACGTTCGTAGGCGGCGAGCATCACCTGCAGATCAAACGTAGCCGCATGGGTCCTGAGGCCTTCGCTGCCGCGGGGCGCATCGAGGCGGTCGGCCATGGCCGCAGCAAGCGCAGATGGGTTGTCCTGCGGCACGATCGGGCCGATGCGACCCTGATCAAGCTGCTCCCTGACACCGGTCGGGCAATCGACAGCCACCACAGGGCAGCCGCAGGCCATGGCTTCGAGCAGAACGTTGCTGGCTCCCTCCCAGCGCGAAGAGAGGGCAAAGAGGGCGGCGCGGGCGAAGTATCGCAGTGGATTCGGTTCGAAGCCCTGAAGGCGCAGATCGTCGCCGATGCCGAGGGCCCGGGCGTGATCCTGCAGCGTCTTCCGGGCGGATACTGTGCCGTCGCCGAGAATGACCAGCCGGGCTGGGCGCTGGCGCCGGAGCCTCGCAAAGGCATCGAGCAGCAGGCTGTAATTCTTCTGCCGGGCCAGACGTCCGGCCGAGATGATGACCGGCGGGGCAGCTTCGGCGAACCATGGATCGTCAAGTGGTTCGGCGGAGCGCCGGGCGATGTCCGGTATGTCCACACCATTGGGAATGATGGCAATGCGGCCGGATTCAATGCCGAGCCGGGACTCGAGGTCGGCGGCCAATTCGTGAGACACGGCGATCACCCGATGCATTTCCGCATATTTTGCCGCATCGATGCGATTGGCGAGCCAGGCAAACCACGGCAGCGACAGCCGCGGCGTGGCGTTGCTCGCCCGGCCCATGAAGCGGGTCGCAGCCGGCCGACCGGCGTAGCGGTAGGCAAGGCCGCCGGCCAGGTGGAAATGATTGCCAGCCGACAGGAGGACCGCTGGCTGGCTTTCGCGGATAAGGCGTGCCATGCCCCCGATGGCGTGAAGCGTTTCGAGGCGGCGGGTGGGTAGTCTGCGGCCGGAGCCGATCTGACGGATGGTGACAGTGGCCGGGACATCCGCGCGGAAGGCGCCGCGGTCATGATTCACCCAGATCTCGGTGCGGTGGCCCGTTGCGGCCATGTGGACCGCCACTCTGATGGCGTTGCGGACGACGCCGGTGGCAGAAAGGTCGTGAACGAGTACGGCGAGGGCCAGCCTGGGCGCGGTCATGGCTGCTCTGTAGAGGGGCGGAGGGCGGGACGTCAACCGCCGACCGGTGCGCTGGACGCCCGGAGGCGGATCGACTAAGCACCGGGCCAGCATTGCATGTTGCCATTGCGGCCCGGTGTCGACCAGGCCGCAGCAGGCCAGAGGGACATATCGCACGAAGGATGACGACAGCATGAGGGCTCTGGTCACCGGCAGCGCCGGCTTCATCGGGTTCCACCTGTGCCGGCGGCTGCTGGCCGAAGGTTACGAGGTGACGGGTTTCGATGCCATGACGGCTTATTACGATCCCCGGCTGAAGGAGGCACGTCTGGCGGCGCTCGGCACGTCCGGGAGGTTCACGCAGATCATCGGCAAGCTCGAGGACAGCGATGCCCTGTTGCGCGCGACCGAGACGGCTGTGCCCGACGTGATCGTGCATCTCGCGGCCCAGGCCGGGGTGCGCTACAGCTTCGAAAACCCGCGCGCCTATGTGGACAGCAATCTGGTCGGATCGTGGAGCCTGCTCGAGGCGGCAAGGCAGGTGAAGCCGAAGCATCTGATGCTGGCCTCCACCAGTTCGATCTATGGCGCCAACCCGAAGGTGCCGTTTGCCGAGAGCGACAAGGCCGATGAGCCGCTGAGCCTCTATGCGGCGACCAAGAAGGGCATGGAAGCCATGGCCCATGCCTATGCCCATCTGCATGAGATTCCCACCACCGCGTTCCGCTTCTTCACCGTCTATGGCCCCTGGGGCCGGCCCGACATGGCGCTGTTCAAGTTCACCAAGGCAATCCTGGCGGGCGAGCCGATCGAGGTCTATGGCGGGGGCCAGATGCGGCGCGACTTCACCTTTGTCGAGGACCTGGTGGAAGCGATCATGCGGCTGGCACCACTGGCGCCGGCACGCTCGGAAAGACTGGCTGTGCCCTACCAGGTGGTGAATATCGGCGGCGGCCAGCCGGTCGGCCTGATCGACTTCATCGAAACCCTCGAGGCCGCGCTGGGCAAGCCCTCGATCCGCAAGCTCTTGCCGATGCAGCCGGGCGATGTGCCGCAAACCTATGCGGCGCCGGATGTCCTGGTCAGCCTAACCGGCTACAAGCCGACCACACCACTGCGCGATGGCGTCAGGGCCTTCGTCGACTGGTACCGGAGCTACTACGGGACCTAGTGGATCATGCGCCTAGGGGGAATCGCCATGGCGATCACTTGACGTACAGGCATACAGGCGGCGATCAGCTGTCATGACTCTCGGTGGGTCCAGCAAGAGTCATGCTGATCTAGATATCCTTCATCAGCCGCAGCGCGTCGTAGATGGCGGCGTGGATGTTGCGCGAGGCGATGGCATCGCCGATGCGGAACAGCTGGAAGCGGCCTTCGGGATTGGTGCGAATCTCCTGGGGCCGGCCGGCAACAAGTGCGGGATAATCCACCTCGCCGCGGTTGACCGAGCGTTCCTTCAGGGCGAAGTAGAGATCGGCCAGCGGGCTGGTGGCATTCTCGACCACGACCTGGTCGACGATGCGCTCGCCGCAGTCGGCCATGGTATAAGGGCTGAAGAGCGTCGCCTTGATCTTGTTGCCTTCGCGCGCCAGGGCGCGCACCCGGGTCATGGTGGTGATGGTGACGCGGCGCTCGGTGAGCTTGCGCATGTAGGGCACCAGATTGAGCCCGCCCATGTCGGCGGCGAACATGCGCTCCGGGCTGATGATCTCGAGCCCGGCGCCGGCATCGGCGATGAATTCGGCGGCGGTCATGCCGGGATGGGTGCCGTTGTCGTCGAAGAGCAGCACGTCCTCGGCCGGCTTCACGTCGCCCGAAAGAATGTCCCAGGTGGAGACGGCGAGATCGGCGCCTTGCTCGATCGTCAAATTCTGCGGCAGGCCGCCGGTGGCGACGATGATCACATCGGGTTCCAGGGCCAGAAGGTCATCGGCCTCGGCATAGGTGTTGAAGCGCATGTCGACGCCGAGGCGCTCGCACTGTTCGACCCGCCAGTCGACGATGCCGATGATCTCGCGGCGGCGCCTGATCTGGGTGGCAAGCCGGATCTGGCCACCAGCCTGGGGTGCCGCTTCGAACAGCACAACCTTGTGGCCGCGCGTGGCGGCAACGCGGGCGGCTTCCAGGCCTGCGGGACCGGCGCCGGCGATGGCGACGGTTTTCGGATTTCCTTCCGCCTTGCGCACGACGTGGGGCATGGTGGCCTCGCGGCCGGTGGCGGGATTGTGCACGCAGGCCGCCCCGCCGCCCTCATAGATGCGGTCGAGGCAATAGGTTGCTCCCACGCAGGGGCGAATATCGTGTTCGCGGCCTTCCTCGATCTTCCTCACGATATGGGGATCGGCGATATGGGCACGGGTCATGCCGACGAGATCGAGCTTGCCTTCGGCCACGGCATGACGGGCGGTGGCGACGTCGTTGATACGGGCGGCGTGGAACACCGGGAATTTCGTCGCGGCCCGGACTTCGCCGGCGAAATCGAGATGCGGCGAGGCCTTCATGCCGGCGACCGGAATCACGTTGGCGAGCGGTGAATCGTGCTCGATATGGCCCTTGATGATATTGAGGAAGTCGATGAGCCCCGAGGCTTTCAGGCGCTGGCAGATTTCCACACCTTCCTGGCGCGACAGGCCATTGTCCCAATCCTCGTCGGCCACCAGGCGCACACCGACGATGAAATCCGGGCCCACCTCGCCGCGTACGGCTTCCAGCACGCGGTAGGTGAAGCGCAGGCGATTGTCGAGCGAGCCATTGTACTCGTCGGTGCGGGTATTGGTGGCAGGCGACCAGAACGAGTCCATCAAGTGGCCGTAGCATTCGAACTCGAATCCATCGAGGCCGGCCGCCTTCATGCGTCCGGCCGCTGAGGCATAGTCCTTGACGATGCGCTCAATGTCCCAGTCTTCCATCTCTTTGGGAAAGGCGCGATGGGCCGGTTCGCGCACCGGCGAAGCCGAGAGCACCGGCAGCCAATCGGCCTTGTTCCAGTTGGTGCGGCGGCCCAGATGGGTGAGCTGGATCATCACTGCCGCGCCATGGTCATGGCATTCGTCGGTGAGGCGCTTCAACCAGGGAATGATCTCGTCCTTGTAGGCGAAGAGGTTGCCGAAGGCGGGCGGCGAATCCTGCGAGACGATGGCCGATCCCGCCGTCATGGTGAGGCCGATGCCGCCCTTTGCCTTCTCGACATGATAGAGGCGGTACTGCTCCTTGGGCATGCCGTCCTCATGGTAATTCGGCTCATGGGACGTCGACATGATGCGGTTTTTCAGCGTCAGATGCTTGAGCTGAAAGGGTTGTAGCAGCGGGTCGCTGGAACGGATCAATGTGGTCATGGCTTCACGGCTACGGGTTGAATGAGAAATTCCGGCCAGGCGACTTCCTGGCCCTTGCTGGGATTACGCGGCACCAGCAGCGAGAATGCAAGGCCGATCGCGGCAATGGCGGTGCCGATCCAGAAAACCAGCGTGTAGTCGAAATCCCACAACAGGCCGAGCGGTATCGGGATGAAGACTGCGGCAATGTGGTTGATCGAGAAGGCGACGCCGGCAGTCGGCGCCATGTCTTCGGGATCGCCGATCTTCTGGAAATAGGTGCGGTGGGCAATCGACATCGAGAAAAAGGCATTGTCGAGCATGTAGAGCCCGGCGGCGATCCAGGGATCGGAAACCAGGGCATAGGCGGCGAACACCGCCATCAAACCGAAATGCTCGATAATGGTGGACCGGCGCTCGCCCCAGATCTCGATGAAACGGCCAAGGCGCGGCGCGATCAGGGTGGTGAACATGGCGTTGGCGAGCAACAGCATGGTCATGTCTGCGACGCTGTAGCCGAATTTCTGCACCATCATCAGGACCGCGAAGATAATGAAGATCTGGCGCCGGGCGCCGCCGATGAAGGTGATGGCGTAATAAAGCCAGTAGCGCCGCCGCAGAACCAGGGTCTTGCGCTGCGGGGTGTCGCCCTCGAAGCGTGGAAATGCCAGCCAGACGAAGGCCGCGACGCCAAGGGCCACCAGGCCGCCGGCGAGGAAGACCCAGAGAAAATCGAGCTGCAGCCACTTCCACATGATGAAGATCAGTCCGTAGGCGGCAATAGTGGAGAGCGAGGCGAAGGAATAGATACGCCCCATGCGGCTTGGTGAATTCCTCTTGTCGAACCATTGCAGCGCCAGGGATTGCGCCGCGGTCTCGTAGTAGTGAAAGCCGAGCGACTTGATCACCGTGGTGATGTAGAAGCCCATGGCGGTGGGGAAAAAGCCGGTGATCGCCACGCCGATGCCGATGGTGAGCACCGAGAGGATGCCCAGCGTCTGCTCGCGCATCAAGAGCAGCAGGAACACGGCGGCGAAGGCGAGAAAGCCAGGGATCTCGCGGACCGTGTGGAGGATGCCCTGTTGTTCGCCACCGAAGCCGATGACGTCCACCGCGTAATTGGTGTGCAGCGCGTTCCAAGTCGAGAAGGCGAAGCTGTTGGCGATGGCCATCAGGGCGAGTGCCGCGAACGGCGTGCGCCAGCCTGGTCCACGTGGCTGCGATGGCTCCTCAGATGTCATTCAGGCCTTATAGCCGAGGCCGAACCGTTTCACACCGCGAAAGACATGCGTGCGCTGCAAACCGTCAATGTCCAACGACCGGTTTGAGAAGCCGCAGCAGATGCGGTGGCATCCGGTAATAGGCCCTCCGCAGCAGTGGCCGCGCGGTTTCGAGATAACCCGCGCCATAGAGCCTACCAAGCGGACTCAAGGGAAGGTGATAGTCGCTGGTTTCGGTCTTAGCCGAACTCCACGATTCCTTGTGGGCATCATTGGGAACCATCAGATCGAAGGCTTTCAGGCCATCGTTCAGGGCGCGGCGCTGGGAAAGATCCATATGTAACCGGGCCGGCGAATAATCGGTCAATGCCGTCACGTGCGAGGTGATGAAGCCGAAATGGGTGCCGCCCTTGCGCAGGCCGATCTCCCAGGACACGGGCCTGGGGCCGGCACACATGCGGCTGACGACGAGCCTCGCGTCGCCCCCGGCGCCTGACAGGCGGCGGAGAAATTCGACGATCTGCCGGTCACAGAGGGCGCGGTTCTGGCGCCCGCGCTGGTCGAGCCACTGGCATTTCTCGACCACGGCGGCGGCAATGGCGTTGTCCATCTCGGCGCCGGGTTCGAGCAGGTCGAAGGTGATGGGGCCAAATGCGTCTTCCAGCGCCTTGCGGATCTTCTTGCGGCGCTTGCGCTGGTTCGCCGTGTAGCGGGCGTCGTAGGCCGCTTCATTGGCGAAGGCCGACAGGTCGAGCCACGGGGCCAGCTCAGTCAAAAGCGAATTGCGGAAGTGCTGGCGCAGGAATGGTGCGGCATTGGCGTCATCGCGAACATGGCGCAGGCGGATGATGTCGACATCCCGGAGGACCCTGATGCGGTCAAGAGCAGCCGAGAGCCAGGCCTTCGGGCATTGGCCCGGTGCGACGAGGATGTCGCCGTATTGTGCCAGGGGTTCCGACATCCAGCGCAGGACGGTCAGTGGTCCGATGCGCTGTCTCATCAAAGCCCATGCAAAGACAAGCTCGCCATCCAGATGGCCAGCGATGACGAGTGGCTGCGGGTCGTCGGGCGCGCGCCCGTAGACGGCCACCCAGGTGTTCAGCCAGTCGAACCCCTGAAATAGCGCGGGATCCGGAGACCGGGTCTGGAGCTGGCGCCAGCCGGATTCGAGTTCGGCGAATCCGCCGGCGCCATGGGCCATGGTGAGGATCGCACCGCGGGGCAGGGCATGATGGCCGAAGGTTGCCTCCGGTTCGGCCGCCACCAGACCGAAGGCTAGCTCCGACTGTTCCCGCTCTGCAATCGACATGGAATCCCTACACGACGTTGTGATCCGGCATCATTGCAGTAATTTGCTGCAATTTCATTGACGTGCGGGAAGTTGGTTAAGGATTGCCTAATGCGGGGAGAACATCGGCAGGAATGGCATGCGGCAAGAAGCTGCGCGGCCGATTCTGCTTCAGCCAGCGCAGGGCAAGCGGAACCAGAAAGGCGAGGAGCGCGAGCTTGACCGCGATCAGGAGGGTGATCGGCAATCCGATGGCCAACAGCACAACAACCAGCAGGAGGAGACCCGCCGCCGCGGCCACCAGGTTCAAGGCATAACCGGCGACGGAACTGCCTGCGAGGAACCTGCAAGCCGGATTGGCCTCGGCAGTGCGCCGCACCAGCGCATCGATGAAGGACCGGTAGCTGGCAGCGCGATCGGAAAAGCGCGCGGGCCCATCATAATGGGTGGAGACGACAGTCTCGGTCCAGCCATTGAACCGAATCACATCGCAGGCATAGCGGGCGTGGTCGAAGCGCGAACCGGTCCAACGGAGACGGATCGTAGCAATCTCGTTGAAGTCGAAATGGCCGGCCTTGTCAGGCGCCGACCAGGAGAAGCCGCCCGCGCCGACCGACCATACGCGCTCCTGTTCGAGCGCGCTGCGGCGGACGGCATAACTCACGGTGTCTGGCATCGCGCCAGACTAGATGATCTGGCATCCCAGGCAAAGGCCCGGCGCGCTGAACGCCGCCGGGCTGCCCAATACCTTTACTGCTCGCCGCCGTCCTCGTCAGCATCGGAGTCATCCATCATGCCGGGGCCTGGACCCTGGCCTTGGCCCATGCCTTGGCCCATGCCCTGGCCCATGCGGTCGCCGCGCTTGCCATGACGCCAGCCATGCTTGCCGCCCCGGTCTTCACGGCTGAGGAAGCCGTCGCCATTGCGGTCACGGTTGGCGACCATTCCGGCCATGGGGGCCTTGTATTCGTCAAGGGTCACCTGGCCATTGCCATCGCGGTCGAAGAACTGGAATTCCCGCACCATCTGCTCGTGGCGGGCCTTGAGCCAAAGGTTCTGAAACTCGTCGAGGGACAGCGAACCGTTCTTGTCGCCATCGAACTCGCCGTGCCACTGGCTGCGGTTGGCGTCGATCTCTTCCTGGGAGAGCTTGCCGTCCTTGTTGGCATCGTAGCGCTCCATCATCTGCATGGCCATGCCGCGCATACCCATGCCGTGATCCATGCCATATCCCATGCCGTGGCCCATCCCGTGACGCTTACCCCAGCCGCCATCGGCGCTGGCCACGCCAGCGAGGCCGCCAAGGGCCAACAGTCCGGCCACACCGGCCGCAAGGGCAATCTTTGTCTTCTTCTGCATTTGGAACTCCTCTGGTTTGCTTGATGACCATAAGACGCGCCAAATGCGGCGATCCGTCTGTCCGGCAGATGAATTCTTGGTAAGGTTCAGCGCACGAGCTGGCGCATGGCGCGGTCGAGGCCGTCCAGCGTGAGCGGATACATCCGGTTCTCGAAGGCGCCGGAGACGAGCTCGCGCGACGGCGAATAGGACCAATGACGCTCTGGCGACGGATTGATCCACACGGCATGGGGGTAGGTGGCCGTCACGCGCTGCAGCCAGACAAGGCCAGGCTCGTCGTTCCAGTGTTCCACCGAGCCGCCGGGATGGGTCAACTCGAACGGGCTCATCGCCGCATCGCCGACGAAAATCACCTTGTAATCATGAGCATAGGTGTGAAGCACGTCCCAGGTGCCGATGCGCTCGGCGTTGCGGCGGCGATTGTTGCGCCATACTGTCTCGTAGACGCAGTTGTGGAAGTAGAAATATTCCATGTGCTTGAACTCGGCCCGGGCGGCGGAGAACAGCTCCTCGCAGACCTTCACATGCGGGTCCATGGAGCCACCGACGTCGAAGAACAGCAGCACCTTCACCGTATTGCGGCGTTCTGGTACCAGCTTCACGTCGAGCCAGCCCTGGCGCGCCGTCGCGCCGATGGTGCCGTCAAGGTCCAATTCCTCGGCCGCCCCCTCGCGGGCGAACTTGCGCAGACGGCGAAGCGCCACCTTGATGTTGCGGGTGCCGAGTTCCACCGTGTCATCGAGATCCTTGAAATCACGCCGGTCCCAGACCTTGACGGCCCGGTTGTTGCGATTGCCGTCCTGGCCGATGCGGACACCGGCGGGATTGTACCCGTAGGCGCCGAACGGCGAGGTGCCGGCGGTGCCGATCCACTTGTTGCCGCCCTGGTGGCGGCCCTTCTGCTCTTCCAGCCGCTTCCTCAATTCCTCGAGGATCCTGTCGAGCCCGCCCAGGGCCTCGACCTGCCTCTTTTCCTCGTCAGTGAGGAATTTCTCGGTCAGCTTGCGCAGCCATTCATCGGGGATGTCGGCCACAAGCGCCGTACCGACATCGGCGAGGCCCTTGAAGACTTGGCCGAATACGCGGTCGAACTTGTCGAGGTTGCGCTCGTCCTTCACCAGGGCGGCGCGCGCGAGGAAATAGAAGTCTTCGGTGCTGTAGGCGGCCAGGCCCCGATCCATGGCTTCGATCAGGGCCAGATATTCCTTGATCGACACCGGCAATCCGGCGGCGCGAAGCTCGGTGAAGAAGGCGAGAAACATGACGTCAATACCAGATGCCGAAGCGGTGCCAGTGGATGCGCGGCGGGCGCAAGGGCGCAATGATCGACGGTGTCGGCGCGGGCCGGGTGTCGGGCAGCGACACGTCGAGAGTGACGTCCTTGCGCAGCGCCAGAAGCCGCTCGATGCGGTCGGCGGTACGTGGATGGGTGCGCAACAGCGATGGTTCCGGCAGGCGTGAGCCGGGCAGCACCAAGCCCTCCCACATGGCCGACTGCTTGCGTTCGAGCAGTGCCAGCGCCGAGGCCAGGCCTTCCGGATCGCCGGTCAGTCCGGCGCCATCGAGATCGGCATCGTATTCACGGGCCCGCGACAGGGCCAGCTGCAGCAGGCCGCCGATGGTGGGCGCGAAGATCAGCAGCAGCAGGCCGAGCACGGGAATGTTCCAGCCGGTGCCGAACATCAGCGGCACGCCGAGGAGGCCCATGGTCGACATGAAGCCGGTGATGCGATTGAGGACATCGGCCAGTCCCATGACCCGCAGATCGCCGTTGCGGATGTGGGAGACTTCATGCGCCAGGATGCCGGCCAGCTGCCGGATGGTCATGGCGCGGAGCAGGCCGTCGGTGACCGCGATGGCCGAATCCTCCGGTTTGCCGACGGCAAAGGCATTCAGCATGGTGCTCGGCACATAATAGAGGCGCGGTACGGTAGGCAGGTCGGCGCGCCGGGTGAGGGTGCGCATCAGATCGTGCAGTTCGGGTATCTCATGTTCTTCGAGTTCGCGCGCCTTGTAGAGGTTCAGCACTACCTTGGGCGACATGCGGCCCAGGGTCCACAGGCCGACTGCGCCAAAGGCGGCCGCCCAGACGAGACCGTCGGGACCGTACACCACCCAGGCGATGGCCGCGGCGAGGGCGCCGGTTCCAGCAACCAGGATAACCGTGTGCAGCCAGTTGCGGATGTCATGGCGCCGCTGGACGTCCGGATCGAGATTGGCCGTGGCGGTCATGTGGCGTCCTTGTCGTCATTCATGGAAACCAGTTCGCGCATGAGACTGCCGAGTGTCTCGCGGGCGGACAGGTCTTGCGGGATCGGACGGCAGACGTCACGGGCCGCCAGGCCGATCCGGGCGGTGAGGATACCATTGACGGCGCCTTCGCCAAAACGGGCCGACAGCCGGCCGAGCAGGCCTTTCCCGACCACATGCTGGAGAAGATTGTCGGACAGGGCGAGGCCGCCGGTGACTGCGAGGTGGCCCACCACCATGCGGGCGAGACGGATGGTAGCGAGGGCCGAGGGCCGACCGCCGTAAAGCGTTGCCAGCTCGCGCAGCATGCGAATGTTCTGGGCGGCCACGAAGAGAATGTCGAGGGCGGCGGCGGGCGTGACCGTGGTGAGCAGGGTCACCCGCCGGGCCGCCCTGGCAATGATGCGATGGGCATCCTCGTCGCGGGGTTCGATCAGACAGCGATCAG
The DNA here is from genome assembly GCA_020441605.1 of Alphaproteobacteria bacterium. The sequence continues at coordinate 29,474 of JAGRLX010000017.1, forward strand.
CCAGCCTGACCCGGTCGCGGGGGTCCATGATGTCGGCGTCATGCCGGGCGAGGTTCTGGAGCCCCCATTGCTGGTCCGGCCGACCGGCATAAAGGCGGCGCAATTCTGCAACCGTCCGAGCGCCGGCGGCAGGATCATCGGTATTGAGCGTGTGGGCGGCATCGGCCTGAATGTGTTCGATGCGGCGCAACCGCGCCAGCGCGATGACTTCGCGCAGGATAATGGCCACAGCGGCAAGCCCGGCAAGTCCGGCGACCGCCAGCGCCAGCCAGCCGAGGTAGGGTGAACGGGTGAAGAACTCCTCGACCAGTTGAGTTATGGCCAGACCCGCCCACATGGTGACCAGCGACAGCAAGGCGCCGCCGAGGATCATGCCCCAGCGCCAGCGGCGGGGCACCGGAAGCGGTGCCGGGGGGGCAACGATGTTGTCCTCATCGGAGGTTTCGAACGTGATGCCAGTGATGGCGCGTGGCTTGCGCCGCGGTGCGGTGGCGATTTCATGGGGCTTCGGCTCGTCGATGACGAAGGCTCTGGGATCGCGCCGGTCTTCGGTCATGCGAGGCGGTCTCCAATGAGGAATTCGAGGGCACGGTCGAGGCGGATGTGGGGGTAGCGGCCGTCCTTGGCCAGCGGCGGACGGAAGCGCAGAAATCGGAGGTGGCCTTCGAGGGAGCCGTCAAGGGCCTCGGCGGGGTCGGCCGGCAGGTCACCGGTGAAGATCGCCGCCTCGGTCTCGCCGTCGAAGGTGGTAGTGCCGATGGACTCACCCTGTTGCGGAATGCCGGCGACGCAATCCAGCGTTTCGCCCTTCTGCTTGACTGCCGCTTCGCGGGTCGAGCGGATGGCGGCCAGGGCGGTGACATCGAGGGCGGCACCCGAATAGGCGGCACGGTCCATGGCCTGGGCCACGATGAGCTTGAGAATGTCCTCGAGGCGGTCGTGGGCGCCGTGGTGCAGGAGGTCCGCCTTGGTGGCGGCGAAGAGGATGCGATCCACCCGGTGACCAAAGACGCTGGACAGAAGCGAATTCGAGCCCTGGCGGAAGCAGGTGAGGATCTGGGTGAGGGCGGCCTGCAGATCCTTCACGGCGCCGGCTCCGGCGTTCAGGGCGGTGAGCGCGTCGACCAGGACGATCTGCCGGTCGAGCCTGGCGAAATGGCCGAAGAAGAACGGCTTGACGACCTTGTCGACATAGGACTGGTAGCGGCGCTCCATCAGGGCGCCAAGGGAGCCCCGGGGGAAGACCGCCGCTGGCGCCACATCGAGCGGGGCGAAGGCAAGCAGCGGCGAGCCGGCAAAGTCGCCCGGCATGAGAAAACGCCCAGGCGGAAGCGCCGACAGAGAAACCTCATCGTCACGGCAGCTCGCCAGATAGGCGGTAAAGTGACCGGCTGCGGCTATCGCCTCGGCCTCATCGGCCGCCGCCATGGCGTCGAGGGTTCTCAGGTGGCGGTGCCATTCGGCGGCGCGTGACAGCCGTGGTTCGGTACGGCTTGCCGCAACGGTCGCCGCCGACCATTCGGCATAGGACATCTTCATGAGCGGCAGGTCGAGCAACCACTCCCCTGGGTAATCGATGATATCGAGATGCAGACGGCCCTGGACCAGATTGCGGGCGATGAAGCCACGGGGAATGTATTCGATGGTGAGCCGCAACTGGCTGATCCGGCGCGTGCCTTCGGGCCAATGCCGGTTCTCGCCGGAGACGGCCGCCAGGTGGTCCTCATAGGCGAAACGCGGAAGGTCGTCGTCGGGTTGGGGTTCGAGAAAGACGCGGGTCACCCGACCCTGGGTCATGGCCTCGAAAGCCGGCAGCCGGCCTCCCCTGAGCATGGCATGCACGAGCGCTGTGATGAAGACCGTCTTGCCCGAGCGCGACAGGCCGGTGACCCCCAGCCGCAAGGCGGGACTCACCAGTCCGGCGGCGAAGTCCCTCAGGCCTCCGGCCGCCACGCGTCCGCCATCATAAAGATCTGAAAACTTCACGGGCCTCACTGCCTAACCTCCCCGATAATTGGGGGCAAGCTGCTGGTGAGACAAGAAAAAACTGGGATCAGCCGGGTTTGCCGGAGGTCAGGTCCCGGGGGCGGACAAAAGACTGAAGGTCGCCATTGCCGGTGCCAATGGCGTCCCAGGAGGCGAGGTCAAAGCAGATCACCGCCAGGGCGGCGGTCGGAAATTTCCTTTCCATCCGCTGGCGCAGCCTTTCATCGCCAGTTCCTGCAAGGCGCAGGGCCAGACGCTCCATCGAGGGATTGTGGCCGACGACCAGGAGGGTTGTGGCCTCGCCGCCATGGGCTTTGATCGCCTCGAGCAGGCGTCCACCATTGCCGAAGTCATAGATCTCATCCCTGACGAGGGTTCGGGGGGCGGCCCCGAGTGCTGCCGCGGCTATTTTCCACGTGTCGCGGGCCCGCCGGGCCGGCGAACACAGAACCAGGTCCGGCACGAGTCCCATGCCGGCCAGCCGCCTCCCCATGGCCGCGGCCGCTTCCCGTCCCCGGGCGGTCAGGGGCCTGGCGGTATCATCAAGTTCCGGGTCGGACCGGCTCGATTTGGCGTGACGCAGGAGTAGGAGATTCAACATGGGTCCGATGGCTCCAGTTCGGATATTTCCTTTCAAACAAGCCGCAGATCACGGTTTGGTGACAATAATTCCGACATTCCATTCAAATTTTATCAATTGGTTCAATGCAACTTCGACGGTTGCCCGGCTAGCATGAAAACGATTAGGCGGGTGAACAATGCGTTGGCGGCAATCGCCACGCAGAACAGAGGTCATGATTACGATGTTTCGGTGGTCCAGGAGCTTTCTCGGGGCAGCGGGTGGCAACGTTACAATCCTATTCGCACTTTCGGTCGTTCCCCTGCTGCTGGCGGCGGGCACGGCGATCGACTACCTCCGCTACGCCAACAGCAAGGCGAAAATCCAGGCCGCGCTGGACGGCGCGGCACTCGCGGCGGCACTTCCGGACGACAAGACCGACGACGAGCGCAAGGCCATCGCCAAGGCCTATTTCGAATCCAATCTGCCGAGCTTCAATGGCGATTACCCGGCCATCAACGTGGCCATCGGGGCGACATCGGTCAAGGCTACGGTCGACACGACGATGACGACCTCGTTCATGCGGGTGGCCGGCATCAATCACATGGACATCGACGAATTCGCCGAAGTGATGCGGCCCTTCGCGGGCACCGCCGAGGTGGTGATGGTGCTGGACTATTCCGGCTCGATGAACAGTAATAAAAAGTATCAGTCGATGCGCACGGCGGCGACCACGATGATCGACGGCCTCGATGCGGCGATCGATGACGGCAAGCTGAAGATGGGCCTCGTGCCGTTTTCGGCCATGGTCTATACCAGCATGCCGTCGGAATATGTCTCGCAATATTCGGCCACATCCACCTGGACCGGTTGCACCCAGGACCGCATCTATCCCTACAACACGACGGTCGATACGCCGACGTCGGACCCCCAGACCAAATGGGGCTACTTCGACAACACGAGTGAGAACAAGGGTGGCTATGGGTGCAGTGCCTATCAGACCAAGGGGCTGAAGATCGTGCCGCTGACCACGAACATGACCACGATCAAGACCAAGCTCAATGCCATGCGGCCGCTGGGCAACACCAATATCCCGCTGGGTGCGGAATTTGGCTGGAACCTGCTCGATCCGCAGGCGCCCTTTTCGGAGGGCGCGCCCTATTCCGACAGCAAGACGCGCAAATTCCTCATCATGCTCACCGACGGCGTGCAGACATCGAAATATTGGGGTGACACCAGCGACCGCTCGGTCGAGAACGGCAAGCAGACGCTGCTGAAACTGTGCACGTCGATGCGCGACAAGGGGGTTACGGTCTTCACCATCGCCTATGATATCAAGGACCCCGAGGTGACCGACCTGCTGTCGCAATGCGCGCCTGGGCGGTATTTCGAGCCGGACGCCGGCGTCGGCACCATCACCAGCGTGTTCAACGAAATCGCCTCGCAGATCAAGAACCAGGTGGCGCGTCTGTCCAAGTGATCCGCGGCGCCGTCTACCTGCCGATGTTTGCAATGTCGAAGGGGGTGGACTGGTAGACCTCGTTGATCCAGTTGCCGAAGAGCAGGTGGGCATGGCTCCGCCAGCGGTTTTCGGGGGGAAGCTGCGGGTCATCCTTGGGGAAATAATTGGCTGGAATGTGGATCGGCTTGCCCGCACCCGTATCGCGCCAGTATTCGTCGCTCAGGGATGTCGTATCGTACTCGATGTGATTGAACATGTGGAGCGTGCGATGGGCGGGATCGTTGATCAGGCAAAGACCCGCCTCATCGGATTCCATCAGCACTTCAAGGCCGCGATCCGCCGGCAGGTCGGCGCGGTGATTTTCGGTCCAGCGCGACACCGGAATCGAAAAATCGTCGGAAAAGCCCCGCAAATACGGTGACGCCGGATTGAGGTTGCGATGGCGGTAGACGCCGAAGGCCTTCCGGGGCAGGGCGTGCTTGGGCACCTTATGGAAATGGTAAAGCGCTGCCTGCGCCCCCCAGCAGATGTTCATCGCGGCATGAACATGGGTCTGGGTCCAGTCGAAGATGCGCCGAAGCTCGTCCCAATAGGTGACGTCCTCGAAATCCAGCAGCTCGACCGGTGCGCCGGTGACGATGAAGCCGTCGAACCTGCGATCCTGGACGTCCTCCCAATCCTCATAGAAGGCCAGCATGTGTTCGGCCGAGGTATTGCGAGGGGTGTGGCTGGTGATCTTGACCAGCGTCAGCTCGACCTGCAGCGGTGTCGCGCCGATCAGGCGGGCGAACTGAGTCTCGGTCTTGATCTTGTTGGGCATCAGGTTGAGCAGACCGATCTGCAGCGGGCGGATATCCTGGCGGGCGGCGGTCGCCTCGGTCATCAGCATCACGCCTTCCTGTTCAAGCGTGCGGCGGGCGGGCAGATCATTGGGGATGCGGATGGGCATGTTCGTCTCTAGGGCTTGTCGATGGTGCGGGACAGGAGAGCAATGAAATCCTCCTCGGACTTCACGCCCGGCACCTCGTCCATGTGGACCGTGTAGCCATAGCGCCGGGCGATGGTCTCGTAGAGCGGGATGCGATGATGCAGCAGCTGCTCGAAGCCCCAGACGGCGAAGCCATCCGGATCGACGTCATCGTCCTTGGAGATGGCATTCAGGGCCTTGTATTCCTCCCACTTGGCATCGAGGAAACGCGGCTGGTAGTACATCGGCTTCGGGCTCTTGCGAAAGCGCTCCACGAGCATCTTGGTGTGGCCCGGACTGCCTTCGATGTAGAGAAGGAGGCTGTTGTCCGAGAGGCATTTCAGCACGGGATCGACTGGATCACTGAGGTTCACCACCTCGCACAGGCTGCCGCCCGAGTCGCAGACGAAATTCTCGTACTGGTAGATGTCCCGGGCCCGTCCAATGAACTCCGGCACGTCGAGCAGGGCCTGGATCTCGGCATGGCGGTGCTGGTTCTGGCGGCGCTTGTATTCGGCGAATGGCAGGCCGCCCATGTCGGGGTTGCCGGGCTTGCCGAGATAGGTGGACAGCGGGCTCAGATTCTCGAAGGTGATGTTGGAATTGATGTGGATCGAATCGGAGCGCAGCAGGTCGCGGAGGAAGGGCACCCGCATCGCCTCGCGTTTGAAATTGTCGACGATGTGTTCGCCCATGTAGCGGGTGCCTATGCGGTAGTCGACCGAATAATGGAACCAGCTCGAGTCCTGCAGCAGATGGGCCAGCGTGGTCTTGCCGACGCCCGACATGCCGAATATGGTCACGGCCTTCTGTGGCCAATCCCGGAAATCTTTGCCTGATGAGAAGCGCATGGGCGCTCTTATGCCGAAGGCGCGGGCGTCCGGCAACTGGCTGATTGCGGGTTTTGGAATGCACGATCACGATCTGGAACGGGCAACATGGTACGAGGCGACGGCCAGCCGGGATCCGCCCAAACGCCCTGCCGGACATGTTGACGCCGATGTCTGCGTGATCGGGGGCGGGTTGGCTGGCCTGACCGCTACCCTGGAACTGGCGCGGCGGGGCGTCAGCGTCGTCCTGCTCGAAGCCAGGCGTGTGGCCTGGGGTGCCTCGGGGCGGAACGGCGGTTTCGTGTCCAACGGCTATGCCCAGTCGATGGACAAGGTCAAAGCGCGGGTTGGGCTGGAGGCGGCGCGGGCCCTCCATCGCCTCTCCTGTTTTGGCACGGAATTCGTGCGCCGGGAAATTGCCGAGGGTGATTCCTCGATCAAGATGAGCGATGGCAAGGTCGGCTGCGTCCGTTATGACAACGAAGCCGCCAAGAAATCAGATATCGCTGCGGGCGCCCGCGATTTCGGCGAGCAGCTGGAGTTCTGGCCGACAGCCAAGACGCGAAGCGTGGTCAACAGCCAACGGTTCTTCCAGTCGGCGGTGGATTGGCACGCGTTCCAGGTGCATCCGTTGCGTTATGGCCTGTTGATCGCGCGCCGGGCCGTGGCGGCGGGGGCGCGGATATTCGAGGAGGCGCCGGCGCTGTCGGTCAAGCGGGACCGGACCGGCTATGTCGTAAGGACGGCGGCCGGCAACGTGGCTGCACGCGACGTCATCTATTGTGTCTCCGCGCTTGACCGGAAGCTGCACCATGCCACGGGTCGGGCCATTCTCCCGGTGGCCACCTATATCGCGGTGACCGAACCCTTGCACCAGGATATCATCCGTACACGGATGGGTGTTTCCGACTCCCGCCAGGCCAACAATTACTTCCGGCTCGTCGACGAGGACCGGCTGCTGTGGGGCGGGGCGATCACGACCCGCATTTCGGAACCTGCACGGCTGGCCGAACGGATGAAGGCCGACATGCTGTCGGTGTTTCCGCCGCTCGGCGATCCGCGGATCGATTATGCCTGGGCTGGCCTGATGGGCTATGCCCGCCATTTCATGCCGCTGATCGGCACCGACGGACAGGGGCAGTGGTGGGCCACGGCCTTCGGCGGCCACGGTATCAACACCACCGCCATGGGCGGCATCCTGCTGGCCAGGGCAATTGCCGCCAAGGACGACGAATACCGGCGATTCCTGCCTTTCACACCGGACTGGGCGGGTGGCCCCTTCGGCCGCGTGGCCGTGCAACTCGGATACTGGGGCATGCAAATCCGCGACCGGATCGACGAAGCCAGATCCGGCGCAAGGGGGAGCTGACATGGCCTATGGCAGTATGGCGCTCAGCGCAAAGGCCTCCTTCGATCCCTACTGGTGGAAAGCCGCGCCACTGGCCGATGCGGCAGTGCTGGCCCCGCCACGGTCCACCGATGTCGCCATTGTCGGCTCAGGCATTACGGGGTTGGTGGCTGCCCTTCATCTCGCCCGTGGCGGACGGCAGGTCACGATCTTCGAGGCCAGGGAACCGGGCCATGGCGCCTCTACCCGCAATGCCGGCTATGTCGGCCGCACGCTCAAGCACTCGTTCGGCGAGATCATGGCTGTGGAAGGCCTCGACCGGGCAAAGCGCGTCTACGGCGAGCTTATGGAGGCGTTCCTCGCGGTGAAGGAAACGGTCGCACAGGAAGAGATCGCCTGCCACTATAGGCAGCAGGGCCGCCTGCTGCTGGCCACCTCGTCCGCGATGTATGACGCCATGGCGCGCGAATTCGACTTGCGCGCGAAGCACCTGGCCGAACCTTTCGCCACGGTGGACCGCAGCGCCCAGCGGGCCGAGATCGCCACCGACCATTACTTCGGCGGCGTGAAGATCGAAGACCATGCCGGGCTTCATCCCGGCCTCTATCACAAGGGGTTGCTCGATGCGGCGCGGGCGGCGGGCGTGGCCATCTGTGCTTCAACGCCGGTGTTCGGATTCCGCAAGGAGCCGCAGGGCTTCACGGTGTTGGTGAAAGGCGCCAAGGTTCAGGCGCGTGACCTGATCTTCGCCACCAATGGCTATGGCGGCAAGGAATGGCCATGGCTGCAACGGCGCCTCATGCCGTTCCATGCGTATCAGACCGTGTCGGCGCCGCTCGGCGCTGAGCGTGTTGCCGCACTGCTGCCGGGCGACCGGACCTTCATCGACTGGAACTTCAACGTCGACTGGATGCGCCGGGCGCCCGGCGATCCCACGCGGCTCATTTTCGGCGGGCTTACCGGCGAGATCGATGCCGATCTGCGCATCAAGGCGGAGCAATTGCATGCGCGGCTGCTGCGTGTCTTCCCCGACCTCAAGGATTTGCGGTTCGATCACGTGTGGACAGGCAAATGCGGGGGAACCTTCGACATCAATCCACGGATCGGTATCGAGGACGGCGTCCATTATGCCGGCGGCTATTGCTTCGCCGGCGTACCCATGGGCACGCTGTTCGGACAGAAGCTGGCGAAGCGGATCCTGGGTCAGAAGGGTGGCGAGAGCGTCTTCGACCGACAGATGGACAGCAGGTTCTTCTACCGCGGCAATGCCTGGTTCGTGCCCCATGCGATCCGCTGGATGAGCCGGCTCGACCGTTGAGCCCCGGCGCTGACATTCCGGAAACTGATCTTTTAGGTGAGTTGTTCGACTGGCGGGTCCATGCAAATCTGTGTTCCGCTCCAGTTGCCTCGTCAGGCACCGCCTGCACCATGGCAGAAAGGGCAACGCCACAATCGCGAGGACGGAACAACCGATGAAACGAACACTCTTGTCATTGCTGGCCGCTGCCGGCATCACCGCAACGGCATCCGGCGCCCTGGCCGCGCCGGTGAAGTTTTCCGGCACGATGATCGTCGAGCAGACGACTTCTGCCTGCGGCATTCTTCCCTACATCGAACAAGGCACCCTGTTCCACGTATCGGTACGGCCGGCCAACCTCGGAACCAACGGTCCTTCCACAGGCGTGGTTCTGACCAGCGGCTTCAAGGTCACGTTCGAAGATGTCATCATCTCAAGCTTCAAGCTTGCAACCGGCTATCTCGACTCGACGTTCAAGAGCATGACCGCAACCCATGCGCATATCGTCGAGGACCTGACACTCACCATCGAACATGAGTTCCTGGCACGCATGCGCCTGGTATCGCAACGGCCCGCGACGCTGACCGACACCACGCCCTTCGTGACCATGCGGCTTCAGATCCAGAAATTCGCCAATGTACCGTCTTGCACGGTGACTGCATGGGTGGCCGCCGCGCTGGATAAGCCGGTGCCCTAGCGCGAGCCAGGCACCAGGTGGCCCAGTTTGCGCCGCCGGCCGCCTGTTTGAAAACCTACACTGTCTTGATCTTCTCCTTGCGCAGCGGGCAGGCGAGATAGACGCCGAATTCCCGGCCGATATCGGCGCTGACCCGGGCGTGGACTCGACCCTGGCGGTCGAGGAAGCGCTGGCTGTCTTCGACCGGAAAGATGCCTTCGTGCCAAATGCCGGGATGGATGTAGAGGCCCTTCGATCCGTCACACCAGAAGGCCACGACCTTTTCCGGCGTGAGATTGTCGCCAGGCAGTGCCGCCGGAATGATGAAGGGCCGGTTGTCGAGCGGGAAGAACATCTGGCCGCCGTCCGGGTGGTAATTCATGTGCCAGAGCAGCACCTGGTCGCGTGGTGCGGTCTGCTTTTCGGCGGAAGCCTTCTGCGGGTCGGTTGACCAGCCGAGCACATAGTGGCCCTTCACCGCCTCATTGCGGCCATAGAGCACATCGCCCATCCATTCGCCTGAAAATGTTCCCTCGACGAAACCGCCTTCGTCGCCGGTGCCTTCATCGATCGGCCGCCATCCCTGCTGAGGCCAGCGCACGATCTCGATGTTGAAGCCGGCGGGGTCGTCCACCAGACAGCCATAGGCCTTGACGCTTTCCGGCGTGGCGCGGATCAGCGGCACCTCATGCCAGGGCAATGACGGCTTGGTGCTGGCTTCAAAGATATACTCCGGCGCGTTCATGAATCCTCCAGTGAGGCGTAAGATCGGCTGCATCTTTCCGCAAAACGGGACTGCGGAAAAGAGCTATCTGGCGCCGGCCTGCTCAAGCATGGCTGCCATGGCAGTGAAGCCGCGCTGCCGCGCATGGGCGAGCGGCGAGACACCTTCGGCATCGGAAAGGTTGACATCGGCCCCGGCGGCGATGAGCTGGCGCAGGATGTCCTGATGCACCGGGCCGCCATCCGAGAGGATGATGGTTTCGAGAAGCGCCGTCCAGCCGAGGCGGTTGACATGGTCGACTTCGATTGCCGTCTTGAGCAATTCACGCACCGTTTCGGGATGGCCATGGTGGGAGGCGGGGATGAGCGCTGTGCCGCCGTAGCGATTGGTGTCCTGCAAGTTGGCCGTGCCGGTGGCAAGGATCAGCTGCAGGATTTCAAGACGGCCTTCGGCGCCTGCATAAAGAAAGGGCGTGTCGGCGATGCCGTCCTTGGCATTCACGTCGGCACCAGCGGCAATGAGCAGGCGGGCGGCCTCCACGGCATTGGTGTGGGTGGCAGCAAGCAGCGCTGTGCGGCCATGCGCGTCGCGCGATTCGAGGTCATGACCTGCGTCAATCAGCCTGACGAGCGCGGTGGCATCGTTGGCCCTGGCCGATTCATGCAGCTCCATCGTCGCCTCGTTTTCTGCGCGTGCTGCCCCAACCTTCGCGAGCGCAGCCATCAGGATGGTGCGGCGCGTCATCGAATGCGTCGTTTTCATCATGTTTGTCAGCAAACATAGCACGGCGAACCCGGGAGCGAGAATGCCGCAGCGGCACTGGCCGTTCGGGCGGTGAGGCGCGGCGGAACTCGTTGACTTGGGTCAAGATCAAGGGTCACAGTTCTGGTAGCAAGAGCTATCTCATGTGGAGAAGCACGATGCACAGATACCTCACCATAGCTGCAGTGGCATTGCCGATCGCTCTGGCCGCAGAGGCTTCGGCGGCGGATCCGCATTTGTCGGGCGCCTATCTCTTTCAACTGACGGGATTGTGTCAGGCTACATTTACATACAACGCGACAGGCCATCTGAATGCCTTGCGGGGCGGCGGCATGACGCAAACGGTTGGTACGCTGACCTTCACGCCGTCGGTTCCCTATGGGGCCAGTGGCCGCGTTGTCGCGAAATATACCATCGTCGACGGTGCTGCCGTGCGGGTCGTTCAGGACTCCGACTTCATATCGCCGCCGGGTGTGCGCATGACACAGCAGATCATTACATTGTCTGGAGGCTATTCGGTCACGGCCGCGGGACTGACGCTCAGGCTGGCTGGCCTTCCAAAGCAGGTATTCCGCGCCTATTACGGTGCCGCTGACGCGAATGGCCGGCGCGCCCAGGCGAATTTTGTCCGCCTCATTCAAGGTACGCCGGACGGCCAGGTTACGGTCGAAGAGGATTGCTCCGAGGGCGGAACATTGGACGCGTTGTGAGGGCGCCATCCAATCTCTCTTGGGTGGTCGACCCGTCAGGATCAGCGGCCGTCCCGCCGGGCCATGAAGGCCAGGCGCTCGAATAGCATGACGTCCTGCTCGTTCTTCAACAGCGCGCCGTGAAGTGGGGGAATGATCTTGCGCGGATCACGCTCGCTGAGGGTTTCGGGCGTGACGTCTTCGCTGAGCAGCAGTTTCAGCCAGTCCAGCAATTCGGATGTTGACGGCTTCTTCTTGAGGCCTGGAACTTCGCGGATCTCGAAGAAGATGTTGAGGGCCTCGCTCACCAGGCGCTTCTTGATGCCGGGAAAATGCACGTCGACGATTGCCTGCATGGTCTCGGCGTCGGGGAACCTGATATAGTGGAAAAAGCAGCGGCGCAGGAAAGCATCCGGCAACTCCTTTTCATTGTTCGAGGTGATGATCACGATGGGACGGCGGGCGGCACTGATCGTCTCCCCAGTCTCGTAGACATGGAACTCCATGCGGTCGAGTTCCTG
>JAGRLX010000179.1 GCA_020441605.1 Alphaproteobacteria bacterium
TCAGGGCCGCGAGCGTACCGTCAACTGGACCCAGGATGGCAACACCGTCCGCGTTCTCGGCGTGAATGATTACTGGACCCTGCGGATCGATGATGAGGCGCTCTGCATCGCGCGGGATCGCTCCGCCATTTACGTGAGCAATTGACCATGGCCGATGATCCCGACCTGCAAAAGCGCCTCGACACGTTCAAGGAAGGCAAATCGAAACCCCGGTCCGGTGGCATCGGAGTAGGAGCGCTGGCGATCGCCCTCGCAATTGGCGGCGCGGGAGTAGCCTACTGGTTGGCGAGCAGCGCCCAGAACGGGCCAGCACAACTTGAGACATCCGAGGTCACACCCTTTCAGGACGGTCGCCCCGGTGGCGGACGATTGGAGTTCCCCCCGGATGAGACCGATCGGCGGGTCAATGATGCGCTGATCGCGGTGGAAGAAGCGCTTGATGTGCCCGCCACCCCTGCCCCGGAGCCCAACCGCGAGGTGCTCGATGAACTGGCCCGCCTACGTGAGGCGTTGGCTGCCAGCCAATCCGAACGCAATGCCGAAATCCAGGCCGCCGTCGGCGACCTGCGCGAGGCATTCGATGCGCAAACCAAGGCGCTTGAAGAACAAATCGCTCAGCGTGAACGTGACCTGGCAGCCCTCGAGCGCGAAAACACGACACGCCTTTCCAGCCTGCAGAGCCTTCTCGATGCCGAACGGGCGCAACGGGAAGCGCTTGAAATCGAACTGCAGGAAGGGTCCCTCATCGCCGATCAACGTCTACTCGAAGAACGGCGTCGGCAAGAGGAAGAGCAACGTCGTCGCGAAGCTGAACGTGCTGCCGCCGAACTGCTGAATGCGCAAATCCGGTCACCCGCCATCGTCTATGCCGATGGCAAGGGGTCGGCCACCGCAACATCCGGATCGCCTGGCGCAGCGCCGACCGGGGCGGCTGCACCCCTCAATGAAAACGAAGCATATCTGCAAACCGCCGCACGCCCTCTTGAGATCGAAGAGGCCGCGCGTATGGAATTCCCGGATCGCACGCTCGCGCAAGGCTCCGTGATCCAGGCCGTCCTGCAAACCGCGATCAACGGCGACCTGCCAGGTAATGTGGTGGCAGTCGTTTCGGAACCTGTTCCGGCCTTTTCCGGAGACCGGATCCTGATCCCGCGCGGGTCACGCCTCTTTGGCCAATATCGCTCCGGCATCGAGGTGAACCAGAAACGTATCCTGATCCTCTGGACCCGCATCCTCACGCCGGATGGCACTTCGATCAATATCTCCGCCGTTGGTGGGGATCAGCTCGGTCGGTCTGGTCTGACCGGGCTGGTCGATACCAAATTCCTGGAACGCTTTGGCGGGGCTGCGTTGATTTCGATCATTGGTGCAGCGCCTTCGGTGGCTGCGGAACGTGTCCAAGATGAAACCGCCGCCGACGTGCTGGCCAACATCGGCTCGGACCTCTCGGATGCGACCAGTTCCGTCATTGCCGATCAGGTTTCGATCTCACCGACGATCTATGTGGATCAGGGCGCCGGCGTGACCGTGCTCGTCGACAGGGATGTGGTGATTTATTGACCGAAGTTGCCCTGCCTGCTTCGTACCTGGAGCGATACCTCGCACCGTTTGAGCACTGGCTCATCGATGACGACGTCATCGAGTTGGCCATCAATCCGGACGGCCGAGTGTGGGTTGAGCGACGTGGGTCCATTGCCATGGAATGTGGTGACAAGGCCGTAGACCCGGCTGATGCGGTCAACCTCGGGACCACCATGGTTGGCGATGCAAAGGCCAAGGTCTCGGAGAAGAACCCTCTGGTTTCTGGCAAGGTGGAGTTTCGGGGGCGACCACTGCGCGTGCAGGTCGCGGTGTCTCCTGCTGTGGAGCAAGGGGCCGCGATCACCATCCGGCTGTTTGGGCAAACTGACATTCGCAGCTATGAACCGGCCTACCTTCAAGGCAAAGCAGTTTCTTTGACTGATATTCGGGCAGAGAAGCTGAAAGCGATCTCGGAAGTGGCAATGACTGATCTGACCGTGGCATTGCAACAACTTGTTGAAAACCGCTTGAACATCCTGGTGAGTGGCGGGACCTCGACAGGCAAAACGACCTTTGCGCGCCATCTCCTGACGCATGTTCCTAACAGTGAGCGGCTCATCACCATCGAAGACGCGTTCGAACTGTTCCCGCACCAGCCGAATACAGTTTGTCTGCTTGCCGACCGGGTCAAGGATAGCCCGCGATCAGCCGGTGCATTGTTGCAAGCTTCTCTTCGGATGCGACCAGATCGGATCGTGGTGGGCGAATTGCGAGGGTCTGAGGCGCTCACCTATCTTGAGGCGATCAACACAGGGCATGGGGGGTCAGTGTCGACGATCCATGCGGAGACGGCTGAACTCGCAATTGATCGGTTGGCGATCATGGTGCTGCAGGCAGGAACACCGCTGACCTTTGCCGAGGTGCAGACCTACATTCGAAGATCGATTGATGTGATAGTGCAGTTGGGAAGGAGCGAAGGAAGGCGGGGGATTGCTGAGTTGCTTTTACTGGGGTGAGTTGTTTCTGCTCTGACAATCGCGAAACCCGACCTTCGCTGCACTGTGCATGAACTGGTGGAATGCGGACTTTTCTGCCGTTGACTTAATCTTCTTTACGCTCAGACTCGCGGTATGAAAGCATTAGATCACTTGACGCTAGAGCAGCTTGAAAAAGATGTTTGGCCAGACCCGAACTGTACCTCTCATGTAGTCACGACCTGCCACCAATTACGGAAGAAACGGATAGGAGATTTTTGCGTCGAAGACCTCCGTATAATGCTCAGTCAGTCTATTGGCGTTCAATACCTTCTTCCGAAAGCCATTGAGATTCTGCGTGAAAACCCGTTTGCAGAAGGAGATTTCTTTGAAGGTGATTTACTGGTTGCCGTTTCCCGTCACCCTGAAAACGCCAGCCTTTTAGCGTCTCAAGACCGAGATCACCTTCGCATAGCTTGTGTCACGGCGGTTAAGTCGAGGGACCCAACGTTGCGTGGCTCAGACTTGAGCTTGGTTGAGAGCCTAATTCGCAAGCTTGATGGCAACACGTGCAAGTAGGTTTGGGCTCATTTGTTGAATTCGCCGCTCGCTGGATGAACGGCTGCTCCCGATTTCACTCCCCCAACAAATCCCCGATAAAACTCTCCTGCCGATCCAGCACTTGTTCCCACTCCGGCGGCACCCCATTGTCTCGGTCCATCTCCTCCGGCCGCAAATCCTCCCGATCGGGCTTCGCGGCCACCGCCCGCATCGCCCGAGCTTGTCGCCGCCGCGATCTCAACGTGCTGGCTTGCTCCTCCAGCTCGCAACTTTCGTCCTCATCGCCACCATCGACCCAAGGTCCAACCCCTTCCACACTTGGCGGATAGGGATAATCCCTGCCCTCCTGCTGCTCGACCATCGTCTTGAACAGCGGATCGTCGTAATACTTGATGCGCTGCGCCTTGATCGGATGCTGCGGCGAGGCAAGGATGATCACCTCGTCAGGGTCCAGAAGGCGGGCCTCGGTTTCCGAAAGGAGCGGCCTTTCCTCCAGCCGCGCGCTTGTCGAGGTGGCCCCAAGAATCCCCTTGTTGCGCCCATACATGCGTGTGACCGCCTCGCGGGTCGTGCTGCCAACCGCCGCTGACACCTCCCGCACGGTGCGCTGGTCTCGCGGCGTGATGTAGAGCTTGAGCCCTGCCCCATTTTCCAAGCTCTCGCGACCCTCAGACCCGTAAATACGGTCCAGCGCCGCCAGTGACTGCGCGATCATCGCCACGCGCCCGCCATAACTCGCCAGCGAATGAATGGCGCGCTCGAGATAAGGCATGGCCCCCATCTGCTGGAATTCGTCGATCATCATCATGACCGGCCAGGGCTCGTCCGGGCCCGGCTCGTTCAGACGCAGGCTGGCAATGAGATCGGCGAACATGAGCCGCAGAAGCGGCGCCAGCGTCGTGATGTGATCCTCGGAGACCACGATATAGAGCGAATACGGTTTGCGCCGGAAATGGCCAAAGTCAAAATCACTGGCCTCGGTCGCCGAGCGCACTGCCGGGTTGTCCCATTGCTTGAGGCCCGCCGTCATCAGCGCCTGGATGTTCGAGGTCAAAAGCCGTGAAGAAGCACTGGCCGCATTGGTCCAAAGCTCACGCACCACCTCTTCCTTGGCTTCATCGGCATAGGCGCTGTATTGGGCGTTTTTGTAATCCCCTGCCGAGACGATCTTGTTAACTTCGCCCAGGGTCGGTGTGCCGCGCTGTATTGCCAGCAGACAAGCAGCCACGAAGATCGACTTACCGGCCTCGGAGAAGGTGTCGAGGGTCTTGTTGTCTTTGTCGAGGAAGAGATCGGCCAGG
>JAGRLX010000180.1 GCA_020441605.1 Alphaproteobacteria bacterium
GAGCGGGCGCTGTCAGGCGCTCACCGCCAGCTTACACAAGCTGGCACACTGCGCCGGGCTGCGCCCGCGCCTCCCTTCCACTCAAGCGAAGGGAGAGTCCTCACCCGGAGGGGCAAAGGCCACCCTCCTCAAGGATCAATCACGTCAGCGCTTCCCTGCTCTTTGAAACCGTTCATCAGGCAAAGGCGCGCCTTTCGAGCGACGGCATGCGGCTGGCAAAGGTAAGCCCGCGCGCCACAAAGAAGATATTGAGTGCTGCCCACAGACCGTGGTTGCCATAACGGGCTTCAAGCAACCACCAGGCGCCCATGAAGATCGCCAGTGAGACAATCATCATGTTGCGCATGTCCTTGGTGGCCATGGCGCCGGTAAAGATCCCGTCGAACTGGAAGGCGATGACACCAAGCACCGGCGAGATGGCCGCCCATGGCAGATAGACACGGGCTGTCTCTCGCACGTCGGGGCTGACCGACATCCAGTCGATGACCACCGGACCGAAAAGCCATACGGCAAGCGAGCAGACGATGCCCACCACCATGGCCCAGACGCTTGTCAGCCAGACGGCATCGCGGAAGCGCTTGCGGTTGCGGGCGCCCACCGATTGGCCGACCAGAGCCTCGCTGGCATAGGCGAAGCCGTCGATGAGATAGGCCGAAACCTCGAAGAGGTGCATCAGCACGGCATTGGCTGCGATGACCACGTCACCGGCCCGGGCGCCGCGGGCTGTGAACCATGTGAAGGCGAAGACGAGGCAGAGCGTTCTGACCATCACGTCCCCGTTCATGCCGAGCGTGCGGGTCAACGCCTTGCCTTCCAGCATGCGCGACCAGACGGGGTGGGCTCCCATGTGCCGCAAGAGGCTGAAGGCAATGGCCAATCCCAACACCGCCGCCGCCCATCCCGACATGAGAGCAGCCAGGCCGACTCCGTCAGACGTCATGCCAAGGACCAGGACGAAGAAAGCCGAAAGCGCCATGTTGGAAACATTGAGGAACAACTGCACCAGAAAGGCGAGCCGGGCTTTCGCCTGCCCCACGAACCAGCCCATGACGCAGTAGTTGGCCAGGGCCGCCGGCGCCGACCAGATCCGGTAATTGAAGTAGGTTTCGCCATGGGCACGGATGTCGGGCGAGCCACCGATGAGATCGAAGGCGACGGTTCGGATCAGCGGCGACAGGGCGATCAGCGCCAGACCAGCGATGGCGGCGATCATCAGGGAACGGCCGAGCACGGCCACCAGTTCTGCCGTGTCGCCGGCGCCGGTGGCCTGGGCGGAAAGTCCGCCCGTCGACAGGCGCAGGAAACCAAAACCCCAGAAGATGAAGGAAAAGATCAGGGCCCCCACGGCGATGGCGCCAATGTAATAGGGGTCCGGCAGCTGCCCAATGACGGCAGTATTGACGACCCCGATCAGCGGCTCGGAGACATTGGACAGCATGATCGGTACCGCAACCGCGAGCACGGAGTGATGTGTCACGGGCGCAGCCGGCGGGGAAGCGTGGTTGGGACCTGCCATGGGTTCAGTTGCTTTGATCCCGATCCCAAGTCAAGCTGCCGGCCATGAGTCTCCCGCAAGGCTTCAACGACTGGTTCGCATCGCGCGGCTGGGCTCCTCGCCCTCATCAGCTCGCGGTGCTTCATCATGTTGATCGCGGCGACAACGTCCTGCTGATTTCACCGACCGGCGGCGGCAAGACCCTGGCAGGATTTCTTCCCAGTCTCATAGACCTCGCCGGCCGGCAGCAGCGGCGCGGCATCCATACGCTCTATGTATCGCCGCTCAAGGCCCTGGCGGTCGATATCGCCCGCAATCTGGAAACGCCGGTCCGGGAGATGGGCCTCGCCGTCACCATCGAGACCCGCACCGGCGATACGCCGCAGCATAAGCGCCAACGCCAGCGCCAAAACCCGCCTGACATCCTGATCACCACGCCAGAGCAGGTTTCGCTCCTGGTCGCCGATCCCCATGCGGCGCATCTCTTGCGCGACCTCCGCCTGATCGTGTTGGACGAACTGCACTCGCTGGTGACGTCCAAACGCGGTGTGTTGCTGTCGCTGGCCCTCACGCGGGTCCAGACCCATGCCCCCGAAGCCCGGCGGATCGGTTTGTCGGCCACGGTGGCGGACCCGGATGCGCTCCGCGCCTGGCTGGTCCCCGCCGGAATGGAACCGGCACCGCTGGTTATGGGTTTGCCCGGCGCGACGCCGCGCATCCGCATCCTCAAGTCGGTGGAGCGCGTCCCGTGGTCCGGTCATTCGGCACTCTATGCCATCCCGGAAATCTATGACGAAATCCGCCAGGCCCGGCTGACGCTGATTTTTGTCAACACCCGCAGCCAGGCGGAGATGGTGTTTCAATCCCTGTGGGAGGCCAACGACGACCACCTCCCCATCGCCATCCATCACGGATCACTGGATGTCAGCCAGCGCCGCAAGGTGGAGGCCGCGATGGCTGACGGTAAGCTGCGCGCCGTCGTCTGTACCTCGACGCTCGAACTTGGCATCGACTGGGGCGATGTCGATCTGGTGATTCACGTTGGTGCGCCCAAGGGATCCAGCCGGCTCCTGCAGCGAATCGGCCGGTCAAATCATCGGCTCGACCTTCCGTCGGAGGCACTACTGGTGCCATCAAACCGCTTTGAAGTGCTGGAATGCGAAGCAGCGCTCCAGGCCGCCAGGGCCAATGCGCAGGATACGGACTATCCTTGCGTGCTCAAGCTCGATGTTCTGGCTCAGCACATCCTTGGGCGGGCCTGCGCCAGCTCCTTCGTGCCCGAACAACTCTACCAGGAAGTGACAAGCGCCTGGACCTACCGCCATCTCTCGCGGGCTGACTACGACTTGGCGGTGGATTATGTCGCCACCGGTGGCTACGCGCTCAAAGCCTATGAACGCTATGCGAAGCTGAAACGCCAGGCCGATGGATCGCTGCGCCTCGCCCATCCCCGCCTGATCACCTCTTACAAGCTCAACGCAGGCACCATCGTCGAGGACGAGATGCTGAAGGTCCGGTTGGCCCATGTGAAACGGCGTCTTGGCAAACGGATAATCACTGGTGGGCGGGTGCTGGGCGAAATGGAAGAGTGGTTCCTCAGTCAGTTGTCGCCCGGCGATACTTTCCTCTTTGCAGGAGAAGTGTTGCGTTTCGAAGGACTGGACGAATTCGGCGCTCTGGCCTCGCGTGGCGGAGCCAGCGATCCCATGATCCCATCCTATCAGGGCGGAAAGTTTCCGCTTTCGACCTATCTGGCGCAGAGGGTTCGTGAAATGCTGGCAGACCCTCAAGCCTGGAAGGCCCTTCCTCTTCAGGTGCAGGACTGGCTGTCGCTGCAGCGGTTCAAGTCGGTCGTGCCGCGCGCCAACCAGATGCTGGTCGAAACCTTTCCGCGTGCCGACAAGCACTATCTCGTCTGCTATCCCTTCGAAGGGCGACTGGCCCACCAGAGCCTCGGCATGCTTCTGACCCGCCGGCTCGAACGCTGGGGTGCACAGCCCCTCGGCTTCGTGGCCTCGGAATATGCGCTGGTCATCTGGACAGTGCGCGACCTTTCGCTGTTGATAACAGCGGGTCGGCTTTCACTGGCCAGGCTTTTCGACGAAGACATGCTGGGCGACGATCTCGAGGCCTGGCTGGCCGAGTCCAGTCTCATGAAGCGCACCTTTCGTAATGCCGCGATCATTGCCATGCTGATCGAACGGCGCCAGCCCGGTCTGGAGAAGACCGCCAGGCAGATGACTGTCAGCACAGACCTGATCTACGATGTGCTGCGGTCCCATCAACCCGACCATATTCTGCTGCGAGCCGCCTGGGATGATGCCGCCGAAGGCCTTATCGATGCCCAGCGTCTGGCCATGCTGCTGAAGCGTGTCCGCGGGCAGATCGTTCATCGATCACTTGAAATCGTTTCACCGCTGGCGGTGCCAGTGCTGCTTGAGATCGGCCGCGAATCCATCTACGGCGAAGCGCATGATGCCCTTCTCGCTGAAGCCGCGAACAGTCTCATCGACGAGGCCATGCGGCTTGTCTGAATCGCATCGCATCACCCTGGCAGGCATGGACATGATCCCCGATCTCTCCGGTGCGCTCTATGTGCCAGACTTTGCGGCCCTGCTCGTTGCCGACCTCCACCTGGAAAAGGGCACGAGCCTCGCGGGCCGGGGCATCCACCTGCCGCCCTACGACACGCGGGAGTCGCTCGGTCAGCTCGCGGCCGTAATGGCCGGTACCGCTCCAAGACGGCTGATTTTCCTGGGCGACAGTTTTCATGACGAGACCGCCCGCGAGCGGATCGACGCGCGCGATCTCGCCGACCTCCGCGCCATTGCCAATGCGGTAGAAACCTTCTGGATCACTGGCAACCACGACCCGGTTCCGCCCGGCGATGTCGGCGGCAGCATACACGAGGAGATGGCCCTCGGCGGCATCACGCTCCGCCATGAGCCTCAGGCCCTGGCCGACGGTATGTCAGAGATCGCCGGGCATCTTCACCCGGGCGCCACGGTGCATCAGCGCGGCCGCCGCATACGCTGCAGGTGCTTCATCGGCGATCACCGGCGTCTCATCATGCCGGCTTTCGGCAGCTACACGGGAGCTCTGGGCGTGAATTCCCCGGCATTCGACCGCCTGTTCGACGACTATTGGGTGTGGATGCTGGGCAGCGCCGCCATTCACCGCTTTCCGGCTTCGAAGGTCAGATAACGAGGCTCACCAGCATTGCGATCAAGGCTGTCACCGCGCCCGAGGTCAGGAGGGTGCGGAGCGTCCCAAACCACTTGGGCAGTTTTCCTGACTCGACGCTCATCACGTCCCACAGGGCCTGCATGAGGAACGCCGAGATCAGGAGCGCAATCCCCAGAATCTCGGGAAGAAGCACCGCCGCAACACCGGCGAGAGATGGCAAGACCCCTAGGGCAAATTCCAGTCTGTGGCGTCGCCAGGCCATGCCACCAACGGCGACACCCCATCGGATGCCCCCCAAAAAAGACAGGATCACAGCGCCGTAGACGATACCCGCCCGAAAAGCGAGATCACCGGGAAGCCACTCATGATTCCAGTATTGCGACACGGCGGCGGCCCAGAACGGCAGCACGCCGGCAAGGCCAAGCCCCAGGGCCAGACCGGGTATTTGTTCATGGGCGACAAGGCGGCTCATCGGCGCAGCTTTGCGCAGCGCCCGTGGAAATTCAAGTTTTGTGGATCAACTCGACTTGCCGCGCATTGCCTCCAGCAGCTCTGGAGTAATCTCTCCCGTCACCTTTCGGCCGGACTGAAGTTCGAACAGCCGAATAGCATTCTGGGTCCTGACCCCCATTTTTCCGTCGGCATCGCCAACATTGAATCCCAAACCGTTCAGCAGCTGTTGGGCCTCCATCACCGGATTGGGTGGCTCTCCTGTTGCAATGTCCTCCTTGGGGGCCATGGCGGCAGAGTTCCAGCTCGGGTCGGTAATGGCCACGACGTTAGCATCGTCCGAGGACGGGCTTGCCGACCACGAAGCCAGACGGGCGTTGAATGCGCCGGACTCGTCTGCGGAGAGTGAAGCGGCGAGCTGCTCACCACGCTTGGCGGCATCCTGGTCACCCTGACGTGCGGCGAGGGTATACCACAGCAAGGCTTCGGACTTGTCGATTCTTGTGCCCAGCCCGCGCTCATAAAGTACCGCGAGATTGAACTGGCTGTCCTTCAGGCCACGTTCGGCTGCTTCCTTGAACCAGCGGAAAGCCTTGTCATAGTTTGGTGTGCCGACTTGGTTGCTGGCAGCGATGACAGCGGCGTTGTGCATGGCCTTGACGTTGCCTCCACCGGCGGCGCGCTCGTACCATACAAGAGCCGTCGCAACATCCTGGGGTACACCCTTGCCACGTTCGAACATGGTGGCCAGTCGGTACTGGGCAGGCGCAAGGCCATGGGCAGCCGAGAGCTGATACCAACGGGCCGCGGCGGGCAGGTCCTGTTCAACGCCTTCGCCATCGAGATAGCGGCTGCCGACGATGAACTGCGCCTTGGCGTCGCCATTCGCGGCCGCCTGCCGGAGGGCGGCGGTGCCGACGGACGGCGGCGGCATTTCGGCCGTCTCTACCACCGTTCCAGGTTCGGCCACCAGCGCCGACAGCGAAGCGTCGGTCTTGCCGGCAGGCAAGGAGCCAGTAACCAGCACTTCGCTCAACAGGCCGTCGAGATCGTCCAGACTGTGATTCGCCGCCGAGGGGGCCACCGGAGCTGGCTCCATCGCGACCTGGGGTGCGATCGCCGCGGGAAGGGAATCGACCGGCATTTCGATCGCCGAGCTTTGCTTGACCGGCTTCGTGCTCTTTGCAAGCATATTGAACGTCACAGCGGACACGGCCGCGAGAAGAACGATACCTGCGAGAATCAGCTTGCGACGCTTGTTGGTGTTGCGGGCGGTCTTGGGATTTTCCTCAACGACCGGTTTCCCGCCGACATAGGTGATCGGCTTCTGCTGCTTCTCGCCCTTCAGGAACGGTAGGGAGAACTTGAAACGGCTGTTGGCGCCAGCCTTAAGGGCCGGCTTGCTATCGGCACCGACAACGTTACTGCGGGAGGCGGCAGCCTGAGCCGCCCGGCGGGCCGCGGCGATAAAGTCATCGCCTGGCTCCATGCCAGCGGTTCCACCCGCGGCAAAATCAGGCCCTGGGGTGGATGGAGCCGGGTGCGATACCATCGGCTCTTCAGCGTCAACCGCCGGCGCATTGAGCGAGAAATCGGGGACGGTGGGTGCCGATGCCGGTTGAGCCACGGGCTGCGGCGGCACCCCGAAGCTCACATTCGGAAACGCGCCAGCCGGATCGAAAAAACCACTTAGATTTGCAGCTTCGGCGCGTTCAGTCGCCACGCCTGCCTCGGGCTGCTCCGTCTTCCATAACCGATCCGAAGCTGCTGGAGCAGCCCCCGATGCACCTGGCTGTTGCGCCATATTGGCGGCGAACTGGTGCCCGGCGGCCGAAGTCTCGAGTTCCGCAAGCTTGTTGACGATCTGTTCGAGTGTCTCGTGGACTGCCTCAAGCGTTTCCTGGTTGCGTTGATCGGCATTGGCCGCACTTTCCCGCACGGCCCGCAGACCGTCTTCCAGGGCTTGCAATTCGTGCGACGGCGCTGAAGTCTTGGTATCGTGCGCTGCCATGACCCGTTCAACAGCGCGGGTCGCCGCATCTTCAGCCGTCTGGCTGGCGAGATTGCGGCTTTCCTCCAATCCCTCATAGAGCTGGTGGATGGCCCGCTCCATGGTTTCGAGATGGTTCAATTGCTCTTCAGTGCGGCTCAGACGCTCGCTAACAGCACCAATTTGTTCCTCCAAAGCGTTCAAAGCCTGGCCATCACCTTGCAACCGCATGGCATCCGCCAAGCGATGATCTAACTCGGCGACGCGCCGTTCGAGCTCGCCGTATTGCGGCAGGTTGCGGACAGCGCTCTGGGATTGCTCCAGCCGGCTGGTGAGTTCACCGAGCCGCTTGTCCATGTCAGCGAGTGGACGCAAGTCGGGACCCTGTGCTACGCGAGTCGACAATTGCTCGACTGCGACACGCAAGGCATGAACATCGCGGTCGCTGGCCGCCGTCGAACCGATGTCATCCAAACGCTTGTTGAGTGTACCGATGTCGGCACGGAGATTTTTGAGATCCGTGGCCGAGGCGGACTGGCCTCCCAAGGTCGTTTGGGCCTCCTTGAGCAGACCGAGGATGCGCCCTTCGATGTCACGCAGTTCCCGCTGGGCAGCTCCGACGGCCGCAGCCTGAGCCTTGCCGGAAGCAGTTTCCGATGCCTGACGCACCAATTCGATACGGTCTGCAAGCTGATTGAGCTCGGTGCGAACCATTTCTGGCAAGTTGTGCTGCTGTTGCTCGGACCGCTGCAACCGAGTTGCAAGTTCGCTCATGCGGGACTCTAGCGATACGAAGGCCGGCGCCTGGCGGAGAAGGTCGTCGGTCTCGGCCTTGTTGGCACGTTGCGACATTTCACCGAGCCTGTCCTGCATCGTCCGCAGGCTGTCGCGGGTGCGCTTTTCACTCAGTTCGATGTGTTCCACAACATTGCGGATCGCAGTCTCGAGCGATGAGAAGCCGGGCACGTCTTCAGGCTTCTCAAAGATCTTTGGTTTTGCCGACATGGCGATCTGCCGACCGAGTACCGAGAGCCTGTCATTGACGGCATTAAAAGCATCGACCGTCTGGCGTTCGTTATTGTCGATCCTGTTGATGATGCGATTGAGCGTGTCGGCATCTTGGTTGCGTGCGCGAGGCGCTTCGTAAGGAAGGATGGCTGCCGATTCGCGTTCGCGCTGGGCGAGGCGGGAGAGTTGCTGGGCAATATCCTCAAGCCGGACTGTGGTATCCTCAGGGCGCCGCACCTGTCTCTCTTCCGGGCTACGGAAAATATCTTCCTGGCGTGGAAGTTCGGCCTGTTTCTCGGTCGCCACGTCGTCGGACTGGTCGAGAATCACCGTGTTCAGCCATTCGCCAAGAGTCATCCCTGCCTTCCGCGCAGCGTGTTTCGCCGCCTCCCGAACCTCAGGTTCGATGCCCTTCACGCTCCATGGGATGCCCGGTTTCATTGTCTTTTTTCTCTCGTCTGACCACGCTCGCCCCCAGAACTGCTGGTGCCACAATGGGAGCTTCGCGCAGGATTTCCCTGTCCAAACGTTAACGGGTTTGGTAAAGATTCAGTTAAGCGGTTGATCCTTGGGTGCGAATCGTCGGTCCAGAGGGGGCAAA
This sequence comes from Alphaproteobacteria bacterium, assembly GCA_020441605.1. The sequence goes on from JAGRLX010000180.1 coordinate 8,731, forward strand.
TCTGCCGTGCGCCAAGAATGTAGTGTAACCATATTGACGGGAACTGCCGTCCAGGCCTTGCGAGGCGTAGCACGCAAGCATATGTACGTAGCGTCAGCAATTATTGGATTGGCAGAAACCGCTGGAGCTTGAAATGACATCAGCAGAAACCAAGGACCGGTCCAACCGTGACCGCACCTATTCCATCACCGAACTATGTCGCGAGTTCGACGTAACCCCGCGGGCGCTGCGCTTTTACGAGCAGAAGGGACTTCTCCATCCGGCACGCCGGGGGTGGACGAGGCTCTTCAGCTACCGTGACCGGGCCCGCCTACAACTCATTTTGCGTGGAAAGAAGGTCGGCTTTGCTCTCGAAGAGATCAAGGAGATGCTCGATCTCTACAACCTGCGCGATGGCCAACTGACCCAGTTGCGGATCGCCTCCACCAAGATGCGAGAGCGCCTGGAAGCCTTGCGCAATCAGCGCGTCGAACTGGAAGAGGCCATCGCCGATCTGGAGCGTACCGTTGTCGTCGTCGACGGCATGCTCAAGGAGCGTGAAGCCGCCAGCAATACGACCAAGGTTGCTTCCGGCAGCTAACACGATCCCGCTTGCTGACGCAACGCGTCCGGACCAGCATGGCCGGACGCGTTTTCGTCTGAGAGGACCTCCACATGACACTGGCCTACGTCGGCAACCGGCTTGACCGCTGCGCCAATCTGCGCGGCAATTCCGAGTGGCTGGACGGTCAATGCCGGTCCGACAATGCCAAATTCGTGCGGATCGTGGGCGATCAAACCGTATTGCGCGATGGCAAGCTCGAAACCTCTCGGGTGGATGGCGCGGACCTATCTGTCTTTCTCGGGCTGGACGACAGTTCAACCCCGTGGTTTGCCTGCAAGACACCAGAGAAGGACGGCCTCGTCGGGCTTCGCGCCATTGCGATGGAGTGCCTGCTGAATGATGACGAAATCGGCATACTTGCCCAGGCTCGGTCACTGATCCATTGGCATGAAAGGCGGAGCTTCTGCTCGAATTGTGGCGGACGGAACGAACTGGCCGATGGGGGCTACAGGCGCCATTGTGAAGCCTGCGGCGCCGATCATTTCCCGCGCACCGATCCGGTCGTCATCATCGTGGTACGGCACGGCACCCATATACTCCTCGGCCGGCAAGCAGCCTGGGCGCCAGGAATGTATTCTGCCCTGGCTGGCTTCATGGAACCCGGCGAAACGATCGAAGACGCAGCGCGGCGCGAGGTTCACGAAGAAGCCGGGATCCGGGTCGGGGCGGTATGCTATGTGGCAAGCCAGCCATGGCCTTTTCCTGCGAGCCTGATGATCGGACTGATCGGTGAAGCGATGGACAGCACCATCCGTCTCGACGAGAAGGAGCTTGACGATGCCCGCTGGTTCAGTGCCGAGGACGCGCGGCTGATGCTGGACCGGCGCCATCCCGACGGGCTCTATGCGGCCAATCCGATGGCCATCGCCCACCATTTGGTGAGACTGGCGGTTGAGCGGTGATCAGACTGGCGGCAGCCGGCAAGTCTGCGGCGTCAGGCCGGCATCATGCGGCGGGCAATCTCGGCACGGAAGGGTGATGCCCGGTAGGTGCCAAGAATGCGCAGATAGCTCGAGAAGAATTCAAGCTCTTCGAGGGCGAGGCGCACATTGCGCTCGGCCGGATGGCCCTCGATATCGGCATAGAATTGGGTGGCCGAGAACTGACCTTCGAGCTGATAGGATTCGAGCTTGGTCATGTTCACGCCATTGGTGGCAAACCCGCCCATCGCCTTGTAGAGGGCGGCCGGCACGTTTCGAACCCGGAATACGAAAGTCGTCATCACGGAGTGCCCATCGGCTGCGGCATCCTGGGGTTCGGGTGAGAGGATCACGAACCGCGTGGTATTGTGCGCTTCATCCTCGATATTCTCGCGGATGACCTTAAGCCCATAGATTTCGGCGGCAAGACGGGTGGCAATCGCGGCCCGCGACGAATCGCGCGACTGGGACAGTTCCCTCGCAGCTCCTGCGGTATCGGCCGCGACGACCGGTTTGACTCCCAATTCACGGATGATGTTGCGGCACTGGCCGAGAGCGTGAACATGACTATGAACGGTCTTGATCCGGGCCGGATCGGCCTCCGGCACGATCATCAACTGGTGATGGACAGGTAGGAAATGCTCGCCAATAATGTGCAGGTTGGAGCGCGGCAATAGGTGATGGATATCGGCAACGCGCCCGGCTACGGAGTTATCGATCGGGATCATGGCGAGCTGCGCTTCGCCATCCTGGACAGCCTGGAACGCATCTTCGAACGTACCGCAGGAATGCGGTTCGCAGGACGGGTAGACCTCCAGACAGGCAATATGGGAGTTGGCGCCGGGTTCGCCCTGGTAGGCGATCTTCAGTGTCATGCGGGGGTCCTCAGGAGCTTGCGTGCAGTTTCAAGGTCGCCAGGCGTGTCGACACCAAGCGGCACGGAGTCGACGCTGACAACCACGATACGCATGCCATTATCAAGGGCGCGCATCTGTTCGAGCTTGCGGGCCTCTTCATGCGCCGATATCGGCAGGCTGACAAATCTCTCGAGCGTGGCGCGGCGGTAGGCGTAGACTCCGATGTGGTGCCAGTAGGGTGGGGTATGGTCCGGACGAATCTCGCGGACGAAGTCGCGAGCGAAAGCGACTTCCCGACCCTCGTTGAGGGGTGCAATCGCCTTCACGATATTGCGGTTTAAGGCGTCGCCTTCGGTGCTGATAGGCGCGGCGATGGTCGAAATATCAGCTTTCTCGTTCACGAGGCCCGCCAGACAGCGGCGGATCGCCAGCGCATCGATCGTCGGGAGGTCACCCTGGAGATTGACAACAAAGCGGAAGCGGCCGCCAGGATCGCGTAACCGGAGGGCTTCCGCCACGCGGTCGGACCCGGAGGGATGAGATGGATCGGTTGCAATTGCATCACCGCCGTGGGCCCGTATCGCATCGGCGATCTCGGTCTCTGCTGCGGCCACCAGAACCTGGCCGATATTGGCCTCCAGCGCCCGTTTCCAGACGTGGACAATCATCGGAAGCCCGTTAATATCGGCGAGGGGCTTTCCCGGCAATCGCGTGGCAGCCATCCTGGAGGGGATGACGATGATGGTATTCTGGTTTTCGATCATGGATTTAGGCGAAAGCGCGGCAAATTGCTCAATAAGCTCTTATACGTATTGCGGTTGGGATGAGAAACAATTAGTTTCCGCGCCCATTCAGGGGTTTCAGGGTTATTTCCTCACATGAGCAGCAGCTTTGAATTCAACAAGATGGCTGGCGCAGTTCTCGGGACTGCGCTGATGGTCTTCGGCCTGCACAGCCTGGCTGGCATTGTCTACCACCCGGAGACGCCGGAAAAGCCGGGGTTCGCTGTCGAGGTCGCCGAAGCGGGCGGCGACCATGGCGGAGGTGGCGGCGAGGAAGTGGCCGCCGTATCGCTGGGGACGCTCCTTGCATCGGCTGACCCCGCCAAGGGGGAAGCGGGCGTGAAAGCCTGCGCTGCTTGCCATGACTTCTCCAAAGGCGGCCCAAACAAGACGGGACCCAACCTGTGGGGCGTTGTGGGCCGGAATCATGGCAGTCACGAAGGCTTTGCCTATTCGGACGCCATGAAGGCCAAGTCGGGTGAGCCCTGGACTTATGAAGCTCTGAACGACTTCATCAAGGCGCCGAAGGAAGCCGTGCCAGGCAACAAGATGGCCTTCGGTGGCGTGAAGAAGGATCAGGCGCGGGCCGATATTCTGGCGTATCTGGCAACCCTGTCCGACTCTCCGCTGCCTTTCCCCGCCCCGTAAACGCCGCAAAGCTTTTCAAGATTTCACACCGGCAAGTTTCTTGCCGGTGTTTTGATTTGTGCCGGCACTTGTTTAAGTTCGGAGTCGAATCATCTTCGGAGTGCCTGACCCATGCCTTTCAGCCGCCGCTCACTCCTGAAACTCGCCGGACTTTCGCCGCTGGCAAAGCTCGCCGGCATCCAGATCGCGCGGGCCGATGATCGCGACTTCCGCCATGCTCTGACGCTCTTCGATGACATCAAATATGGTCCTGACTTCATACATTTCGACTATGTGAACCCGGATGCGCCAAAGGGCGGTCGGGTGAGGTTTGGCATCGTTGGGTCCTTCGATAGCCTCAACCCTTATACGTTCAAAGGCGAAGCCGGCGTGGCCGTCAGCAATGAGAACCTGCTGACATCCTCACTCGACGAGCCATCCACCGAATATGGCCTGGTGGCCAGCGAAGTGTGGCATCCTGAGGATCGTTCCCTTGTCGTCTATCGGCTGCGGCCTGAAGCACGTTTTCATGACGGTAAACCGGTAACGCCGGACGATGTGATCTGGAGCATGCAGGCGCTGAAGGAGGCCCACCCATCCTATAACTTCTACTACAAGAACGTGCAGAAGGCCGAGCAGACCGGCGAGCATGAGGTCACTTTCACATTCACCGAGAAGGGCAATCGTGAACTGCCACTGATCACCGGGCAGCTACCGGTGCTCCCCAAGCACTGGTGGACGGCTAAAGATGAGAAGGGCCGGCAACGCGACATTCGTGAGACGACGCTGGAAGTTCCGCTCGGGTCAGGAAGCTATGTTGCGACCGAAGTCCGGCCAGGTGTCTCGATCAAGATGAAGCGGGTACCCGACTACTGGGGCAAAGACTTACCGGTCAGCCGCGGAACCGACAATTTCGATGAGATCGAGTATATCTATTTTCGCGATGCCAACGTGGCTTTCGAGGCTTTCAAGGGCGATCAGTATGACTGGCGGCTGGAGAACTCTTCAAAGATGTGGGCCACCGGATACGACTTTCCGGCTGTCCGGGATGGGCGGGTGGTCAAGGAGGACATCCAGCTGCAACAGGTCGAAGGCATGCAATGCTGGGCGATGAATATCCGCCGCGCGAAATTCCAGGATGTCCGGGTACGGGAGGCACTCAATTTCGCCTTTGACTTCGAATGGTCCAATACCAACTTGTTCTATGGGCAATATGCGCGGTCTCGCAGCTACTTCAACAATTCGGACATGGAGGCGAAGGGCCTGCCGTCCAAGGAGGAGCTGGCGATTCTCGAGCCGCTGAGGGACCAGTTGCCGGAAGAAGTCTTCACTAAAGAGTATGCGCCACCATTGAACGATACCCCACAAAACCGGCGCAAGAATCTGCGGCAGGCGACCATGCTCCTCGATGCTGCGGGGTGGAAGGTCACGCAGGAGGGCGGCAAGTCGATTCTCAAGAATGGCAATGGCGAGGGGCTGGACATCGAGTTCCTGCTCGATTCGCCGTTGTTTGAGCGTATCGCGCTGCCCTACAAGCAGCAGTTGGAGTTACTCGGCATCAACGTGACGGTAAAGACGGTGGACAGCGCTCAATATGAACGACAGGTCCAGACCTTCGATTACGATATCGTCGTCGGAAACTGGCCGCAGTCACTGTCGCCAGGCAACGAACAACGCAATTTTTGGTCAAGTGATTCCGCCGACCGCAATGGCAGCCGCAATCTCGTAGGTATCAAGAACCCAGCCATCGACAAGCTCGTCGAGACGGTGATCTTCGCACCTGATCGGCAAGCGCTTATCATCGCCTGCCGGGCACTTGACCGCGCACTCATCTGGAATCATTACGTGGTTCCGATGTGGTACATCGCCTATGAGCGGACCGCTCGCTGGGACCGCTTCGGTCGGCCGCCGATACTGCCCATCCTGTCAACGGGATTCCCGACCGTCTGGTGGTGGGATGAGGAGAAGGCCAGGAAGGTAGCAACCAAGTGATCCGGCCGGGACTTGCTCTTGCTGTCGTGTTGATCGGCGCGACGGCAGCCATGGCGGCTCCACGCCATGGTCTCTCGGTCTTTGGTACGCTCAAATATTCCGAAAACTTTCAGCACTTCGACTATGTAAACCCCGACGCGCCGAAGGGTGGCAAGATGTCGCTCATCGGGCCGGTGCCGCGGGAGACTTTCGACAGCTTCAACGGCTACATCCTGCGTGGCGATCCGGTTCAGGGTTTCGAATTGATGTTCGATTCGCTGATGGCACGGGCCATGGACGAACCCGATGCGGTCTATGGGTTGGTGGCTCGATCCGCGGATGTCGCCGACGACCGCATGAGCGTGACATTCGCGCTGCGCCCCGAAGCGGCGTTCGCCGACGGCACGCCACTCACGGCGGATGACGTCTGTGACAGTTTCCGACTGCTGTCGACCGAAGGAAACGAGCGCATCAAGATTACCATTCGCGATGTCACGTCATGCGACATCCTGGGGCCGCACGAAGTCCGCTATCGTTTCCATGGCAAGAAGACCCGCGATCTTCCCCTCACCATTGCCGAATTGCCGATCTTCTCGAAAGCCTACTACAGCAAGGTCGATTTCGCGAAATCGACCCTGGAGCCGCCGCTCGGGTCCGGTCCCTACAAAGTCAGGGACTTCAAGCCCGGTCAGTATGTCGCCTATGTGCGGCGGACGGACTACTGGGCCCGCAATCTACCGGTCAATGCAGGTCGCTTCAATTTCGACGAAGTTCGCTTCGAGTATTTTCGCGAGAGAACCGCCGGACTCGAAGCCTTGAAGACCGGCATTCTGGATCTCCGGGAGGAATACACGTCCCGCGACTGGGCGACGGCCTATGATTTTCCCGCACGGCGCGATGGGCGAGTGATCCAGGAGGTGCTCCCCGACGAGACCCCGTCCGGGGCCCAGGGATTCTTCTTCAATCTGCGAAGAGACAAATTCCACGACGTCCGGGTTCGGAAGGCACTCAATCTCGCCTTCGATTTCGAGTGGTCCAATGCCAATCTCTTCTATGGGCTGTATAGGCGGACCGAAAGCTTTTTCGAGCTTTCGCCACTCAAGGCCGAGGGACCGCCTTCGGACGCTGAACTGGTCCTACTCTCGCCTTATCGCGACACAATTTCCCCCGAGGTCTTCGACATTCCGGAACCACAACCCGTCAGTGACGGATCGGGACAGGATCGCAAGCTGCTGCGGCGAGCGTCGCAGTTGCTCGACGATGCCGGTTGGACGACGGAGGGCTCAGAACGGCGCAACAGCCGCGGCGAAACGCTGAGTATAGAGTTCCTGATCGATAGCCCGGTCTTCGAGCGGATCATCGCTCCCTATGTGAAGAACCTTAGGCTCTTGGGAATCGACGCAGCCATCCGCAGCGTCGATGAAGCGCAATATCAGTCGCGCATCAAGAGCTTCGACTACGACATCGTCTCCAGCCGCTTTGCGACAGGGTTGACGCCGGGCGACAGCCTCAGGATCTTCTTCGGATCTGCCTCGGCCAATGCGCCTGGCAGCTACAACATGTCCGGTATCGCATCACCAGAACTCGACGCACTCATCGATCACATCGTCGGCGCGGAAAACCGGGAAGACCTCGAGGTGGCCGGGCGAGCGCTCGACCGGGTGCTGCGAGCAGCCCATTTCTGGGTGCCCAACTGGCACAAAGGGAGTCACTGGATTGCCTATTGGGACAAGTTCGGCAGGCCGTCGACTAAACCAAAATACGACCGTGGCATCGTCGATACCTGGTGGTATGACGAGGTCAAGGCCGCGCGAATCGCACAAGGAAACTGACGTCATCCATGGGCGCCTATATCCTGAAACGCATATTGCTGATGATACCGACCTTGTTCGGCATCATGCTGATGACTTTCGCTGTCATCCAGTTCGTTCCGGGCGGACCGGTGGAGCAGGTCATCGCCAAGATGCAGGGAACCGATTCCGATTCAACCGGCCGGATTAGCGGCAACACCGGAAGCGAAGCCGGTGGCGGCAGCCAGGCGCCGGGCGGCAGCGATGCGACTACGTTCAAATACCGCGGCGCCCAGGGCCTTGACCCCGAATTCATCAAGTCTCTGGAGCGGCAATTCGGCTTCGACAGGCCCGCGCATGAGCGGTTCCTGCTGATGATTGGGAATTACCTGACCTTCAATTTCGGTGAAAGTTACTTCCGCGACCGCAGCGTGGTGAGCCTGATTGTCGAGAAGATGCCGGTATCCATTTCACTGGGTCTGTGGCTGACACTCATCCAGTATCTGGTGTCCATTCCGCTCGGCATCCGCAAGGCAGTGCATGACGGGTCCAATTTCGACATATGGACGTCGGGCGTCATCATCATCGGCTACGCCATCCCGAGCTTCATCCTGGCGATCATGCTGATCGTGCTCTTTGCCGGCGGAAGCTACTTCAACTGGTTTCCGCTGCGGGGCCTCACCTCTGACAATTTCAGCCAGCTGAGTGTGTTGGGGAAGATTGCCGACTATGCCTGGCATTTGGCGCTACCCCTCTTCGCTATGGGTATCGGCAGCTTCGCAACTATGACGATGCTGACCAAGAATTCGTTCCTGGACGAAATAAGGAAGCAGTATGTCACGACGGCGCGGGCCAAGGGCCTCACCGAGCGTCAGGTGCTCTATGGTCATGTTTTCCGGAATGCCATGCTGCTGGTGATTTCCGGTTTTCCAGGCGCCTTCATCGGCGCCTTCTTTGCCGGCTCACTGCTGATTGAAACCATCTTCTCGCTCGATGGCCTGGGCTACCTGTTCTACAAGGCGGCTCTCGACCGCGATTATCCGATCGTCTTCGCCAACCTCTACATTTTCACATTGGTCGGCCTCGTTGTGCAGCTCATCTCCGATTTGACTTATACCTGGATCGATCCTCGTATCGATTTCGAAAAGCGGGACGTCTAGGCGATGCGGCCCTTCAGAGTTTCAGCGCTCAATGCCCGGCGCTGGCAATTGTTCAAGGCGAACCGCCGCGGCTACTGGTCGTTTTGGATCTTTTCGATCCTCTTCCTGCTCTCGGTTTTTGCACCGTTTCTTGCCAACGACCGGCCGGTTTTGGTGTCATACAAGGGTGAGTTCCTCTATCCAACCTTTGTTGACTACCCGGAGTCCAAGTTTGGCGGGTTTCTTGCCCGTACCGATTTCCGCGACCCGGTCAATCAGGAGGAGATCGCGGCCAATGGCTGGATCCTCTGGCCGCCCATCCGCTATTCCTACAACACGGTGAACAACGAGCTCCCGCAACCAGCGCCTTCGACACCTGTGTTCCGCCTCAGCCGCGAGGAGGCCTGCGCCAAATATCCGGCCCGCGCCGAGGATCCCAATTGCACCTTTGGCAACATGAATTGGCTAGGTACCGACGACCAGGGGCGCGACGTGGTCGCCAGACTCATCTACGGATTCCGGATTTCGGTGGCCTTCGGTCTGATTCTGACGATCTTCTCCTCGATCGTCGGCATGGCCGCCGGAGCGGTACAGGGTTATTTCGGCGGCTGGACCGATCTCATATTCCAACGCTTCATCGAGATGTGGACGTCGATGCCGACGCTGTATCTTCTCATCATTCTCGCCGCCTTCATCACACCCACCTTCTGGATCCTGTTGCTCATCCTCCTGCTATTTTCATGGACCGGCCTGGTCGGGTTGGTGCGGGCGGAATTCCTCAGGGCACGGAACTTCGAATATGTCAGGGCAGCTCGCGCCCTTGGTCTGTCAGACACCAAGATTATGTTCAAGCATCTCCTACCCAATGCGGTGGTTTCAACCATCACGTTCATGCCGTTCATTCTATCCGGGTCGGTGACGACGCTCACGTCGCTTGACTTCCTCGGCTTCGGACTGCCGCCCGGTTCGCCTTCGCTCGGCGAGTTGATTGCCCAGGGCAAGAACAATCTGCAAGCCCCGTGGCTCGGCCTAACCGGCTTCTTCGTGGTTTCGGTCATGCTGTCGCTACTGGTATTCATAGGCGAGGCGGTGCGCGACGCACTTGACCCCCGGAAGACCTTCACATGAGCGAACCGCTTCTCAGCGTTCAGGATCTTTCGGTCGCTTTCGCACAGGGCGGCCGAACATCGCTTGCGGTCGATAGGGTGTCGTTCTCAATCGATAGGGGCGAGACGCTGGCACTTGTCGGGGAGTCCGGTTCAGGCAAGTCAGTATCGGCACTATCAATTCTCAAGTTGCTCCCCTACCCGGCAGCCTCGCATCCATCGGGATCTGTTGTTTTCAAGGGGCAGCAGCTGCTCGATTCCGACGAACGCGACCTGCGGCGTGTGCGCGGTAATGACATTACAATGATTTTCCAGGAACCGATGACCTCGCTCAACCCGGTGCGGACCATCGGCGACCAGATCGCCGAAGCCATCGGCTTTCACCGGCCGGTATCGCGCCGGCAGGCGCTCAACGATGCGGCCGAGCTGCTGAGCCTGGTCGGCATTCCCGAGGCGCGGCGGCGGCTGTCGAGCTATCCCCATCACCTCTCAGGCGGCATGCGGCAAAGGGTGATGATTGCCATGGCGATCAGCTGCGAGCCGCGGGTCATCATCGCCGACGAGCCGACGACAGCCCTCGACGTGACGGTCCAGGCGCAAATCCTGGAACTGCTCAAATCCCTGCAGAAGCAGACCGGCATGGCGATGATCTTCATCACCCACAACCTGGGCGTGGTCGCGGAAGTGGCCGACAGGGTGATGGTGATGTATGCTGGACGCCTTGTGGAGGAAGCACCGGTCGGCGCGCTCTTTGCCCGGCCGCTCATGCCCTATACCTCTGCCCTGCTGAAATCGGTGCCGCGCATGGATACCGCGGGGCGGCGAGACGTGGCCCTGGAGGCCATCCCCGGCACGGTGCCCGACCCGTCTCATCAGCCGCCGGGTTGTGCCTTCCATACCCGGTGCAGGTTCCATCAGCCGGGTCTGTGCGATGGGTCCATTCCGCCCGTGAGCGAGGCGGCCGAAGGCCATAGACTGCGTTGCTTGCGCTGGCGCGAGATTGGCGGGCGGACATGACCGGGACCTCGCCCTTGCTCACGGTCGCCGACCTTAAGAAGCATTTCGCCGTGGGCTCGCAATTCTTCGGCGGCAAGAAATCGGTCAAGGCTGTCGATGGTATCAGCTTCACGCTGGACCGCGGCGAGGTTCTTGGCCTTGTGGGGGAATCGGGTTCGGGAAAGTCGACCGTGGGACGCACGGTCTTGCGGCTTCTGCGTCCCGATGCCGGCCGGATCGTGTTCGACGGCGAGGACATCACCGATCTCAGTCGCTCAGCACTTCGGGGCATAAGGCGCAAGATGCAGATGGTGTTCCAGGATCCGTTCAGTTCGCTCAATCCGAGAATGACGGTCGAGGACATTCTTTCGGCACCGCTCAATATTCATGGGCTGGAGCGGGGCGATACGGCACGGCGCAAACGCGTCAGCGAGCTGCTCGAACTGGTCGGCCTGTCGGCCAGCCATGCCGAGCGCTTCCCGCACGAATTCTCGGGCGGCCAGCGCCAGAGGATCGGCATCGCGCGGGCGCTGGCGGTCAACCCGGAATTCCTCGTCGCCGACGAGCCAGTCTCGGCTCTCGATGTGTCGATCCAGGCCCAGGTGGTAAAGCTGCTCCTCGAGATCCGCCAGCGGCTCGGGCTGTCGATCCTGTTCATCGCCCATGATCTTGCCGTGGTCGGCTATATCTGCGACCGGATCGCGGTCATGTATCTTGGCCGCATCGTCGAGATCGCGCCGACCACGCGCCTGTTCCAGGCCCCGCGGCATCCCTATAGCGAGGCGCTTTTCTCGGCTGCGCCGGTTGCCGATCCTTCGGTGAAGCGCCAGCGTATCGTTCTGGCCGGCGACATACCGAGCCCGCTCGATCCGCCGTCGGGCTGTGCCTTCCGGACCCGCTGCCGCTATGCCCTGCCGGCCTGCGCTGCCAGCGTGCCGCCGTTGCGGGAGGTGGCGCCGGGCCATGCGATGGCCTGCATTCGCGATGATCTGGCGCTGCAGAACTGGGATGGCAAGCCCGGCGAACCAATGTCACAGGGAGAGCCATGATGAAAAGACAACTGATCTCGTCCGGGTCGAAGCTCGAAGAACTGGCGAGCTATAGCCGGGCGCTGCGCTACGGGAACCAGGTCTATCTTTCCGGCACCACCGGTTACGACTATGCCACCATGACCATCAGCCCCGACGCGGCCGAGCAATGCCGGCAGATCTTCCGCAACGCCGAGAAGGCACTCGCGGCGGCGGGCGCAACGCTCAGGGAGGTCGTCCGCATCCGGATCTATTGCCCGACGGCCGAAGACTTCGAAAAGATCACGCCGGTCCTGGGCGAGAAATTCCGCGGCATCATGCCGGCCTCCACCGGTGTCGTTGCGGCGCTGGTTCGGCCGGAAATCCGCGTCGAGATCGAGATGGAGGCAATCATCGGATCGGCCGGCGACGGGACCGTGGCGTGACCGGAGATGTGACTGCAAGACTCATGGCGGCGGCCTTGCCGGGGGATCTTTCTCCGCCCCTGCAGGCGCTCTGGTGGCTCTACCGGGGTGGATTCAAGATGGGGCCGGAGTGGCAGGAAGCCCATGCCATCTGCCAATCGGGTGAGGGCCAGCGCAACCATGATCTCGTTCATGCCCTGGCGCACTGGATCGAAGGCGACATGGGCAACGCGGCCTATTGGTACCGCCGCGTGGGTGAGAGGCGCGCCGAAACGATTGCGATTGAGTGGCGCCGGATCGCCCTGGAAATTGGCGGGTCGTCCGGCGATCATTCCGTCAGATGAGGCAATAGCTCTTCCCTCTGGCTGGTGTCGCGCGGGGCGCGCCGCCGCTGCCCTGGTTTCCGTATTCGTCAAGTTTCGGGCAGGTTCCGCGTCCTAGCAGTGGAAACGAAGCCCGATTCGTCGCGGCTTATGTCAGTTGTCAGCGCGTTGCCCGCCACTCTCTCCTCACTCTGTCCCCCCGCTCGGAGAATGCGACATGTCGATCGTTGGCAACCTCACAAACCGGCAGATCGCCGCCCTGTCCACCACGGCCATCCGTCAGCTTTCGACCACCGACATCACAGAACTGACCTCGACCCAGGTGTCGGCGCTCTCTGCCACCCAGATCAACGCGATGGAGACCGAAGATCTTCAGACGTTGAACGCAACCCAGGTTCAGGGCATCTCGACGACGGCAATCAAGGGCCTGGTGGCCGATACGCTGATCGCCATGACGGATACGCAGACTGCGTCTTTTGCCACCAACCAGATTGCTGCCATGCAGGCCTATGCCCTGGAAGCGCTGGACGCCACCGACCTGCAGGGTTGGGACGCGACGCAGCTGGGGGCGATCACCTCCCGGCAACTGGCGGGATTGACGACCACGGCCTTGGCCGACTTCTCCGACACCCAGCTCGGCAGCCTGACGGCGACCCAGGTGAAGGGGCTGACCACCTCGCAGCTCAACAGCCTTGCCTCGACCCAGCTCAACGCTCTCAACGTGGCCGATCTCTCGACCACCCAGATCAAGGGCATGACGGCGACGGCCCTCGAAGCGCTGTCCACCACCCAGGCGCAATCGCTGACCACGGCGCAGATCGCGGTACTCACCACCGCCGGGCTCGACGCCCTCAGTTCCGACGAAGTCCAGGGCTGGGATGCGACGCAACTGGGAGCGCTGACTTCCCGGCAGCTGGCGGGGCTTTCGACCACGGCCTTGGCCGACTTCTCCGACACCCAGCTCGGCAGCCTGACGGCGACCCAGCTCAAGGGCCTCACGACGAGCCAGCTCAACAGCCTCGAAACCACCCAGCTCAATGCGCTGAATGCTGCCGATCTGTCGACCACCCAGATCAAGGGCATGACGGCGACGGCCCTCGAAGCGCTGTCCACCACCCAGGCGCAGTCGCTGACCACGGCGCAGATCGCGGTGCTGACCACCGCCGGGCTCGACGCCCTCAGTTCGGACGAGGTGCAGGGCTGGGATGCGACGCAGCTGGGGGCGATCACCTCCCGGCAGCTGGCGGGGCTTTCGACCACGGCCTTGGCCGACTTCTCCGACACCCAGCTCGGCAGCCTGACGGCGACCCAGCTCAAGGGCCTCACGACGAGCCAGCTCAACAGCCTTGCCTCGACCCAGCTCCAAGCCTTGAACATCGCCGATCTCTCCACCGTCCAGATCGCCGGGCTCAACGCAACCGGCATCGGCAATCTCTCGACCACCCAGGCGCAGGGCTTCACCACGGCCCAGGTCGCGGTGCTCTCCGCCACCGCCCTTGGCGCCCTGGTGTCCGACGATCTCCAGGCCTGGGGCACGGCCCAGCTGGCGGCGATCACCACGCGCCAGCTGGCGGGGCTTTCGACTACGGCGCTGGCCAACTTCTCCGACACCCAGCTGGGCAGCCTGACCACGGCCCAGGCGCAGGGCCTGACCACTTCGCAGCTCAATGATCTGGGCAGCACCCAGCTCAACGCCCTCAACGTGGCCGATCTCTCGACCACCCAGATCAAGGGCATGACGGCGACGGCCCTCGAAGCGCTGTCCACCACCCAGGCGCAATCGCTGACCACGGCGCAGATCGCGGTGCTCACCACCGCCGGGCTCGACGCCCTCAGTTCCGACGAGGTCCAGGGTTGGGACGCGACGCAGCTGGGGGCGATCACCTCCCGGCAACTGGCGGGATTGACCGAAACCGCACTCGAAGAGTTTTCGACAACGCAGATCGGCGATCTGACCTCGACGCAGGTTCGCGGGCTTTCAACGAGCCAGCTCAATGCAATCGACTCGGCCTATTTGCAGGCCTTCGAGGTGGAGGACCTATCGACCCAGCAGGTGGCGGGCCTCGATGCGACGGCGATCGGCAACCTGTCGAGCACCCAGGCCCAGTCCCTGAGCACCGGCCAAATCTCCGCACTGTCGGCCACGTCGGTTGGCGCACTCGCCTCCGACGATATTCAGCAATGGGACGCCGGACAGCTCGGCGCGGTGACAGCCACGCAGCTCGGCGGCCTCTCGACGACCGATATCGCCGATTTCACCGATACCCAGCTGGGGAGCCTTACCGCCACGCAGCTGCGTGGCCTCACGGCAACCCAGCTCAACGACCTCGGCACCACGCAGCTCAATGCGCTGAATGCTGCCGATCTGTCGACGGCGCAGGTTTCGGGGCTGACCGCCACGGGAATCGCCGGATTGACCGATACCCAGGTCGCCTCGCTCTCAGCTTCACAGTTCGGGGTGATCGCCGCTTCGGCGCTCGACGCTCTGTCCACCGACGCCCTGGCGGCGCTCACCACGGACCAGGCCGCCGCGCTGACCGCAGCCCAGATCGGCGGCCTCAGCACGACCAATTTTGCGGCTCTGAGCAGCACCACGGGCATTCCATCTCTCAGTGCGGCCGGAATCGCCGGAATATCGACAAGCCAGATCGCGGCGCTGTCGAGCACCCAGGCCAATGCATTCACCACCACCCAAATCGGGACGATGAGCGGCGCGCAGATCGAGGCCCTGATCGCCGCTGCCAACGCATAGCCGCGGCAGGAGACCGACCATGCACAGAACCATTGCCGATCTCTTTCGCGATGCTGAGCGGCTTGAAACCGGAGGCCAGGCGACCGCCGCCCTCGACCTCTACAAGGCATGGATCGCCTTCCACCCGGATGATCCGCATCTCCATGCGGCGATGTTCAACCATGCCGTGGTGCTGGCGCGGAACGGCGACAAGCTTGCCGCCATCACCGTGCTGCGCGACTGCATCCGGCTGAAGCCCGATTTCCAGCCTCCTTACATCAACCTGGGTCGGCTGCTCGAAGACATGGGGCAAGCGGGTGCTGCAGTGGGCCAGTGGCTCGGACTGGTGAACCAGCTGGCGCCGCTCAATGGCGAGGGCATGCGCCACAAGCTCATGGCGTTGCAGCAGATCGGTCGGGTGCTCGAGAATAACCACGTGGATGGGCCCGCCGAAGATGCGCTGCGCCAGTCGCTCGAACTGGACCCCGATCAGCCGGAAGTAGCGCAGCACTGGATCGCGCTCCGCCAGAAGCAGTGCAAGTGGCCCGTGGTGCAAGGCTGGGAGGGCGTTTCAAAGCACCGGATCCTCGCCAATATCTCGCCGCTTTCGACGGCGGTGATGTTCGACGATCCCGTGCTTCAGCTTGGCCGGGCCTGGCGCTATGCCCGGCAGTCGATCGCCATGCCTACGATGCCGCCGTCGGACTTCACATCGCGGCGGGGGGCGCGGCCAGACAAGCTGCGGATCGGCTACGTCTCATCAGATCTTCGTGAACATGCCGTGGGCTTCGGACTTTCCGAGGTGATGGAGCTTCATGACAGATCGCGCCATCGGGTCCACGCCTATTATTGCGGCATTGCGCGCGAGGACAAGACCAAGGCACGGATCCGGGCGAGTGTCGACAGCTGGGTCGACATCAACGGCCTGAGTGACGATGACGCTGCACGACGCATCTCCGATGACGGCATCGACATCCTGATCGATGTGAATGGCTATACGCGCGACGCGCGGACCGCGGTCTTTGCCCGGCGTCCGGCGCCCATCCAGGTAAACTGGTATGGTTTTCCGGGAACGATGGGCACGCCGTACCACCATTATGTGATCGGCGATGCGCAGGTGATCCCTCCGGAGCACGAGAAATATTTCACTGAAAAGGTGCTGCGCCTGCCCTGTTACCAGCCCAACGACCGCCGGCGGACCGTGGCGCAAGAGACACCAGTGCGGCGCGATGAAAACCTGCCTGACCACGGCTTCGTCTTCTGCTGCCTCAATGGCAGCCAGAAGATCACCGCTACGATCTTCGCGGCCTGGATGCGCATTCTGGCCGGCGTTCCCGACAGCGTGCTGTGGCTGCTGGACTCCGCTGCGGACACCATGGCGAGGCTGCGGCAGATGGCGGAGGAGCAGGGGATTGCCGCACACCGCCTATGCTTTGCGCCGAAGCGGCCCAACCCGCAGCACCTGGCGCGGTATCGTTTGGCCGATCTGTTTCTTGATACCTTTCCATATGGCGCACATACGACCGCTTCCGACGCCATGTGGATGGGCGTGCCGGTGGTGACCATGCCGGGAACGAGCTTTGCCGCAAGGGTTTGCGCCGGGCTGGTCCAGGCGGCCGGCCTTCCAGACCTGATCTGCGCCGATGTCGATGGCTATGTCGCGCGGGCCGTCGCCATCGGCCGCGATCCGGACGCATTGTCGGCGCTGCGCCAGAGGCTCGAATTGCAGCGGGACAGCTCTGTCCTGTTCGACACGCCGCGGCTCGTGCGCCATCTGGAATCGCTCTACGACGAGATGTGGAACGATTTCGCCGAGGACCGCCAACCCGTGCCCGACTTGCGCAATCTGGATGTCTACGAAGAGATCGCCATCGCGATCAACTGCACTGACCAGGCCTTCAGCGAGGAACGTTATCGCGATCGGCTGCAGCACTGGAATGGCCATTACCCGGTGGCGCCCGACAATCGGCTCTGGAGATGGAATGACGTGGCGCCAATGGCATCGCCGGCGCGGCGGAAACCGGTTCGCCCCACCTCGAAGCTGACGGACGGAGAGACCCAGCCCCGCTGGTTGCAGAAGTCCGCCTGATCCGGACGAGAGTCGACTGGCGCGGCTGATCCCGAAGGCGCCAAGGCAATCATGACACGCGCCCAGTCTCCAGCCTGGAACTGACTGGCCCAGGGCCATTGGTTGGGGCAGGTGGCCAGTTGCGATCGGCGGAGTGGCCTTTGCTCCAGAAGGCCGTTGACAAGTCGCGCGATCTTGAATTGTATACAGCGTACAATGGACAATACACATTACATACGCCTGAACCGGGTCATCCCCGAAGAACTCGCGGACATTCTTCAGGCCGAGATCATTCATGGCCGGCTCACGCCGGAGTCCCGCCTGACGGAAGAGGAGATCGCCCTGCGCTACGGGGTGAGCCGGTCGCCGGTGCGCGAGGCGCTGCGGTTGCTCGAGGCGGACGGATTGGTGGTGCGGGCCGCACGGCGTGGCATCTGGGTGGCGCCACTGTCCCTGCGCGATCTGGATGAGATCTACGCTTGCCGGGTGTCGCTCGAAGGGATCGCGGCGGAGCAGGCGGCGAAGTCGGACAAGGCGGCGCTCAAGGAAAGGCTGGTAAGGCTCTTGCCCGCGATGCAGGCCGCCGCCGATGCCGGCGACGTGGAGGCCTTCTTCGATCGCGACGTCGACGGATCGGCGCTGATCTATCAGCTTGCCGACAACACCACTCTCAATCGACTGCTGCGGGGGCTCAACAAGCAGGCGTTGCGCTATCGCTATTTCGCCTATTCACGCCGCAAGAGCACGGTAAGCCTGTCGATGAAAGGTACCGCAGCGATCGTCCATGCCATCGCCGAGAGCCGTGCGGCCCGGGCTCGGACGCTCACCGAGGAGCTGATCGGGCAGATCTGGGAGGAAATGCGTCCGGTCCTGTCCGACATGCTGGGACCGGATTGACATGAAACTCGCCCATAGTTTCTCGGTCATCGATTCGCACACCGCTGGCCACCCGACGCGGGTGATCCTCAGCGGCCTGCCAGCGATGAAAGGCGAAACCGTTGGCCAGCAGCGCGATCATTTTCGCGACCATCATGACCGGCTGCGCGGCCTCCTGCTGCACGAACCACGCGGCCATGCAGCGATGGTGGGACTGGTGCCGGCGGTCTCCCGGACGGCCGACTTCGGCGCCTTCTTCATCTCCTCCTACATCTATCTCGACATGTGCGGGCATGCCACGATCGGCTATGCCAAGACGTTGGCGGCGACCGGGCAACTTCCGCCGGGGACGCCGGGGTTCAGCCTCGAGACCCCCGCCGGGGTGGTCGACGTTGGCTTGACCTGGGCCGCAGATGACGAACTTGCAGCGGTCACGCTCACCAATGTCCCCAGCTATTGCGCGGTCAGGGACGTGCGGCTCGATCTTGCCGATGGCCGGAGCATCTCCGCCGATCTTGCCTATGGCGGCGTCTGGTACGCCATTGTGGATGCGGCGGCGGCGGGCCTCAGGCTGGAACCCGATGGCGTGAGTGAGGCGCTGCGGCTGGGTGCCGAGATCAAGGCGCGCTTCAAGGGCCGGACGGATCTGCCCGCCACCGAGCCCAGCATCATGTTCATTGCCGAAGACAGTCCGCTGGAGGCTCGCCACCTCGTGGTTCTGGCCGGCAACAAGTTCGACCGCTCGCCATGCGGAACCGGCACTTCGGCGCGTTTGGCCCAACTTCACGCCCGTGGCCGCCTCGCGGAAGGCCAGTCCTACAAGGCCAAGAGCATTCTGGGCACGTCCTTTGACGCGATCATCCGGGCGACAGGCGTTCACGAGGGCATGCCAGCGATCACGCCGCAAGTCACCGGCATGGCGCATGTGACTGCATTCAGCACAATCATCTGCGAGGGAAGCGATCCCCTCGCGCAAGGGTTTCTATGCCGGTGAGCCGCGGCGCGCAGGCATGGGAAGGCGGACGAACCGTCTCAATTCGGGAGGAAACAGGAGGAAGACATGAGGAGATTTGATTTTCGATCGCTGACATTGCTGATCATGGCGCTGGCTGTCGCACTGATGACCAGTGTGGTACGGCCGGCCATGGCCGATGACGATCCTTTCGGTGTGCTGAACCGGATCAAGTCGGCCGGCGTGCTGAAGGCGCCGGTGATGGTGGGCGAGGAGCCCGGCTACATCAAGGATCCGAACACCGGCGAGTGGAGCGGCTTCTACGTCGAATGGGCCAACGAGATTGCCGAACTTCTCGGCGTGAAGGTCGAGACCGTCGAAACGACCTGGGGCAACCTTGCCGCCGACTTCCAGGCCGGAAAGATCGACATCGCCATCGGCCTCAACCCCAATCCCAAGCGTGGCCTCGTCGTCGACTACCTGACGGTGCCGCTGTTCACCGACGCCTGGGCCTTGTCGGTGCCGGAAGGTTCGACCCTCAAGACCTGGGCTGAACTGAACGATCCGAAGATCCGTCTCGTGGTGCAGAAGGGCAGCACCATGCAGGTGGTCGCCGAAGCGCTGGCGCCAAAGGCCCAGATCACGCCGGTCGAAGACCGCAACCTCGCGGTACTCGAACTCAAGTCCGGCCGGGCCGATGCCATCGTGCTCGCGGTATTCGATGCGCTCCAGGTCAAGAAGGAAGGCATCGGCGAGATCGTGCTGCCGGAGCCCCTGTTGCGCAACCCGGCAACAATCGGCGTGGCCCGTCAGCCGGGCAACTCCGGCTACATCAACTTCCTGACCAACTGGGTGCAGCAGCAGCGGGCACTCGGCCTGGCCCAGGGCAAGCTGAATGCAGCCTGGGAAAAGGCCGGCATCGACCTGTCGGCGCTGCCGCCTGGCTTCAGCTTCTAAGCGAATGAACGACACAGGGCCACGCCGGAACAGCCGGCGCGGCCACCCGATCCCTGCGATGCGAGGCCGGCCATGCAGACCTTCGACTTCTCGGTTCTCAGCCAGAATGCCCATCTGATTGGCATGGGCCTGCTGATCACCGCCTATTACACGGTGATCACCATCACTGCCGGACTGATGATCGGATTATTGGTCGGCCTGCTGCAGCTCGCCCGCAATCCCATCCCGGTCGTTATCGGCCGGATCTATGTCGAATTCTTCCGCAATATTCCGCTGTTGGTGATTCTGCTGTGGACCTATTATGCCCTGCCGATCTTCGTCGGGGTGAACATCACCAAGGGCTGGGCGGGCTTTCTCGCCTTGAGCTGCTATATCGGGGCCTTCTATGCCGAAATCCTGCGGGCCGGCGTGCAGTCGATCGATGCCGGGCAGACCGACGCCTCGGTGGCGCTGGGAATGTCCTATCGCCAGCGGATGCGGCGGATCATCCTGCCCCAGGCTTTCCGCCGCATGATCCCGCCGCTGGCCGGCCAGTCGATCATCCAGATGAAGAACACCACGCTGCTGTCGATGATCACCGTTCCCGACCTGCTTTACCAGGCCGGCTATATCAGCAGCTTCACCTATCGGCCGATGGAGGTTTACACCGCCGTTGGCGCTATCTTCCTGATCATCCTGACGCCGCTGACCATGTTGTCGCGCCGGCTCGAACGCCGCGAGGACCGGATCGCATGACCGACAATGAACAGCAGGTCCTCCGGCTCGAGAATATCCACAAGCGCTTCGGCGCCCACCAGGTCCTGAACGGCATCGACCTCACCATCCGGGCGGGGGAGGTGGTGGTGGTGATCGGTGCCAGCGGCTCGGGCAAGACGTCGCTTCTGCGCTGCGTCAATCTGCTCAACGTGCCCGATGCGGGCCGCATAGTGATCGATGGCGAACCGATCTTCCACAAGGATGGTTCGGGTGTGGATCAGCTGAGGCTCGGCCAGAGCGAGATCAACCGGATCCGGGTCAAGACCGGGATGGTGTTCCAACAGTTCAACCTGTTTCCGCACATGTCGGTGCTGCAGAACGTCATGGAGGGACCGGTCACGGTCAAGCGGCAGCCGAAGACTGAGGCCGAGGCGGCCGCGCGCGCGATCATCGACCAGATGGGGCTGTCCGATCATGTATCGAAGCGGCCGGCGCAACTGTCGGGTGGACAGCAGCAGCGCGTGGCCATCGCCCGTGCGCTGGCGATGAGTCCAAGGATCATGTTGTTCGACGAACCGACATCGGCCCTCGATCCGGAACTTGTCGGCGAAGTGCTGAGGGCCATGCTGGAACTGGCCCGCTCGGGCATGACGATGATGGTCGTGACCCATGAACTGGGCTTCGCCTTCGAGATCGCCGACCGGGTG
This sequence comes from Alphaproteobacteria bacterium, assembly GCA_020441605.1. The sequence goes on from JAGRLX010000180.1 coordinate 30,265, forward strand.
GTGTTCATCGACAATGGCAAGGTTGCGGCCGACGGTCCACCGGCTGAGGTCCTGCTCAACCCTCACAATGACCGGCTGAAGAGTTTCGTCGGCCGGTTCCACGATAGCGCCCAGATGCTGCGGCCGTTTCTCGAAGCCAGAGCCCGGCCCATCGGGCCATCGACGGACGGGGCCTGACGTGGCGGCTCGCATCGACAGCAGGTACGGAGCTGCCCTTGGACTTTGATATTGTCATCGTTGGTGGAGGATCGGCCGGCGCGGTGCTGGCCGGGCGGCTGTCAGCCAACGCCCGGCTGAAGGTGGCGCTCGTCGAGGCCGGTCCCGATACCCCGCCCGACGACATTCCAGCGACCATTGCCGACAGCTATCCGGGGCTGGCCTATTTCGATCCCCGCTATCATTGGCCGGACCTCAGGGTCTATACGGTGTCGCCCGACTCAAACAGCACGTCCGCACGACCCTCCAAACTGGAGCAGGCACGGGTGATGGGGGGAGGCTCGAGCATCAACGGCCAGTTCGCGGTGCGGGGCTATGCCGAGGACTATGACGAATGGGCGTCACTCGGCCTTGCAGGCTGGGACTATGCCAGCATGTTGCCCTATCTGCGGAAGCTGGAACGGGACCAGGATTTTCCCGGCGGGGTCCACGGCGACCGAGGCCCGTTGCCGATCCGCCGGGTGTTCCCCGAACACTGGGCGGGCTATACGACGGCGATGCACGACGCCATGCGTGCGGCGGGCTTTGCCTATGAGGCCGATCTCAACGGCAACGAACGTGACGGCATCTTTCCCTTGCCGCTGGTCAATGAACACGATCGCCGGGTGTCGACGGCCATGGGCTATCTCACGGCGGAGGTCCGCGCGCGGCCCAACCTCGCAATCTTCCCGCATTCTCAGGCCATCGACCTACGATGGAACGGCACGCGGGTGACGGGGGTCGAAATTCTGCGCGGCGAGCGGCGCGACTTGCTCAATGGCCGGGATGTGGTGATTTCGGCGGGAGCGCTGCACACGCCAGCCTTTCTGATGCGGGCCGGGGTGGGGCCCGCGGCCCACCTGAAGGCCATGGGGCTCGGCGTGATTGCCGACCGGCCTGGCGTGGGCGGGAACCTCATGGATCACCCGCATATCTCGGCTGGCACATTCCTGCTTCCCCAGGCCCGCCTGCCTGCCGGACAGCGGCGCCATATCTTCCTCGGCCTGCGCTATTCTTCCGGTATCGAAGGCGGTACCGCGGGCGACATGCTGATGATGCCGGCCAACCGGACGGGCTGGCATCCTCTCGGGATGCGGATCGGGTCGCTCGGTGTCTGTGTCAACAAATCCTTCTCGCGTGGGACCGTGCGCCTGGCGGGTCCGGACTTCCGGACGGAGCCGCGGGTCGATATCAACATGCTTTCCGACGGGCGCGATCTCCGCCGTCTGGTCGACGGCTTCAAGCGGATCTACCGATTGATGGAATCGCCACAGGTGAAGGCCGTGACCGACGGGTGGTTTCTCGCTGGCTATACCGATGAGGTGAGAGCGCTGCAGGTGCGCTCGGTGGTGAACTGGTTCAAGACCATCGGTGCCGCTGTGCTGATCGACCTGAGCCCTGCAACGAGGTCAATGCTCTACCGGAGCCGCTTCGGTGCGCAGGACAAGCTTCATGCGATGGCCCGGGATGACCAGGCGATCGCAGACTGGATCAGGTCCTCGGTGTGGTCGGGCTGGCATGTGTCAGGCACCTGCCGCATGGGACCGGATCATGATCCCCAGGCCGTGCTTGATGCGCGTTGCCGGGTGCGCGGCGTGGAAGGCCTGCGGGTGGTCGATGCCTCGGTGATGCCCAGCATCGTCAGGGCCAACACCAACATCAGTACCATCGCCATCGCCGAGAAGGCGAGTGATCTCATTCTCGAAGACAGTTGCAGCTAAGCGAAAGGCAGGACCATGCGCGAAAACAATATCAGGACAATCTGGGCAAATGGCGGAACGGTGATCAACGGCTGGCTCGCCATTCCATCGTCGATCTCGGCCGAACTCATGGCCCTGCAGGACTGGGACAGTGTCTGCATCGACCTCCAACATGGCGCCATCGGCTATGAAACCGCCCTGACCATGCTGCAGGCGATTTCGACCACCAGCAAGACCCCGATCGTGCGGGTACCGGCCAATGAGAGCGGCATCATCGGCAAGATGCTCGATGCAGGCGCCTACGGCGTGATCTGCCCGATGGTGAATTCGCGCGCGGAAGCGGAGAGCTTCGTGCGCTCATGCCGCTATGCGCCGGTCGGACAGCGGAGCGTCGGGCCGCTGCGCGCGTCGCTCTATGCGGGGGCGGACTACGTCAAGCATGCCAATGACACGGTGCTGACCATGCCGATGATCGAATCGGCGCTGGCAATGGAGAACCTCGACGAGATCCTGGCGACGCCGGGTCTCGACTCGGTCTATGTCGGGCCGTCCGACCTATCGGTGAGCATGGGCGAGAGCGCGGGCTTCGACCCGATGTTCCCGGAGGTGCTGAAGGCCATCGAAACCATTGCTGCGCGGGCCAACAAAGCGGGTGTGGTGCCGGGCATCCATGTCGGCTCGGTCGCCTATGGCAAGCGTTGCCGCGACATGGGCTATCGGCTGATCACCTATCTGAGCGACTTCAGAATGCTGCAACAGGCGGCGGCCCGCGGCATCGCGGCGATGCGGGCCTTCGAGCCCCAGCCGGGGGTGGCGTGAGCGGACGCTGACTACACCATGAACGGGAGCAAACGGCTTGCGGCAACGGTGATCGGCGCGGGGATCGTCGGGATCTGCTGCGCCTCCTATCTTCAGCGCGAGGGCTATCAGGTCGAGATCATCGATCCGGAACTGCCGGGCACCCAATGCTCCCATGGCAATGCCGGTGGCGTCTGTCCGGGCTCCTGCGTGCCCATCGCCATGCCCGGCATGTTGCGGAAGGTTCCAGGCTGGCTCATGGATCCGGAAGGACCGCTGTTCATCAGGCTGTCCTACCTGCCGCATGCCATGCCGTGGATCGCGCGGTTCCTTCTGGCCGGGCAGCGGCGCCATGTCGAGCGGATCTCGACCGACATGCGGAACCTGCATCGGCTGACGTTCGACTGCTACGAGCCGCTGCTGCGCGATGCCGGCTGTACTGACCTGGTTGAGCAACGGGGCCAGCTCTTCGTCTACGAGACGCCCAATGCCATCGACATGTCCGACTATGGCCTATCGCTGCGCCGGGCGCGGGGCGTCAAGGTGGAGATCCTCGATCGCGACGCGCTGCGCGCGCTCGAACCGGCGCTGGCGCCTTTGTTCCATACCGGTGTCTATCTCCCCGAGCAGGGGCAATGCAGCAATCCGGGCCGGCTGGTGCGGATGCTGGCCGAACATCTGGCGCGACAGGGTGCCACCTTTACCCGGAGCCGGGTCGAGGGCTTCGAATTCGGTGACCATGGCGTGACGGGTCTGGCTACGGATGGGGGCCGAAGGCCGGTGCAGAACGTGGTGGTGGCGGCCGGCGCATGGTCGGGGCGGCTGGCCGCGCAACTCGGAAGCCGAGTGCCGCTGGAGAGCGAGCGCGGATATCACGTGATGGTGGAAGGCATGGATGCGGGGCTGCGCATCCAGACGATCTGGTCGGAACGGAAATTCGTGGCAAGCCCCATGGAAGAGGGGATGCGCTTTGCCGGGACGGTGGAATTTGCCGGTCTCGCCGCGCCGCCGGACATGGCGCGTGCCGACGTGCTGCTGCGGCAGGGACTGCGCATGTTCCCGCAACTGAAACCGGACAAGGTCAGCCGATGGATGGGCCATCGCCCGGGAATGCCGGACACGATCCCGGTGATCGACCGGTCGCGGCACCATCGCAACGTCTACTTCGCTTTCGGCCATGGTCACATGGGGTTGATCGGCGGCAGTGTCACCGGCAAGCTGATTTCGGAACTGGTCGCCGGCAAGCCGACCAGCATCGATGTACATCCCTATCGCGCCACCCGGTTCTGATCTCCATCGCGGCTGGAGCGCATGGCTTCCTGCGGGCCCAGCAAGAGCCATGCAGATCTAGACAAGCGCCCCATAGGACTGGATGACCCGCCCCGCCGTGACATGGGCTTTGCGGGTGGCCGCGACCGGATCGTCGCCTGAGAGGCGGGCCGCGATATAGGCGCCATTGAAACTGTCGCCGGCGCCGGTGGTGTCCACCGGCGTGATCGGCCTCTCGGGTGCTACACGCTCCTGTCCTCCGGGCCAGGACACCAGGGCCGCGTCTGGGCCGGCCTTGACCACCACCTCGCTCACGCCGGCCGCGCGATAGCGCTGTGCCGTGGCCTCCGCATCACGGTCTCCAAAGAGCTCGCTTTCGTCGGAGAGCGTCGGCAAGGCCAGTGTCGCAACTCTGGCCGCCTCGAGAATTGTCTTCCGGGCCGTGTCGGCATCGGTCCAGAGACGGAGGCGCAGGTTACTGTCGAAGGCAATTATCGCGCCATTGGCCCGCGCGGCCTCAGCCGCCGCGAGGAGGCGGGCGCGGCCCTCGGGCGGCAGAATCGCCAGGGTTATGCCGGAAAACATGATCGCGTCGGCGCCGGCCATCGCGTCCGCGAGGGCTGAAGGGTCGTCGGCCAAGCCGCGGGCGGCGGAGGTGTCGCGCCAATAGGTGAAGCTCCGCTCGCCATTGTTCAGTTCGATCAGATAGAGACCGGGCCTGCGGTTGGCGAGCCGCCTGATGCGGTCAGTCTCCACGCCCTGTTCGGCCATGAACGTCAGCATGCGCCGGCTGAGGCTGTCGTCGCCGACGGCAGTAAAATAGGCAACCGTCCATTCGCCCGGCAGGGCGCGCCGGGCATGCCAGGCCGCGTTGAAGGTATCGCCGGCAAAACCCAACCGGAATGTGCCTTCTCCGGTTGCCGACATCTCCACCATGCATTCACCGATCGAAACCATGCGCCGTGTCATGCGGGGAGTCTCCTGCAAATTCGTCACGCTGTTGCTGTAGCGAGGCTTGCGGCCATCGAGCAAGGACTACCGGAAACAAAATGGCCCGTGGTAACACGTTTGTGGAAGGTACAGCCGCAGGCGCCGCCTGCGGATGATGGTGGAATGGGAGCAAACTGCAACATGACGACGGTAAAGCCATGACGATCTACCGCGAACTGGGCGTGAGGCCGGTGATCAACGCCAAGGGTCCGGCGACTCGGCTGTCCGGCGGTCCGATGCGGCCGGAGGTGGCCGCCGCAATGGTCGAGGCCTCACAGCATTGTGTCGATATGGCCGAGTTGCAGGCGGCGGCCTCGCAGGAGATTTCCCGGCTGACAGGCGCGGAGGCCGGTTATGTGGCCTCCGGCGCGGCAGCCTGCCTTCTGCTGGGGACGGCGGCCTGCATGGCGGGCCTCGATCCGGGCCGGATGTCCAGACTGCCCGATGGCCGCGGGATGAAGACCGAAGTCATCATGGTCCGGAGCCAGCGCAATTTCTACGACCATGCCGTGCGGGCCGCAGGGGCCACGATCGTCGAAGTGGGTTTGCCGGATCGCTATGCCGGCGCGGGCGTGCGCGATGCCGAGGCCTGGGAAATTGCCGACGCCATCACCTCGCGCACCGCCGCTATCTTTTACGTGGCCGACATTCAGTCGCAACCGCCGTTGCCGGTTGTGACGCGCCTGGCGAAGAAGCACGGCATCCCGGTGATCGTCGATGCCGCGGCGCAGCTTCCGCCGCAATCCAATCTCAAGCGGTTCGTCGCCGATGGCGCCGATCTCGTGGCCTTCTCCGGAGGCAAGGCCATCGGTGGCCCGCAGGCGAGCGGTGTGCTGTGCGGTCGGCGCGATCTCATCATGTCGGCAGCCCTGCAGCATCTCGACCTCGATATCTACGCCGACATGTGGGCGCCACCGAGAAGCCTCATCGACCGGCGCAAGCTCAAGGGCATTCCACCTCATGGGATCGGCCGGACGTGCAAGGCCGGCAAGGAGGAGATCGTGGGCCTGCTCACAGCACTCAGGCTCTTCGTGGCCGAAGGCGATGCCAGCCGCCATGCCCGCTGGCTGGCGCTGATCGGCGATGTCGTGGCGGGCCTTGGCAAGGTCAAACAGGCGGAGGTGACGATCATCGGCGGACGCCAGCGGACCGCAGTGCCCATGTTGCAGCTTGCTTTCCATTTGCCATCGTCGGCGGCTGAAATGGCCCGCAAGCTCAGCCGAGGGAGGCCGGCCATCCACGTTGACGCCGCGCAGCGTGACAAGGGCCATCTGGTCATCAATCCCATGTGCCTCAGGCCTGAGGATGTTGCAATACTTGTCCGGGGACTGCGGCAGGCGCTAACGGATTCGTCCTCGACGCGACGGCCGGTCCGCAATAATCTTGCATGACGTTAAACCGGCCGCGCAGAAGTGTCTGCCGGCTAAGACAGATGGAATCCAGCGGATCGTCATGGCGAAAGCTCCCTATGCAATGGCTGCACTGTCGGCTGGCCCTCCATCCGTACTGCAGCGGGTAGAGCTTCACCTTAACGGGCCTGGACCCGGCGAAGTGCAGGTCGAGCACCGGGCCATAGGGGTCAATTTCATCGACTGCTACTTTCGCTCCGGCCTTTATCCATGGCCCGATCCGGCGCGCCTTGTACCGGGCGCAGAGGCGGCCGGGGTGGTGACCGCGGTTGGCGCGGGCGTGACCGCTGTCAAGGCAGGCGACCGGGTGGCCTATACGCTGCCCAATAATGCCTATGCCACCCATCGCAACATCGCCGCGGCCCATGTGGTCGCCATTCCTCATGGCATATCAGATGTCGTTGCAGCGGCCGTGATGCTGAAAGGGCTGACGGCCCGCTATCTTCTGAACGACAGTTTTGCGCTTCGCCCCGGCCACAAGGTGCTGTTTCACGCCGCCGCCGGCGGCGTGGGGCTGATTGCCGGTCAATGGATCAAGGCCATCGGGGCCAACGCCGTCGGCACCGCCGGAGGGCCGGAGAAATGCGCCTTGGCGCTTGCCAGCGGCTATGATCGTGTGATCGACTACCGGTCCGAGGATTTCGTCACGCGGGGCAGAGACCTGGAGCCGGATGGATTTGACGCTGTCTATGATTCGGTCGGCAAGGATACGCTGGTACGCTCACTCAAGTGCCTGAAGCTCCATGGCACGCTGGTCAATTTTGGCCAGTCGTCGGGTCCGGTAACGGATTTCAAGGTCTCGGATCTGGCTGCCGGATCCTTTCATCTCACGAGGCCGGTACTGTTCCACTTCACATCGAACCGGACATGGCTCGAAGCGGCGGCGGACGCGCTGTTTGGCATGATCCTCGATGGTCACATCCGCATCCAGAGCCGGACGGCGCCCTTGACAGACGTGGCCCACGTCCATGAAGATCTCGAGGGCCGCAAGACGACAGGCTCGATCGTTCTCATTCCCTGAGAAGGGTTTTTGCCGGCCTTTCGCCGCTCAGGGTCGGCTCATGATCCGCTGGCCAATTGCCTCACCTCTTCCCAGCGCGGGTGGGCATGCAGCGGATTGAGATCGGAATCGGCCAGTATCCACAGCTTCATCTCGGTGTTGCTGACCGGCAGCAGTTCCATCAGCATGTCGAAGGCTTGGGTGAGCTTGCCGCAGACGCTGTAGAAGCAGGCAATGTTGTATCGCGTGAGATAATCGTTCGGCGCAATCGACAGCGCCTGCGCCGCCCAGTGTTCCGCCCGTGCAACGTCGCCGAGCTTGGCAAGGGCGGTCGCGATGAAATAGGCGGGCCTCGGGTTTTCTGGGTTTCTGGCAAATTCCCTTTCGGCCCGTTCAACCCCGCGCTGGGCCACCCGCGTGGCGTCGCCGGACCTGCCCAGCGAGACATAGACCTGGTTGAGAAGGATCAGCGACTGGTAATCATCCGCCTTGATTTCCGCGGCGCGCTCCCAGTGGACGATGGTCGTGTCCAGGTTGCCCTGATCGTAACAGGACCGGCCGTAGAAGAACCGCAACTCAAAATGATCGGGATTCAGTGCCATGGCGCGCTCGAACTCGCGCCTGGCTTCGGCGTAGCGCCGGGCGGCCGAGAGGGCAAGACCGCGCGAAGCCCGCGCCTCAACCAGCTCAGGCTCGAGCGCCAGCGCCTTCTCGCTGTTGGCCAGCACCTCGGCGATCAGATCCTCGCTGTAATCCATGTAGAGAAAGGCGTTGCAATCCGCCAGGCCCGCATGGGCTCGGGCAAAGCCAGGATCAAGCGCGATGGCCCTGGCAAACATCTGCTTGGCCATTTCGTAGTGGGACTTGGACCCGCGATGGAAGAATTCACGGCCCTTGAGGTAGTGGGTATAGGCTTCGACATTGCTGGTGGCAGCATGCTCGATCGATTCGCGCTCGGCCGGCAGAAGCCTGACCTTCAACTGGTCGACAATGGCCTTGGTGATCTCGTCCTGGGTGGCGAAGATGTCGACCAGATCGCGGTCATAGCGGTCGGCCCAGAGATGGCCG
>JAGRLX010000181.1 GCA_020441605.1 Alphaproteobacteria bacterium
TTGCCCTTGGTCGGCTTGCCCCACGGCGTCACCGGATGGCGACCACCGGACGTGCGGCCTTCGCCGCCGCCATGCGGATGGTCGACCGGGTTCATCGCGACGCCGCGAACATGCGGACGCTTGCCCCGCCAGATCGAACGGCCGGCCTTGCCGTCGTTCGTGTTGATATGGTCGGAGTTGGACACGGCGCCGATCGTGGCCAGGCAGGAGCCGTGCACCAGGCGCTGCTCGCCGGAATTGAGGCGCAGGATCGCCATGCCCTGATCGCGGCCCACCAGCTGGACATAGGTGCCGGCGGAACGCGCGATCTGGCCGCCCTTGCCCGGCTTCATCTCGACATTGTGAACGATCGAGCCGACCGGGATGGACTGAAGCGGCATGGTGTTGCCGGGCTTCACGTCCACGCCCTTGTTGGACGAGATCACCTTGTCGCCGGCAGCGAGGCGCTGCGGGGCGAGGATGTAGGAGAGTTCACCGTCGTCATACTTGATGAGCGCGATGAAGGCGGTGCGGTTCGGGTCGTATTCCAGGCGCTCGACCGTCGCCTCGACGTCGAACTTGCGGCGCTTGAAGTCCACCAGGCGATAGGACTGCTTGTGACCGCCGCCCTGGAAACGGGCGGTGACGCGGCCGAGATTGTTGCGGCCGCCCTTGGAGGACTTGCCGACGGTCAGGGCCTTGACCGGCTTGCCCTTGTGCAGGCCGGAACGGTCGACGATGACCAGCTGGCGCAGGCTCGGAGTGACCGGGTTGAAAGTTTTCAATGCCATTGTTCTATCCTCAGAGACCGGTGGTCACGTCGAGTGTCTGGCCTTCGACCAGGGTGACGACGGCCTTCTTGACGTCCTGCTGCTTGCCGATCGTGGCCTTGAAGCGCTTCACCTTGCCCTTGCGGACGAGCGTGTTCACGGCCTTGACCTTGACGCCGAAGAGGGCTTCGACGGCAGCCTTGATTTCCGGCTTCGAAGCGTCCTTGGCCACGTTGAAAACAACCTGGTTGTTCTCGGAAACGAGCGTGGACTTTTCGGTGATCGCCGGAGTGCGGATCACATCATAGTGGCGAAGATCAGTCATTTGAACCGCTCCTCCAGAGCTTCGACCGCAGCCTTGGACAGAACGAGCTTGGAGCGGCGCAGGATGTCGTAGACGTTGATGCCCTGGACCGGCAGCACGTCGATGTTGGGGATGTTCTGGGCGGCGAGCTTGAAGTTCGCGTCCAGTTCGGCACCGCCGATGAAGAGCGCATTGGTCAGGCCGAGACCGGCGAGCGTGCCGACCAGAACCTTGGTCTTGGCTTCGTTCGCCACCAGGCTGTCGACGATGATCACATCCTCGGACTTCAGCTTGGCCGAGAGCGCGTGGCGGAGAGCGAGCGCGCGGATCTTCTTCGGCAGGTCGTGTGCATGGCTGCGAACGACCGGACCATGAGCGCGGCCGCCGCCACGGAACTGCGGCGCACGAGCGGAATGGTGGCGGGCGCGGCCCGTACCCTTCTGCTTGTACATCTTCTTGCCGGTGCGGGCGATTTCGCTGCGCGTCTTGGTGCGGTGCGTGCCCTGCTGCTTCTTGGCGAGCTGATAGCGGACCATGCGGGCAATGATGTCTTCGCGGGGATCGAGACCGAAAATCAGGTCCGAAACGGAGACCTTGCCGGCGTCCTTGCCATCAAGGGTTTTTACAGTGAGATCCATCTTCAAGGGCTCCCCTTACTTGGCTGCGCGGATGCCAGCCGGACGCGGAGCGTCGGCCGGGGTGCCCGCCTTGATGGCGTCGCGAACGAGGATCCAGGAGCCCTTGGAGCCCGGGACCGCGCCGCGGACCAGGATGAGGCCGCGATCGTCATCGGTGGAAACGACTTCGAGGTTCTGGGTGGTAACGCGGGTCTGGCCCATGTGACCGGCCATCTTCTTGTTCTTGAAGACGCGGCCCGGGTCCTGACGGTTACCGGTCGAACCATGCGAACGGTGGGAGACGGAAACGCCGTGGGTGGCGCGCAGACCGCCGAAATTGTGGCGCTTCATGGCGCCCGCGAAGCCCTTGCCGATCGAGGTGCC
>JAGRLX010000182.1 GCA_020441605.1 Alphaproteobacteria bacterium
AGCGCCAGCAGGTTGGTCTGGAAGGCAATTTCGTCGATGACGCCAATGATCTGGGTAATCTGTTGTGATGATCTTTCGATTCCGTTCATGGCTTCGATGGCCTTCTTGACGACATCGCCGCTACGTGCAGCGTCGTCCTTCGCGGAAGCCACCACATCGCGCGCGTGCACCGCCCCCGTCGCGGTCTTTTTTACCGTGGCAGTGATCTCTGCCACTGCCGCCGCCGTCTCCTCGAGATTGGCTGCCTGCGACTCGGTGCGCCGCGATAGATCGTCCGAGGCCGTCGATATCTCCTGGGTTCCGGAATTGATGGTATGCATGCCGCCGGAGACCGTCACGATCGTGTCCTCCAGTTGCTCCAACGCCGCGTTGAAGTCGGCCTGCAGCTTTCTGTATGCCTCGGGCATGTCATCGGTTATGCGGTAGGACAGATCCTTCGACGCCAGCCGCAGCAAGCCATTGCCGATCGACCGCGCGACGAGTTCTCGCTCATTGGCAATGGCCGCTGCTTCCGCCCGCTTCTTTTCCTCTTCAGCGGTTGCAAGATAGACCGAGATCGCAATGTCCATGTCGAGCAAAGCCGACTTGACCAGCGCCGCGAGCATCCGACTGGCAGCATCAGACCTGCGCTTGCGGCCAAATCCCAGTCCCCACCGCGGCCAGGTCTCGCGCATGATGGCCTTGATGAGGTCCTCGAGAATCAGCGCATAGCCGCCAATATACCAGCGGGGCTCCAGTCCGATGCGCGCATGGGTGCTGCCGATGGTCGTGACCTTGTTGACATAGACCTGATCGAAAGCTCCAGAGCTGATATTCATCCAATGGTCGAGTTGCGATGCCTTGGCACGGGCAATCATCGCCTCGCCACCGAACAACCGGGCCACCTGCGGAGTGCGGCGAACGACGTCGTAAAATCTATCCAGGGACCTGGCGAGATGGCGCTCAATCATCGGCCGAACCAGCCTGAGGTCCTGCCTGACCCGTTCATCGACTTGCAGGAAGCCGAGCCGTTCGGACAGCGTCTCAACGACCTCGTCGGCATGGTGGCGGGACATGAATGGGCTACTCCTCTTTCTTGACTCGGAAGAATTGCCGCCAATTGGCTGGCGGTATCTGAATCGGCGGCGCGATCTGCTCGAATTGAAGGGTCATCGCTTGCGCGGAGCTTAAGCAGCGGAAAGAACGATCAAAATCCGCTTTCACCGGCGAGTTCAGCGAGAAACTCCTGGACTCTTGCCGATGGACCATGAGAGGTGACGAATTGCAGACCGGCCGTACAGCCGGCCACCCAGCGCACCACGCAGGTCGCAGGGCCGGTTTCCATGCTTGTCACGATCACTCTGGAGTTGACCGCGGGCCGGAGTATGGCGTCGAAGCTAATGCCGATGCCGCCGGCGGAGATGTCGCGGATTACGCAGACAGTTTCGTGACCATCCATGGCGATACGGGCATTGACCTTGCATTGATGGCGTGGCACCCACCGCCGCCGCTCGAGAACGCTCGCCTTAGGCTGGTCGAATTTCATGGTGAGTGCCCAGGTTTGACTGCCATGGGCAACACTTAGGTCAGGGAGCTTGCCCTGAACTGGTCATTTCGCATCAGGCCAGCAATGGACTGACATGCAAGGCGAGGGATGCGCCAAGCCTGGAACGCCTCTGCGGCACCTCGACGGTCGAGTGACTTGCTGAGCGCCTGTCAACCCAAAGGCAATCACAGCCCAGACCCGAGATCTGGGCCATTGCCTTAGTCGTAAGAAGACAGCCGGTACCCGTCACCCCTGGAACTGGGCTACTCGGCGGCGGCAACAGTCGTACCACGTCTGGCCCCAGCGAGCGGAATGCCAAAGGCCCTGGACGAAGCGAGCGAAATGGCGCGCAGATCTTCAGGCTCAATGTTGCGCACATCCGTCTTGCCGGTGCATCGGGCCATTATCGACGCCTCAGCCGACATAGCGTTGATGATTGAGGAAGCTGCATCGACGCGCTCGTCGAGCGACCGGTCACCGAAAAACTGCAGGCCGCCCGCAGTCATCTCGCCGCCCAAAGCAAGGGCGAGCGTCATGCCGATGGCACCTGCCTTCGCGCCAAGTCCGATCAGTTTGGCAATATCGGTGCCCGAACGCACGCCGCCGAAATAGATGAAGTCGATGTCCTCTTCGCGATTGAGCTTGCGGACGATGCGCATTGCATCCCGCAAAACCGTGAAATCGGGATAGCCTGAAAGCTCCGGCCAGCTCCCGGCAAGTCCCGCCGACCCATCCAGCAGCACGACATCAAAACCATTGTCGAGCGCAAAGGGCACGGCCTTGTCAAGATCGCCCGCCCGCGCCACCAGGCCGAGGATCTTGTCCTTCGCAGGCCTTTCGAAAGCAAAGGGCGCAAAGCCATCAGGAACCAGGTAGACATGACCCGCAGCGGCCGCGTCTGCCTTGTCACGGCCTGGCACAATCAGCTGGAGCCAGGCCGCAGCGGCGCCCGGCAGCGCCGACCGGCTGACATAGGCCGAGCCGACATTGGCAAGGGCGAGGGCCATGGGTTGCCTGAGTTCCACCGGAAGATCATCGATGCCCGCCGCCACCACCGGGATTTCGAGCTTCACCTTGCCGGCAAGATCGGTCGCCACGTTGCAGGAGTCGCGGTAGGGGTCGATGACCAGGCGAGAAAGATTGGCGGGCAACAGCACCAGGTCCTCGAACGAGGCGTGATGGTTCTCCGGGAAGGGACTGGCTTTCGGCGCCAGCCGCTTCTGCAGGATCGCCGCCTGGGTTCTGACATCATCAACCGGTGTTCGCGCCATCACGAAGATATCTTCACGGGTCTTGACCGAATAGTCCGATGAACCGGTCTCGGCGTCGCAGCGGTAACAGCGTGCAGCTTCTTCCTTCGCCGTCACATCGTTGTAGGTGGTCTCGATTTCCGGGAAGCTGACGGGATTGGCGCCCAGGCCGTTAAAGGTTTGCTCACGGCGTGGGAAGAGCTCCCAGTTGATGTCCTGGGCTGCCGCTACGCGGCGGGTCCTGTAGGGCGTGCGATAGGGCAAGGGCTCTGCAATCCCGTCGAGATGGGCTTTCACGTAATGGGCCGCGCGATGTCCGTGCATCATCGCCATGACGATGGTTGAGCCACCGAATGCACCATCACCAGCCGCAAAGACCTTTGGATCGGCAGTGCGCATGGTCGCCCAGTCGGTCTTGACCCGGTCACCCGCCATCAGACCGGCCTTGGCCAGTTCCTCTGACTCTGCCTTCTGGCCCACCGCCATGATCACCATGCCGCAATCGAAATCGCGCTCCGAGCCAGGCACCGTCTCCGGTTTCCTGCGGCCATCGGGGCCGGGCTCTCCCAGCCTGGTTTCGACACAACGCAGGGCAAAGCGCCCGCCCTCGGTCACCACAGCAACCGGTTGGGTATTGTAGACGATCTCGATGTTCTCTTCGATCGCCTGCTTCAGTTCCTCCTTACGGGCCGGAATTTCCTTCGGGCCGCGCCGGTAGAGAACCTTCACATCCTTCACGCCCGGCATGCGCAGCGCAGCCCGGCAAGCATCCATCGCCACGTCGCCGCCGCCGATGACCAGCACCTTTTCGGGCAGGGTCGGCCGCTCGCCGGCATTGATCTTGCGCAGAAAGCCGACACCGTCGACCACATTGGGATGGGCTTCACCGGCAACGCCCATGGGCTTGCCCCACCACGAACCGATGGTCAGCAACACAGCATCGTGCCGGTTCTTCAACTCATCGAGCGTCACGTCCTTGCCCAGCGCCACGCCGCAATGCAGCGTGATACCCGGGCAATGGTTGAGGAGGCGCTGCATGTCTTCTTCGATGATTCCCGCCGGCAGGCGGAAGCCGGGAATGCCCCAAACCATCATCCCACCCGGCTTGTCCATCATTTCATAAACGTGGACCTCGAACCCGGCTTCCGCCAGGTCCTGAGCAGCGGTGAGGCCGGCGGGACCCGCCCCCACGATACCGACCGTCTCCTGGCGGCTGACCTTGACGGCTGGCAAATGATGGTCCTTGCCGAGCTTGTCCATCACGTAACGCTTCAGATTACGAATGGCGAGCGGACCGTCGCTGTCAGCCCGGCGGCAGGCCGGTTCGCAGGGCGCATCGCAGACGCGGCCACAGATCGAGGAGAACGGATTGGTGGCGGTGATCGCCTCGAAAGCCTCGGCGAACTTCTCTTCCCAGATATAGGCGATGTAAGATGGCGCGTCGGTTCCCACCGGACAGGCCACCTGACAGGGTGCCGGCACGAAATGCGGGTCTGCCGTATCATCGCGGCCCGGCGCCTTCGGCGGGCGTACGCGGTTGATGTCGTACACGGTGATGACGTTGGTGCTCATCGCGAATTCCTGATGCTTTTCGTGTAGGTTAGGAGGCCCGGCGCAGTTCCCGCTCCTGCTCGCGGTATTCTGGGTGATAGGGCAAGCGGGTGATGGCCGCGGCTTCCGGCGTGAGAGCGACGAGGTCGTCGCGGCTCACCTGGTGCGGATCGGTATAGCCGAGCGCCTGGGTGATGGCGGCGATCTGCCAGCGCACCGACTCGAGGAAGTGATGAATATTCTGAGCTTCCACCGGGACGTTGTAACGCTTCTCGTGCTCGGGATCCTGGGTCGCGATGCCGGTGACACAGGTGCCGACATGGCACTGCAGGCAGGCGATGCAGCCGCCCGCGATGATCGCCGACGTGCCCATCGCCACGGCATGGGCGCCAAGCGCGAGGGCCTTGATCGTATCGACCCCATCCTTGATGCCGCCCATCAGCACGATTGGCATGTCGAGGCCACCGACCTCGGCCAACGCATCGCGTGCTTCCTGAATGGCCGACAGCGTCGGGATGCCGACGAATTCAAGTACTTCGTTGCCGGCAGCACCGGTCGAGCCCTGCATGCCGTCGAGTTCGACGAAGTCGAAGCCGTCCTTCCAGGCGATCTTGATGTCGTCGCGCACCCTGCCCGCACCGAGCTTGACCGAGACCGGCACGCGATAGCCGGTCGCCTCGCGGAATTCCTCGACCTTAATGACGAGATCGTCAGCCCCCAGAACATCGGGATGCCGCGACGGCGAGCGCAGGTCGATGCCAGCAGGAATGCCGCGGATGCGGGCGATCTCCGGCGTCACCTTTTTGGCCATCAACTGTCCGCCGAGCCCTGGCTTGGCACCTTGGCTGATGTAGATCTCAAGACCGTTGGCGCGCTGCATGTCGTGGATGTTCCAGCCCAAACGGCCGGCCAGGCACTGGTAGATGAGCTGATCGGCCTCGGCGCGCTGCTCGTTCGACATGCCGCCTTCGCCGGTATTTTCGGAGATGCCCGAAAGCCTGGAGGCGATGGCCAGGGCGAGCTTGGCCGATTTCGACAGGGCGCCGTAGGACATGGGCGCAATCATCACCGGCATCGAGAGCTTCAGCGGATTGGCGCCGCTGCGTCCGCCCACTTCAGTGCTCAAGGTCACCTTGGACAGAACGTCCGGATCGGTCGCGGCACCTATCCGGATATCCTTCTTGAAGGCGATGTCAGAGAGATGCGGCATCGGACGAGCCGCGCCATACCCTCGAATACGATAACGCCCGATCTGCGACTTGATGTGGATGTCTTCCTGAACCTTGGCGTTCCAGTAGGCGTTGTCGCCGAAGGATTCAAAGAACGGGATGGCCCGCCGGCGCGGCTCGCTGCGCGGATAGCGCAGCTTCTTGCCCGCGTTCACGATCTTCTGGAACGTGCCCTTGAAGGAAATCTCGTATTTGTCGAGGAAGGCGCGGATCGAGTCAAGTTCGGCAGCCGGAATATCGGTGAGCATGGCATCGGTGCCCATCTCGCCGAGACGGCCCGCAACATAGATGTCACCGCCGGTCATGTCCTGGCCGACCTTCTCGCCCGAGTCGCCCAGGATGATCAGTCGGCCGCCATACATCATGTAGCCAGCCATGAAATTCGCATTGCCACAGGCGAGCAGCGTTCCCGCTTTCATGACCTGACCGGCGCGCGAACCGATATTGCCCTTGACCACGATTTCGGCGCCGCGGATGGCAACGCCGGGAATGGCCGAGGCATTGCCGTTCACCACGATTGAACCGCCGAGCATGTTATCGCCAACACCCCAGCCGACATTGTTGTCGACGACGAAGCGCGGTCCATCGGTCAGGCCGGCACAGAAATACCCCGCCGATCCCCGTACATGCACCTTGATCGGATGGGTGAGACCCACACCGATGTGATGGCGTGCGTCCGGATTGAGCACCTCGACGTCAACCCCCTCCGCACCATATTTCCGCAGGAGTTCGTTGGCCTCGCGGACGGGCGTTACGCTAAGGTCGATCTTTGCCATGTTTCGTAGGTTCCCGGAGCAGGTTCTGTGGTGTTGAGCGCACGACCGGGGAAGAGCCGGTTGAGCGACACTTCCTCGGAGGCAATGGCGATGATCTTGTCGTCCTCGTACTTGACCATTGGCTTGGCGGCGAGCCGGTCCTTGGCATAGCCGATCTCATCCTTGGTCGACACGAGGAAGGAAAAGGTGCCGTCGAGATCCTCGATCGAGGACTTGAGCGCTTCCTTCAGCGTGATGCCATGCTTCAGTTTGTCGGCGAGATAGACGGCAATCAACTCCGAGTCATTGTCGGTGTTGAAGAAATAGCCTTGCTTTTCGAGCCGGCGCCGCATCTTGTAGTAGTTGGTGATTTGGCCGTTGTGGACGATCGAAATATCGGCGAAACCGGTAGCCCAGAACGGGTGGGTCGCTTCCGGCGCGACGTCCGATTCGGTTGCAAGACGCACGTGGCCGATGCCATGGGTGCCCTGGAAGTTCTCGATCTTGTAGATCCGGTCGACATCATGTGCGCCACCCAGGTCCTTGATGATGTCCAGGCTTTCGCCGATCGACGACAGCTTCGCAGCGTGCTCCATCTCGAAGGCAAACTTGGGCAGGTCGCCATCGAACTTCACCAGCGCCGCATAGGAAGACCCCTTGTGTTCCTCTTCGACGATCTGGGCCTGAAATTCTTCCAGTTTCGCCTTAACCCGCGCGATGGCCTGCTTGGCATCTTCACCTTCACCAACGATGAAACGCAGGCGGAGATGGCCGGGCCGGCTCTCACGATAGAGCGAAAATCCGGTGGAGTCGGGACCCCGATGCTGGCAGCCGTCCAGCATGTCGATGAGTGCCTTGCCGACCATCGCATTGGCGCTCTGGTCCTTGTAGAGAATTCCCGCGATACCGCACATGGAAAACCTCGTTTGAATGGTGGGCTTTGTGCTGTCTAATGTAGTCAATGAGTGAGGGCAAACTCAAGAAGCGAGTGAAATAAATTTTAATGCGAGGAAATTGACCCCCGATAGGTCAAATATTGTAACGGCGAACAATAGCCTCCTGTTCGCCCTCCCTGTCCGAACCGTTGCGGCCCGGCATTGCCCATTCCCCATTTGGAGTGGAATTATCCTATCAAATCAATTGAAAACGATCAACATCAACGAGACCCATGTCCGTGATCTTGAGGTGAGGGATGACTGGCAACGGCAGGAACGCCACCTGAAGGAACGGTTCGGCAAGAATGGTGCCCAGCGCCTTCGCCGCGCCGCGCAGCGGCACAAGGGCTTCGCGCACCTCCTCGAAGCTTCGGTCGCTCATCAAGCCGGCAATGGGAAGGGCAAGTTCGGCCAGGACCGCCCCGTCTCGTGACACCACGAAACCTCCGCCAATCTCCGTCAGGCGGTTGATCGCAACAGCCATGTCGCCATCGTCAACCCCCACCACGCAGATATTGTGGCTGTCGTGGCCTACAGTCGAGGCAATCGCCCCGGCCTTCAGACCGAAGCCATGCACAAAACCGATCGCCACGTTTCCGTTGATGCCGTGGCGCTCGACCACCGCCACCTTGATCAGGTCCTGACCGGGATCGACGGTGACCACGCCGTTTTCAGCCGGAAGGTTGCGCCGGAGATGCTGGGTAATGATCTTGCCGGGCGTGACGCCGATCACCGGAACATCCCGGCCGGTCCCGCGTGCCTGCAATTGCGTTGGCGAAACAGGCCTCGCCCGGACGCTACCAAAGCCGACGGGTGCCACCGGGCGCCGCGCCACGAAACAGGAATCGCTTACTACCCGGCCGGCCGAGATCACCTGCGCCACCTGGCAGTCATCGATGCTGTCCAGCACCGCGAGGTCGGCCCGCCAGCCCGGCGCCACAAGGCCACGATCGTGGAGGCGGAAGGCGCGCGCCGCGGAAATGCTAGCAGCCCTGTAGGCCGCAAGGCGCGGCGCCCCATGGGCAATCGCCGTGCGGATCATGAAATCGAGATGACCCTCTTCGGCGATATCCAGGGGGTTCCGGTCATCGGTGCAAAAGGCGATGAAAGGCGAATTCCGCTCGGTGATGATCGGGATGAGGGCGTGCAGGTCTTTGGATACCGAGCCTTCGCGGATCAGCACATGCATGCCCTTCGAGAGTTTCTCCAGGGCTTCCGCCGCTGTCGTTGTCTCATGATCGGTGCGTATGCCGGCGGACAGATAGCCATTCAGATCCAGTCCGCGCAGCAAAGGCGCGTGTCCGTCGATGTGGCGGCCGGCGAATAGCGCAAGTTTGCCGAGGCATTCGGGATCAAGATGCAGTACACCGGGAAAATTCATGAACTCGGCAAGCCCGATCACCTTTGGATGGTCCATGAACGGCCGCAGGTCGTCGGCCGTGAGGTTCGCTCCCGAGGTCTCGAGATGGGTGGCGGGCACACAACTCGACAATTGCACCCGTAGATCCATGACCGTTTCCATCGCGCAGGCGAGAAAATAGCGGATACCCTCGGTGCCCAGCACATTGGCGATCTCATGCGGGTCGCAGATGGCGGTGGTCACGCCATGGCGCAACACGCAGCGGTCGAATTCGAATGGCGTGACCAGCGATGATTCCACATGCAGATGGGTATCGATGAAGCCTGGCACCACGGTCTTGCCGGAAATATCGATCTCGGCTCGGCCAGTGTAGTGACCGTGCGTGCCAACGATCCGATCCCCGCAGATCGCGATGTCAGAGGCGATGACCTCACCTGACACGAGATCGAAAAAGCAGCCACCCTTGAGAACGAGATCGGCGGGATGTGCGCCCTTTCCCTGGTCGATGGCGCTGCTGAGGTCGATCATGATGGCGTTTCCCTTGGGCTTCCGTACAGGGCTCCAAAATGATCCGGCATTCCAGCACGACAACCATCCGTCGGCACCAACTGCAATTGCTATTGTTAACGTAGACGCCGTCCATATCAAGACATTGCGGCAGCCCCCGGCAAGTCATCCATGTTCACGCTGGCAGCGCTCTCAATGCGTGGCGGTCATCCCGCCATCGACGACGAGCGCGTGTCCGTTGACATAAGAGGCCCCGGACGTCGCGAGAAAGAGAACCGCGTGTGCGACGTCTTCCGGCATGCCCCAACGGCCCACTGGCGTGGCCGCGCAGATCTTCGCATCAAAGGCGGTGTCCTGCTGCAGCGTCACATTGATATCGGTCCGGATATAGCCGGGACAGACGGCATTGACTGTCACGCCTTCCGGCCCCAGTTCTGCGGCAAGCGCCCGTGTCAGGCCGAGCACGCCATGCTTGCTGGCCGTGTAAGCGGTCGCCGCCCGCTTGCCCTGCAGGCTGAGGATCGATGCAATCATGATGATGCGGCCGAACCTTGCAGCGACCATGGCGCGGGATGCCTCCCGCGAAATGACATAAGCGGCGTTCAGATTCACGTCCAGGACCTGCCGCCAGCCGTCAGTTGTGCTGTCGAGGAACTTGCTGCGGTTGATGATCCCCGCGTTGTTGACCACGATATCGGGCGCGCGTCCGGCCTCGCGGGCTTCACGGAAATAGTCGATGACGTCGCTTTCACGCGTGACGTCCAATTCAACAATGTCGGTGGGAATGGCCGGATTCGGCAGTCGAGCCGCTGTTTGCTCCAGTCCCTGCCGTCCACGGCCGCACAGGACCGTAGTCGCGCCGGCGTCATTGAGTGCGCAGGCGATCGCCCGGCCTATGCCGCGCGAGGCACCCGAGACGAATGCCCTGCGTCCCTGCAGGCTGAACGCGCTCGCACTCATGCGTCATCGCCCAGAACGATGGGCCCCCGGTAACTCTCGAAGTTCCCGCAGACGCCAATCGACTGACCACTGATGAACCGGGCCTGATCGGACGCCAGAAACAGCGCCATGGCCGCCACGTCCTCGGCGTCTACCGCAGTGTGCATGGAAACATTGTGCAGAACCCGCGGCCAGTATTGCGCCAGGCTCAGGCCCGCGGCGGCGGCCTGTTCGGCAATGACCCGCCGGACCCGTGCGCCGTTGACGACACCCGGCAGAAGCGAGTTCACCCGGATATTGTATTCACCCAGTTCGACCGCCAGCACGTCCGTGAAGCCACGCACCGCATATTTCGAAACCGAATAGACCGACCGCCGGGGCATTCCCATCTTGCCAGCCACCGATGACAAGTTGAGGATGACACCGGATCGTTGCGCCTTCATGAGCGGAATTGCCATCCGGGCACAGTAGAACTGGCCATTCACGTTGACATCTATCGTGTGGCACCATTCTGCGACGGAGATGTCTTCAACGGGTTTAGTCGGCCCGGAGACACCGGCATTGTTCACCAGTACGTCGATGCCGCCGAGCCAGTCGATGGCCACCTGCATGAAACGGCCAGCCGATTGGGCATTGCCGACGTCGGCTTCCCAACCGCGCAGCCGGTCACCGGATGTGCCGCCCGTGGCACAGGCCGGATCGATATCGCAAATGGCAACCTTTGCACCCGCATCCACAAAATAGCTGGCGATCACCTGGCCGATGCCGCTGCCGCCAGCCGTCACCACCACCCGCCGCCCATCCATGCTGATGTTCATGGCCTCGTTCCTTCTGCGTTCGCGGCGGGTGTATCCGCCGGTTTGAAGACAGGCACGCGGCTGGCCGGCGCCTGGCCAGCCAGGCTCACCTCACGGTGCGGTGCGCAATTCCAGTTCCTTCCGCCGCGTCTGGGTCGCGTCCATGTCGACGGCAAAGCTCTCGTCAAGGACGACGCCGTAGACATCCCGGGCCCTTTGCCGGGTGATCCAGCCCTCCTGTGCGTTGTGCGCGACCTTTTGTGGATCACGGCGCAAGGGTGACCCGAAGCCGCCTCCGCCACAGGTGACCGCGACGATCCGTTCGCCCGGCGCCAGAGTGATCGACGTGACGCCCGGAAGTGTTTCAAGGCTGCCATCGAGCCGGCGGCGGAACTGCTTGGCATTGCCTGCCGTGCCGCCGCCCCGCACACCCTTGGCCGGGTTCTGGCACCCGTCCGACACAAAATTGATATCCATCGAACAGCCGACCGGACCATACTCGGCGGTGCTACTCGGTGCGCCGTTGAAGGTCCCGGCCCCTTCGGTGTCCGTGACCAGACGCTTGTCATAGATGCGCAGGGGATAGTGCAGTTCCGAAACCTCGATGCTGTCCTGGTAGAGCATGCCGGCATTGCCTGCGTGCGCGATGGTTACCCAGGCATCCTGGGTCGGCGTGCCAGCGCCCCCGGTGTGTACGATGAACAACTGGTTGACAAAGGGACGCTTGCGGCGGGGATCCACCCCCGAGACCACCGCCATCGTTCCTGGCAGAATGGCGCCCGCTTCCGCCTGTCCGGCCCGCTCGGTCATTTCCGCAATCGCGGTCTGAACCGGATTTGTGATCCGGTCGGCCACATTGGTGGTGGCGACCGAACAACTGGTCGGATGCTGCGGAATGCCGACAACGCCGCCTTCGCGAAGCAGGATATCGAGCCTCCGGAAACTTCCGGCATTACGCGGAACATCCTCGGGGATGGCATTCAGCACACCGATCATCGCCGCCGTACGGGTGCAGGCCTCGCTGACATTGAGGCCACACGGCAGGGAGTCGATATTGTCGCGCAGATCGACGGTAATCCGCCCTTCCTGGGGGTCGATGCTCACCGTCGCCTTTACCGTGATCCCCTCAGGCGGCGTGCCCGGTGCCGGGTCATGGGTGGAGGACCTGGTGATTGTCCCCGCCGGCAGGCGCGAGATCGCCGAAGCCATGATCGTCTCGGAATAGGCGAACCATTCCTCGACATAGTCGTCGAGATCGTCCCAACCGATTTCAGCGGCGAGGCCGATCACCTCGCGCTCGGCGATCCGTGCCGCACCGACCATGGCAAGATAGTCGCCCCACCACTGGTCCGGCACACGGATGCGCAGCCGGCAGATCCGGATGATGTCCTCGATGTCCCTATAGTCACGCTGCACCTGGGTTGCCGCGAAGATCAGAGCACCCTCATTGTAGACGTCGCGGGCCGAGCCCATGTAGGTCGTTGGCAGCGAATTGCCGATATCTGCTTGGTGCGCCTTGACCACCGCCGTGAAGCGATGGCGGCCGCCGTCATCCATGATCGGGACGAGGATGCTGAGATCGGCCGGGTGCGAGCAGCCGTGGTAAGGCGAATTGTGCAGATAGGCATCGCCGGCCTTGAGGTCCGGATGGAGATCCTTCATCGACTTGGCCATCAGGTCCGGACCCGAGAGCACGTGAATGGGAATGCTCTCCGCGGTCGCCAGCAGCCGGCAATCGGCTGTCACGATGCAGCATGAAAAATCCCGGGCCGTCGCCAGCACGCCCGATCTCCCGGTCCTGAGCAGCGTGTTTGCCATCTTGCGGGCGATGCCCTCCCAGCGGTTGGAGAGAATTGCCAGGCGAACGCCATCCACATTTTGCCGCTTGTCCATCGCCAACTCCTCGCTGCCCAATTACTTCATGCCACCCAGATTCAGGATCAGTGAACCAGACGGCGCCTTGACCGCCTCGACTCCAGGATTGACCACCACTGTCGTCAGCGAGGACTCGACGATCGCCGGACCCATCGTGCGCCACCCCTCCTCCAGCAGATCGAACACGCTCACCGGAGCATCAACGAACCCCTCGCCGGCGAAATAGCATCTTCGGCTCGTCTGCATATGGGCCGGCGCCGCGCCCCGCGACACGCGGCCGGTTCCCCTTTCGCGCAATTGACAGCGGACATGGGCCTGCCAACTGACAATTTCCACTGGCGAGCCGCGGTCGGCGAAGGCGAAAAGCTCCTCGTGAACCGCGTGGAAGTTCTGAACCAGCTGAGCCAAATCCTCGGCACCATGGAGCCGCGACCCGTTGAGCGGGGCCTCGATGTCCCAGACCTGGCTCGGATAGTGGCCTTCGATACTGAAGTCGATGCTGTGGCCGACGATATCGTCGCCGGCCGTTTCGACGAAGGCACGGCAGCGCCCCTCGAGTTGGGCCAACACCTCGTTGGCCAGCGCAAAGGAGAACGTGTCGCTGCTGATGTGCCGCGTGATGTTGAAGTGGCGTGAGAGATCGCTCATCAGAGCGCCCGCGGCACTGAGCGCTGCACCGGTTTCGGGTATGATGGCGGTCGGACACCGGAGCCGCTTGCCAATAAGTGCGGTATTGAAGCCAGCAGCACCTCCGCCGCCGATCAGGATCGCCTTCGACGGATCGATGCCTTGTTTCACCGTCAGATCGTCGATGGCATTGACCATGTTCTGGGTGACGACATCGATGATCGCCGCGGCTGCATCTTCAAGAGACAAGCCAAGCGGCCTGGCCACGCGCGCCTCGATCGCCTTGCGCGCGGCCGCCGTATCCAGCGCCATCGCACCGCCAAGAAAATTGTCCGGATCGAGATAGCCCAGCACCAGCGCCGCATCGGTGACCGTGGGCTCGGTTCCGCCACGGCCATAGCAAACGGGCCCCGGCACGGCACCAGCACTCTTGGGCCCCACGCGCAGCATGCCCCCACTATCAACCGAGGCAATAGAACCACCGCCGGCGCCCACCGATTTCACATCAACCGACGGGAATCCCGTCATGTGGCCACGGAACGACTGTCCAATCCAGGTCTCCCGGGTCCAGGGAATTTTGCCGCCGCGGATCAGCGAAACGTCGTAGGTCGTGCCGCCCGTATCGGCCACGATGGCGGATTCCATGTTGGCGTCGATCCCGGCATAATAGCGGCCCGCGACCGGGGCCATCGCCGGTCCGGAATTGATCGAGTGGATAGGTGCCAAGGCGATCTCGTCGGCATCCATGACGCCGCCCTGAGAGGTGACGACGAGCACCCGCCCGGGGAACCCCGCTTCCTTCAAGCTTGCGGCCAGATTGCGCATATAGGCACCCATCAGCGGCTTGAGCGAGGCATCGATGGCCGCCGACGATGTGCGCCGGTATTCGCGGATGATCGGATTGATCTGGTGCGACAGTGTCAGCGGCACCCCCGGCATGAATTCCTCGATCATCTCGCCGACGCGCAGTTCGTGCGCCGGGTTGGCGACGGACCACAACAGGCCCACCGCGATCGCTTCAACTTTCACACTCTTGAGGCGGGCAATCGCGTCCATTACCGACGACTCGTCGAGTGGCGTCACGACATCACCGGCCGCGCCAATTCTTTCGGTGATCTCGAAGGTGAGATGACGCGGAATATAGGGTTCGGGATAGGGAACCTTGAAATTAAAGGGTTCGATGCGTCCACCTTCACGGAACACCAGCACATCCGGGTTGCCCTTGGTGGTCAGCAGGGCGGTCCGGGCTGTGCTGCCCGTAACGATTGCGTTGATCGCCCGCGTGGTACCATGGATGAACATCTGTCCCTTCGACAGCAGATCATGGCGGGTCATGCCCAGGGCATCGGCCGCCACCTGCACCGAATCGAGTACGCCAAGGATCGGATTTTCCGGCGTCGTTGGCGCCTTGAACATGTGAAGCGCGCCCGCCTCGTCCTCGACCAGGAGGTCAGTGAATGTCCCGCCGGTGTCACACGCAAACCGCATGGCAAAAAGTCTCCTCGTCTAGATGTACGGGCTCCCGCGTCCAGCCTCCGTGGACGTCATTTGCGAAATGCTCGCTGCACTTGCAGGACATTCACCATCGGCACCACGGGTCTCGCCCGAATGATGGAACGCCAATCCGACCTTCGATCTGACAACCCATGAAAGCATCACATCGGTTCCGTTCACTCCGCCAACTCGCGCGGAAAAAATCTAGTCATGATTGCCAGACACTGTCAACATACGTTATAACATATATCACCTGACTGTTGCTGTCGCTGGATTTGTCCTGATCTTTCTTGTCCAAAGGGGGCCGAGCGGGAACAAGCGCATGACTGAACCTCTGAAATTGCTTCGCCGGCATCCGAAGGTCAAACCGCAGAAATTGCAGCGGCTCAGCAAGACCACGCTCCAGGACCAGGCCTATTCTGAGATCAAGGAAGCCCTGATGAGCGGCCATTTCACACCGGGCGACATCCTGGTCATCAGGGCGCTCGCGGCTGAGATGGGCACCAGCATCATGCCGGTCCGCGACGCCCTGCAGCGTCTCGTTGCAGAGCGCGCCCTTACGCTGCTGCCGAGCCGGACCGTGCAGGTTCCGCTCATCAACCGCCGCGAGTTCGACCAGATGACGGCAATCCGCATACGCCTTGAATCGCTCGCCACCGAGACCGCTGCGGCACGGGTGACGCCCGCCATGATCGCCAGTCTCAGGCACCAGAACCGGGCCATGATCGAAGCCATCGCCAAGCAGGATGCCGAGAAGGTGCTCGAAGCAAACAAGACCTTTCACTTCACCCTCTACCAGGCATCGGAATCAGAAATGCTGGTGGGCTTCATTGAATCGCTGTGGCTGCGAATTGGCCCGCTGCTCAAGACGCCCTGGCGCATGGCCAACGGCAACCGCGTCTTCGACAGCGCCCGCGACACCCATCAGCTGCTGATCGAAGCCCTCGAAGATCGCGATACTGATCGCGCCGCCGCGGCCATCGTCAAAGATATCACCGACGCTGCCGAATGGTATCGCGGCCAGAACCACGCATTTTCCGGAGAAGTCGATGCCTAGATCACGGCGTCAGGGACCTTCAACGGCACCACTGCAGCACAACGCGAGGCCGGCATTCGCGTGCGACGGGACAGCGAACGGATTCCTTAGTCGGGCGCGGCGCAACCCCACGCAAAGACATGCCTCCAAACCGTCCGGATCGATGATATCTGTTATAAGATATATTGACATCACCTGCTGATGTGCCTAGATTTTTTTGCCAGTACAACGGTCCTGAACTGCTGTGACTCGAGGGATGTATCGATGATGTCTTCATTCCGAATCCCAGCCCGCTCTCCTCGGCCCCGATTGGAGCCTTGCGCTTCTCCCTCACTCACCAGCTGCGGAAGAAACCTGCCGTGCCAGAAAAAGATGTAGAACTGATCGGATGCACCCGGACCTTCGGGAGCGTGGCTGCCGTTCAAGACGTGAATCTTGAAGTCTATCGTGGAGAATTCCTGTCGGTCATCGGCCCGAGTGGATGCGGCAAGACGACCACCATGCGGCTCATCGCCGGACTCGACCAGCCCGACAAGGGTCAAGTCATCATTCGCGGCGAACATATGGAAGGTGTCCCACCCTACCGCCGCAATGTGGGTATGGTGTTCCAGTCCTTCGCGCTGTTCCCGCATCTCAATGTGCTCGACAACGTGGAATTCGGTCTGAAGATGCGCAACGTGCCGGCTGCCGAGAGACAGGCAAAGGGACAGCGCGCTTTGAAGGTCGTCGGCCTCGACGGATATGACAAGCGCCGCATCGACCAGCTCTCGGGCGGGCAGAAGCAGCGCGTGGCGCTCGCCCGCGCACTTGTCGTCGAGCCGGCATTGATCCTCCTTGATGAACCGCTGGGCGCGCTCGACGCGAGACTCCGTATCGAGATGCAGAGCGAACTCAAGTCGCTGCAACGGCAAATGGGCATAACTTTCATTCACGTGTCCCACAATCAGGGCGAGGCCCTGGTCATGGCCGACCGTATCGCGGTGATGAACGCCGGCAGGTTCGAACAGATCGACACGCCCCAGGCCGTTTATCAGAAACCGAGAACGCGATTCGTGGCCGAGTTCGTGGGCCGCAACAACATCATCGAGGGCGTGGTAAAATCGCAAAAAGGCGACGACGTCCTAATCGAGACCCCCTTTGGCATTCTGGGAGCCAAAGCCGCCGGCCGCCGGTTCGAGGCCGGCTCCAAGGCAGCCATGGTGGTTCGCGCCGATCTGGTCCGGGCCCATACCGACACTGGAAAGAACGTGACGAACAAGATCACAGGCGTAATCAAGGGCCTCGAATATGCCGGCAGCGTGATTCTGATCGTGCTCGATGTCGGAAACGGCATGGAGTTGAAGCTCGAACAGCACGAGAGCCTGAGCCGCGCCGAGGGAGCGCCCCGGCATGGTGCAGAATTGACAGCGACATGGTCACCTGATGACGTCTATTTTTTGCCGGCACCTTAACAGGAAGGCCTGACCCAAATCGAGGCAGGCTTCATAACAAGGAGGAAGGAACATGACTGAGCATTGGAAGACCGCCTCGCGGCGGGATGTCTTGAAGGCCGGCCTCAAGGCCGGTGCGGCCTTCGGCGTCGCCGGTGTCGGCGGCATGACCATTCTGGGTGGCGCGGCCCAGGCCCGCGAAGCCTATGAAGACCTGCCGGCCGGTGAATCGGCGCCGGCTTCGGGACTTCAGCTCCGCACGATCGGTCTCGGCGTGTCGGTCCAGGACCGTTTCCTCAAGGAGTTCGAACGCCGCAGCGGCCACAAGACCTCGGGCAAGGTCACCGGCCTCACCCCGATGATCACCGAGTGGCTGGCGGGCGGCAATGCCAACTACGACACAAACGAAACCAACGCCAATCGCAATGCGGCGCTATGGAACGCCGGCCTGCTGCAGCCGATCCCGGTCGAGAAGGTTGCGCCATGGGCCAGCGCACGTGATCTCTTCACCAGTGACAAGGCCCTCGGCTTCGATGCCGAAACCGGCTGGCCACTGAAGGAAGTGTGGGTCGATCCGGCAACCCAGAAGGAATTCAAGCTGGTACCGCAGTTCTTCAATTGCGACTCGATCGGCTATCGCTACGATCTCATAAAGGAAGATATCGACAGCTGGGGTGCCCTTCTCGATCCGCGCTTCAAGGGCAAGGTGGGTATTCTCAACGACAGCCTGCTCACCCCCGGATGGTGTGCCGGCTACATGAAGAAGAACGGCCTGGCAGATATCAAGCAGTCGCACAACCTCAGCCACGATGAACTCGACAAGGTCATCGACTTCATGATCGAACGCAAGAAGGACGGTCAGTTCCGGGTTATCTGGGAAGACTACGGTCAATGCGTCAACCTCTTGGCCTCGGGCGAGATCTGGCTTGCCGACGCCTGGAACCCGGTGATCGAGGACGTCAAGAAACAGGGTGTCGTGTGCAAGTACGCCACGCCCAAGGAAGGCTTCACCGCATGGTTCCATGGCGTGGCCGTTGCGAAGGATACGCCAAACCTCCAGGCCGCACTCGACTACGTGAACTTCTGCCTGGAAGGCTGGTGGGGCGCGCAGGTGGCACCGCAGGGCTACTACTCCCCGACGACGACCTGCGAGAACTACCTCAAGAACAGCACGAAGTCTGACCCCGAAGGTAAGATCAACGATTACGACTGGTGGTACAATGGCGGCGGATCGCCCGATCCGAAGCCGGGTTGGCCGATCAATGGTCGCGACACCGGGTCCTTCGAGAAGCGCTGGGGCAACATCATGCACTGGATGACGTGGCCGGATGATCCCGACTATTACGCCCAGCGCTGGAACGACTTCCTGGCTGCCTGAGGACTGACACAAGACCTTGCCGGGCCGGGTATCTCTCCGGGCCCGGCAAAGATTCCGATTGAACCAAGGAGCGCTGGATGGCCGAGGCCGCTGTTACCGCCGGACATCAAGGACAAAGCGATGAGAGTCGTGGTCGCCAGGGTGAATCCTCCCTGACACCCTGGCTGCTCCTGGCGCCTGGAACCATCTGGATCGCCCTCTTCGTCGGCATCCCGATGGTGAGCATCATCATCTTCGGTTTCTGGAAGTCCGGCTTTGCCGGACTTCAGCCGGCGTTCAGCTTCACGAATTATGCCCAGATCCTCGGAAGGCCGACGTTCTGGAAGATCACCCTCTGGACCTACGCGATCGTGGTCATGACTCTGGCCGGGGTCATCGTGCTGGCCTATCCTGCCGCCTACGCCATCTGGCGGGTCATTCGCGACGAGCGCTGGAAGACGGCCGTGTTGCTACTCTGCGTCGTACCTTTCTGGACCAGCTACCTGACCCGTGCCATCACCTGGCTTCCCATGTTCGGCCGTGAAGGCGTTGTGAACAAGCTCCTTATGTCCCTCGGCCTCATTAGCGAACCGATCGAATTGCTTCTCTACACGCCCTATTCGATGATGGTGGCCCTGTGGTTCCTCTACATCGTCTTCATGATCGGGCCGATCTATCACAGCATGACCAAGATCGACGAGGACGTCATGTCGGCTGCCTCGGTGCTGGGCGCCAATCCGGTACGCACGTTTTTCACCGTCGTGCTGCCCCTCACCCGTCCGGGCCTCATGGCCGGCTCGCTGTTCATCGTGGTACTTGGGCTCGGCGAATTCTTTACCGAGCGGGTCATCGGCGGCGCCCAGAACCCGATGCTCGCCGGACTCGTGCTCCGCCAGGTCGACATCTTCCAGTGGGCCTCGGCCTCGGCCATGGCCGTGCTCCTGACCGTCATGACACTGGTGACCGTTTCGATCATGCTGCGTTTCTTCGATCTCAAGAAAATCTGAGCGCTGGGGCCATGAGCAGACTGACACGCACCATCTATCTTCTCTATATCGGGCTGATCCTCGTCGTCCTCTACTTCCCGTTCGTGATCATGGCGATTCTGTCGTTCCAGGGTCCGCGCGGGGGCCATACTTTCCCTATGAACGGCACCAGCATCATCTGGTATTGGAAACTGTTCAATCCCGGCGCCGTCACCGAGTTCAGCGATGTTGGCGAATTCCTGGGCGACTATCTGGCCGCCCTCCGCCGCTCGCTCATGCTTGCGATCGTCACCGCCGTCATCTCGACTGTATTCGGCATGATGGCGGCCCAGGTCTTCCGCCGGCCATTCCGCGGCTCGTCCGCCATTTTCTACCTCTGGCTCCTGGGCATCATCGTCCCCGGCACCACGGTCAGCCTCGGACTTGCGCTGGTCTTCAAGCAGCTCGGCGTGCCCTTGCACTGGCTGACGACCGGACTAGCGGTTCACGTGATGTGGACCCTGCCATTTTCGCTGGTCATCTTCCTCATGTTCTACAACCGCTTCGACAATTCGCTCGAAGATGCGGCCCTGACCCTCGGCGCCAACAAGTGGCGCACGTTCTGGCACGTGACTCTGCCGGTGATGCAGCCCGCCGTTCTCACCTCGCTGCTCTTCGCCTTTACCCTGTCACTCGACGAGTTCCAGCGCAGCTTGTTGATAACCGGCACGGAACAGACCCTGCCGCTCATGGTCATGGCATCGGTCACCACGCGCGTCACACCATCGCTTTATGCGCTGGGCTCGATCACCACGCTGATGTCCTTCGCCGTGGTCACCATCTATCTCTGGATGCTTTCGCGCTCATTGAAGAGAGCACAGTCATGACCGACCAAGGCGCGAGAATGGCTTGATGTGGCAGGCGGGATCATCGTCATGATCTATGCCGAACCGCGCTTCCTGCCAGGCGGCGACCGCTTCATACAGGTCGAGCTGGGTGACGAGATGAGCTTCGACATGAACTTCCGGGTTCACTCCCTGGCGCGCATGCTGCGCGAGGCGAAGATCAAGGGCCTCGTCGAGCTCATTCCGGAAATGGCCTCGATGCTGCTATCCTACGATCCTGACATCATCTCCTTCGCTGACCTGGCTAAGGAAGTGCGGCGGATGCAAGCCAACATGGGCGACCTCGACGGCCTGGAGCTTGAGAGCCGTCTCTACTACGTTCCCTTGCTCTACTTCGATCCGTGGACCGCAGCCTGCGTCGAGGATTACCGGACGAAGGTCGCGCCGAAACCGGTCCTCGATCCCGATCTCCTCTGCGAGGCCAATGGGCTTGGCTCGCGCGACGAGTTGAAGAAGGTTCATTCGCGGACTGAGTATTATGTCGCAGCCCTCGGTTTCTGGCCTGGACTTTGCTCACTCATGCCGCTCCATCCCGGCTCGCGTCTCACAGCCCCCAAGTACAATCCGCCGCGCATGTGGACGCCCAAGGGCACGGTCGGACTCGGCGGTGCACTCACCTGCATCTATCCGGACCAGACGCCCGGAGGTTACCAGATCTTCGCCCGCACCCCCATGCCGATCTGGGACCGGCACCAGAAGCTGCATGCATTCAAGGACAGTCTCGCACTCTTTCATGCCGGCGACCGCGTGCGTTTCATCCCCATCGACCGCAAGGAATACGACGAGATCGAAGCCGAGGTCGAAGCCGGAACCTATATCCACAATGCCGTCGACTATCAGAAATTTTCGATCCGGGCCTACAAGGCCTGGCTCGCGAACCTTCCGCCTGACACAACTGGGCGTGCGCCATGATGGCTTTTGAAGTCCTCAAGGCCGGCCTCGAGACCAGTGTGCAGGATCTGCCCGGCCGCATCGGCTACTGGGAACAGGGGTTTCCACCATCCGGCCCCATGGATTTCTGGTCCTTCCGCCTGGCAAACCTGCTCGTCGGCAATGACCAGAATGCCGCCGCGCTGGAATGCCAGTTCCTCGGACCCACCCTGCGCTTTCTCACCGGTACCGTGTTCGCCGTCACTGGCGCCGACATGCGTCCGCAGCTTGACGGAGAACCCCTTCCCCTGTGGCAGAGTTTCACTGCGAAGCCCGGCCAAGTTCTGGAACTCGGTCCAGCCATGGTCGGCGCGCGCAGCTACATCGCATTTGCCGGAGGCATCGATACGCCCCCAGTGCTTGGCTCACGATCGACCTTCCACATGGCCGGCGTTGGGGGCGTTGACGGCCATGCCTTGAAATCGGGGCAGCGCATCCCGATGGGCACATCGAACCCCACGCCAGGCATGGCAGTGAAATCCGATAGCCGTCCGCCGATCTGCGCCACCAGGTCGTGGGCGATTGCTGTGGTGCGGGGTCCCAACGACGACTGGATCGACGAGGCTGGTCACGATCGTTTCTTTGCCGCCGACTGGACATTGCTGGCCAAGAGCAATCGCACCGGCATGCGGCTCAGGGGACCGGACTTCACCTTCACCGAACGCGCCCGGAACAAACGGCCCGAACACGGCCAGGACCCGTCGAACATACTGGACCACGGCTATCCAGTCGGCGCTGTCAACCTGGCGGGCCAAACGCCAATCATTCTGGTCAACGACGGACCGAGCACCGGCGGATTCATCAATCCCTATACGGTTCCCTCGGCGGAGTTCTGGAAACTGGGCCAGGCGCCGCCCGGCAGCATCTTCCGCTTCCACGCGGTCACCCTCGACGAGGCCATCGCCGAACGCCGGCGCATCGACCGCCTGTGCAGCCTGGGCGCGATTATTCCCGCCGTGTGAAGCGCCAGATGCAGCGCCAACGCCTGACAGTATCATCCTTCGGACTGAACCCAGCCACGCTCGAGGTCATTCATGGCAAGCTGATCGCCGCCGTAGATGAAATGGCGATCATCACCGCCCGCACCAGTATGAGCCCGGTGATCTACGAGGTCCTCGACTATGCCTGCGGCATCTGCCGTGCTGACGGCGACCTTATCGCCCAGGCCAATGGCATCACGCTCTTCACTGGAACTTTTTCCGAGCAGATCCGCTTCATCCTGCGACGCTTTGGCGACGATATGGCGCCCGGCGACACATTCCTCACCAATGATCCCTACGAAGGCGGAACCCACGCCTGCGACATGGCGGTAATACGGCCAGTCTTCCATGACGGTCGCAGGGTCGCATTCGCCATCAACGTCGCCCACTGGCTCGATGTCGGGGGCGCCGTAGCGGGAAGCATTCCCGTCAATGCCACCTCGATCTTCGAGGAGGGCCTTCGCCTATCGGGCGTGCGGCTCACGCGCAACGATAGCGTGTTGCCCGACATGATCGCGGTCATCACCGAGAATGTCCGCCTGCCCAAGTTGGCGCTGGGCGATCTCCGCGCTCAACTGGCGTCCGTCCAACGCGCCGCCAACCGCATCGAGGAAATCATTTCCGACTACGGGCTCGAGACGCTGGAGCGGAGCTTCATGGCGATCCTCGACCTCGCCGAACAGGAGAGCCGCGACGCCCTCGCACAGATTCCGGACGGCGAATATGTCTGCGCTGACGCGATCGATGGCGACGGAGTAAATGACGGTGCTATTCCCGTCCGCTGCCGGATCGTGAAGCAGGCTGACCGCCTAACCGTCGATTTTACCGGTTCGGCTGCGACCGCCAGTGGGCCGATCAATTGCTCTGAAGGTGCGACGCGCTCGGCCGTGAAAACCGTGTTCAAGGCAATCGTGGGACCCAGTGAGCCCTCAAACGAAGGCTGGTTCCGGCCTCTCGAGGTCATTCTGCCGCCCGGCACCGTGTTCAGCGCTGCGAAGCCCGCGCCCACCGGCTGGTACTACGAAGGCTCGGTTCATGCCTCGGAGCTTGTATGGCGTGCGCTGGCGCCGTTCGCACCACAGCGTCTGTCGGCGGGGTCCTATGCCAGCCTGTGCGTGACCTACCTGACCATGCGGGCGGCGGATGGCAGCGAACTCGTCCACATCGAGCCCCAGCACGGCGGCTGGGGCGCCTGCCATGACCGCGATGGCGCCTCAGGATTGATCTCGCTGACTGACGGCGACACCTACAATTATTCGATCGAGCTGCTGGAAGCCAAGTTTCCGCTGCTTGCCGAACGTTATGGCTTTAACGTCGAAGGTGGTTCTGGCGCTGGGCGTTTTCGTGGAGGTTACGGCCTCGTGCGGGAGTATCGCATCTTGTCGCCATCGGCCCAGGGTTATTGCGGGCTTGGCCGCACCCGGATCGCACCCTGGAGCATGGACAATGCAGCGCAAGGGTCGGTCAATTACGTCGAGATCGTCCGAACCAGCGGTGAAGTGACCCGGCACGGCCGCGAACCGAATTTCCTCCTCGCCAAGGGCGATGTCGTCCGCGTGGTGACCGGCGGCGGCGGCGGATGGGGTCCACCGGACATGCGCGAGCCCGCTCTCATTGCCCGCGACGTCGAGAACGGATTGATCTCGCCGGAACAGGCGAAGGAAATGTACGGGGCCAGTCCATGATCCGCCTTGCGACCGATGTCGGTGGCACCTTCACCGATCTCGTCGGCTTCGACGATGCGACCGGCCGGTTGTTCACGGCAAAGAGCCTTACCACGCCGCATCACCATGCGCAGGGCGTTGTCGATGTCATTGTCCAGGCCATCGCAGAAGGTGGTCTTGATCCCGTCGCAATCGGCTACTTCGTGCACGGCGGAACGACGGTGATCAATGCCATCCTCGAGCGCAAAGGTGTTCGCACCGCGCTTGTAACCACCCGAGGTTTCCGCGATGTCCTTGAGATCGGCCGGGGCAACCGGCCAGATCTTTACAATCTCCGGGCCAAGACCCCCGATCCCTTCGTGCCGCGGGCATTGCGCTTCGAAATTACTGAGCGAGTGGCGGCCGATGGCAGCGTCGTGCGACCCCTGGCCGAGGAGGAGCTTGCCCCGATCGCCGAGGCCTGCCGGAACCAACAGGTGCAGGCGGTCGCCATCGTCTTTCTCCATTCCTATCGCAATCCCGAGCATGAACGCAGATGTGCCGATGCCTTGCGGGCCATGCTGCCCGGCGTGACGATATGTGCAAGTCATGAGATTTCCCGCGAATGGCGCGAGTACGAGCGGACCAGCACTGCGGTGCTAAATGCCTATGTGCAGCCGATTGCAGCCCGTTATGTCGAAAACTTGTCGGGTGAACTGGAGGCGCTGCGCATTAGCCGGCCCTATTACCTGATGCAGTCCAACGGCGGCGTCACCCGATTCGAACAGGCCGTCGAACGGCCGCTGACGCTGATCGAGTCTGGCCCGGCGGGCGGCGTGGCCGGCGCCATTCGTGTGGGCGAGGCCCTTGGCCTCGATGATGTGCTTTATCTCGACGTCGGCGGCACCACCGCGAAGTGCAGCCTCATCCGGGCTGGGCGGCCAGAAATCCTGTCGCTTTACCGCCTCGAACACACTCGGACGTCGCCGGGGCACACAGTCCAGGTTCCGGTTGTCGATATCGTCGAGATCGGTGCGGGTGGAGGATCGATCATCCGGACCGATGCCGCGGGACGGCTGCGCGTCGGTCCTGACAGCGCCGGCGCCAATCCCGGCCCGGTCTGCTATGGCCTTGGCGGCAGCGAACCCACGCTGACAGATGCTGCGACCCTCCTCGGGTATTTGGACCCCGAACATTTCGCCGCCGGACGAATGAAGCTGGACGCATCAGCGGCACGGCGCAGCTTCGAGACGCTGGGCGCCTCAATCGGAAGGTCGGCCGAGGAGATCGCTGCCGATGCCTGGCGCATCGCCATCGCGAGTATGATCAGCGCGCTCAAGCTCGTGACGGTGGAGCGCGGTCATGATCCGCGCCGCCTGACACTCATTGTCAGCGGTGGAGCCGGTCCGCTGTTCGCCGCACAGCTCGGCGCGATCCTGCAATGCCGGCAGGTGGTCATTCCACCGTTCTCCGGCAATTTCTCCGCTTGGGGCATGTTGGCAGCTCCGCCACGGTTTCACTTGCGCCACAGCTTCTATTGCCCGCTCGTCGACGCAAGCCTTGCCGCCGTGGTTTCGGCATTCGACGACCTCGCGGCACAGGCGCATGCATTTCACGGAGCGGCCACCAAGCCCCGCCTGAGTCATTTCCTCGACATGCGCTACGCTGGCCAGGAACACAGCGTCACAGTAGAAATCGGCGCAAAGATGACGGCCTCCGCCATCGCCACGCTGTTTCATACAGCCCATGAACGAGCCTACTCCTTTTCCATTCCCGACGGCGCGATAGAAATCACCAATGTGGCCATCATGGCCGAACTCGATGTGGCACTGGTGAGCTTCCCGGCTGCCGGGTCCGAACAGGTAGCGATCACGCGCGCACCGCGCCGCGTCTATATTTCCCATGCAGCAGAAGTAACCACCGGCAACGGCGCCTGGTCGGCAACTCCGGTTTTCGAACGCCATTCCTTGCCGCCAGGCTGGTCGGCATCCGGTCCGGCCCTGATCGAGGAGAGCAGTTCGACCACGGTCGTCCATTCTGGACAGCGGGCACACGTGGCAATCGGTGGCATTCTCTGCATCGATCACGCATCTTCCGAGAATCAGCACGCCTTGGGCTAGACTGCCAAGCGACTGCAACGTCCACTCACCACGAGGCCATAGCTCCCCCGTGTCTATCCGAAATCTCAAGTTCCTCTTTGCCCCCCGTTCAATTGCCCTGGTCGGCGCCAGCGAAAAGCCTGGCACCGTCGGACAGGTATTGGCGCAAAACCTGCTGGCGGGAGGATTCAAGGGCGAGGTGACGCTGGTCAATCCGCACCTCGATGCGCTGTCGGGCCATCCCGTCCTGCCAGATGTTGAAAGTCTCGCGTCAGCACCCGATCTCGCCGTCATCGCCACGCCGCCACCAACCGTTCCCCATCTGATAGGAGCGCTCGGCACCAAGGGAACCAAAGCCGCCATCGTCATCACCGCGGGCTTCGGCGAGACCGGCGAGGCCGGCCGCAAACTCCAACAGACCATGCTGGAGGCCGCTCGCCCGCATCTGTTGCGAATCCTCGGGCCCAATTGCTTCGGCACCGTGATTCCACGCCTTGGTCTCAGCACCAGCTTCGGCCGGGTCATGCCGCCATCCGGCAGCATCGCCCTCGTTTCCCAGTCGGGCGCCATCAATGCCGCAGTAAGCGATTGGGCCGCGGCACGGCGCATCGGCTTCTCGCATCTCGTCTCTCTGGGAGGGATGGCGGACATCGATTTTGGCGATGTCCTCGACTATCTGGCCGGCGACACGACGACCAGCGCCATCCTACTCTATATCGAAGCGATCACCCAGCCACGCAAGTTCATGTCCGCCGCCCGCGCCGCCGCCCGCACTAAGCCGGTCATCGTGGTCAAGGCCGGCCGGAGTTCCAGTGGTGCTGCTGCCGCCGCCTCCCACACCGGCTCGTTGACTGGTGCCGACGATGTCTATGATGCCGCCTTCCGCCGCGCCGGCATGCTGCGTGTCGACCGCCTGGAACATCTGTTCGAAGCCGTCGAGGCCCTGAGCCTGCTTGCACGGCCAGCGGGCTCGCGCCTCGCCATCATCAGCAATGGCGGAGGGTTGGGTGTCATGGCCGCCGATGCCGCGGCGGCCGAACGGATCAGCCTTGCCAAACTGGACCAGGCCACGATTGCTCAACTGGACGCGGCACTGCCCCCCACGTGGTCACGGCACAACCCCGTCGATGTCATTGGCGATGCCTCGGATTCCCGCTATGTCGCGGCCCTCGATGCCGTGGCCAGCGATCCCAATCTCGATGCCGTGCTCGTCATTCATTGCCCCACAGCGATCCAGTCCAGCACACAAATCGCCGAAGCAGTGGTTGAGCGGATCGGCGACGGCCTGAAGGTTCCCGTCTTTGCCTGCTGGGCTGGCGGTGTCTCGGTGGTCGAGGGACGCGAAAGGCTGTCTGCATCCGGAATCGCAAATTTCAATACACCTGAAGAAGCCGTGAGAGCCTTCGCGCAGATTGCCACTTTCTGGCGGAACCAGGAACATCTTCTGGAGGTACCTCCCGCCCGGCCCGTCGACCTCGCTGCCGACCAGGCCGGTGCGCGGCGTATCCTTGACGATGCTCAGCGGCGCCATCTTGCCTGGCTCGATGCTGGACAGGCGCTGTTGCTCATGGAAGCCTATGGTATCCCTGTAGCCAAGTCGGTGGTTTGCCGCGACGCCGGTGAAGTGGCGCGCGCCACCGAAGCTATCGGCGGACCTGTGGCCTTGAAGGTTGTCTCGACCCAGATCCTGCACAAGTCGGACGTTGGCGGTGTCATGCTCGGGCTTGAGAGCGGCGATCAGGCCCGAAAAGCGGCCGAAGCCATGATTGACCGCCTGGCCCGCCTCGATCCGGCGCCGCATATCGACGGCTTTCTGGTTCAGGCGATGATCAGGCGGCCACAGGCCCGCAGTCTCCTGGTGGGCATGACCTGCGATCATACATTTGGCCCCGTGGTCGTGTTCGGCCATGGCGGCACCGCCGTCGAGGTGATCGCCGACCGGTCCATCGGCCTGCCACCAATCAACCGCAAGCTCGCCCGCGACATGATTGAGCGCACCCGCGTCCACCGTCTGCTCCAAGCTTACCGTGACGTACCCGAGGCCGATCTCGATGCCGTCGCCAGCACTCTGGTCCAAGTGTCGCGGCTGATCATCGACAATCCGGACATCGTTGAACTCGACATCAACCCGCTCCTCGCCGACGAAACCGGCGTGATCGCCGTCGATGTTCGGGTTCGCATCGCGCCGGACGCTCAGATCGGTGATCGCCGGCTGTCGATCAGTCCCTATCCGCGCGACCTCGTGGCAACGCTGGCCCTGCCGGACGGCAGCGGCCTCGTGCTGCGCCCAGTAACACCGGAAGACGGTCGTTCGCTGACGCGAATGCTCGAACGGTGCAATGCCGGGCCAGGTGGCTTCCTGACCCGTGATGCCACGGCCTATCTCACGGCACCGCGGGCGACACAGATCGACTACGATCGCCAGATGGCCTGGGTCGCCGAGCGGCCCGGTCAATCGCAGGACGCGCTGGGCGCCATCTGCATGAACGCCGATCCTGATAACGAATACGCCGAAGTCGTCCTCGCGGCCGGACCAGATGCAAACCCCGAGGACATCGTCGATATACTCTTGAGCCAAGTGATTGCTCTCGCGAGAACGCGCGGTATCGGCACTCTCACGGCCAATCTCGACTGGTCTAGCACGCGCCTGGCAGCGCTCCTCCAGGCGCAGGGCTTTGCAGGGGCAACTTCCGGCAGATCATCGATCCTAGACCCACTCACATTGCGGCTTGCCGTCACGCCCAGCGGCGGAGGGACATCGCACGCTTGACCCGTTCTTGGGCAATCTCCTGGGCTACGGCACGGGCCGCCTTTTTCTCACGCGCGGCGCGTGCCAGTATCTCATTTGTGTTTTGCCGGATCTTGGCCTCGACGATCTCCAGTGCCGCCGCTTCCGTTCCGCCATGGTACTCGGTCACCGCCGCGATGACCCCACCTGCGTTGGCGATGAAGTCCGGCACAATAAGGACGCCACTAGCCTGCATGATCGCCTCTGCGGTAGCCGTGGCGGGTATATTGGCACCTTCGATGACGATCTTCGCCTTCAGCTCGCTGGCGTTGGCCTCCGTGATGACATCAGGGCGCGCCGCCGGCACCCAGATATCACAATCGACGCCGATGACCGCGGCGCCATCCGCCTTGCGGCCCTCGGGATAATCAAGGACGCTGCCGCCCTCGCCCTTGATTTTCGTGAGGACAGAGACATCGATGCCGTCCGGATGGATCAGCGTTCCCCGGTTATCGGAAGCCGCGACCAGAACGCTCCCGCGCACCACGAGTTCTCGGGCAGCATGGCGGCCAACCGCGCCGAACCCCTGCACCGCGACCCTTGCGCCCTTCAGGGTCATGCCCCTCGCCTCTGCCGCCACTTCTGCCGCCACCGCGCAACCAAGGCCTGTGGCACCTATCTGGTCAATGGGAATGCCGCCAAGTTCGCGCGGCAATCCCACCGCACGGCCGATTTCGTCGCGCACCCATGCCATGCTGCGTTCATCGGTACCCATATCTGGTCCCGGCACGTAATCAACGAGATGACGGATACCGCCGGCGAAAGCCCGGATGAGTTCCTCCTTGGCGCCGGCAGGCATGCCCGGATCCGCGAAGATGACCGCCTTTCCGCCACCATGCGGCAGACTGGCGGCAGCATTCTTGAGAGTCATGGCCCGCGCGAGCCGGCTGCATTCCGCGAGCGAGACATCGGGTGCCATCCGCACTCCACCAACCGCAGGACCGCATGCAACGTTGTCGATGACCACAATGGCCCCGTAGTCCGGCCGACGTCCGAAAAGATGCAGAACTTTGCAGGGTCCGAGATCGTCGGACATCGGCGGCAAATCATTCATCGCTTTGTTCCTCTTCACTATCGTCTCGATCTTCGCCCTCCAGATGGCGCTGCATCGCCATCAGGAATCGGACTGCCTCGCCACCGGTGATGGCCCGGTGGTCAAAGGAGAGCGACAACGGCAGCAGACGGCTCGGCTTCGCCTGCCCGTCGACCATTCGGACCCCATCGAAGATTCGGCCAGCTCCGATGATCGCCACTTGTGGCGGGACAATCACCAGGCTGGCATGAAGTCCGCCGAGCATTCCGAAATTCGATAGGGTGATCGTCTGTTCCGCGAGTTCCGCTGGGGCCAGGCTGCGGTCGACCACTGCTGCCTTCAGTCGATTGATTTCACAGCGCAATGTCCGCCGGTTGGGCGGCTCAGTCATCCTCATCCGGAGAGTCGGCACGAAGAGGCCCTCGGCCGTGTCCTGTGCCAACCCCATGTTGATGTGATCATGCAAAGTCAGTGCCTGGACCGCAGGGTCATAGCGCGCGTTGAGGCGTGGCTCGACCAGAACCGCCGCTCGCAACGCAAGAATCAGCCGCAACGTCACATCGCTCTTGTCTGGCCAGATCGAAATGTCCGCAACCTCCGTTACCGTCGCCGGAACGATGGCCGACCCGGATCGTGCCATGTTGTCCGCCATGCTGCGCCGGGCGCCTCGTAACGCGATGACTTGTCCCGCCCCTTGCGACGGGCATGCAGACTCAAGATCCGCTGAAGTGATGACACCATCAGGACCACTGCCCACGATGCCGGCAAGGTCGACGCCAAGTTGGCGGGCGCGGGCCCGCAGTGCCGGACTGATCCGGACGGGATTGCGGGACTGTTGAGCAGCCTCGGGCAATACCCCTACCAGAGCGGGCGCCGCGGATTCCGCCGTATCTCCGACGAACTCTACCAGCGGCGCTCCCACCTTCAGGATGTCTCCCGGCTTGCCGTGGATCGCCGCGATGCGGCCAGCCTGCGGCGACGGGATCTCGACCACCGCCTTCGCTGTCTCGACGGCTGCGAGCGGCTGTCCTGGCACCACCCGGTCACCAGGCGCGACGTGCCAGCTCACGATCTCGGCCTCGACCAGCCCCTCGCCAAGATCGGGAAGCGCGAAGCTGGTCATGTGTACCTCATTGCCTGGGAGACAGCGTCGACGATCTGCTGCTGTTGCGGCATGTAGCGTGCTTCGAGCCGCGGCAAGGGCATCACCGTATCGGCGCCCGCCACACGGATCACCGGTGCCAGCAACGACATGAGGTCATGCTGAGCGATCCGCGCCACCACCTCGGCGCCGAAACCGCAGCTGAGTGGTGCCTCCTGCACCACCACGCAGCGCTTGGTCTTTTCAACCGACTGGAGAACCGTCGCGGCATCGAACGGCGAAAGCGTGGCGACGTCGATGACCTCGCACAGGATATCCGAAGCGGCGAGTTCATCCGCCGCGGCGCGGACTTCCTGCATCATGGCACCCCAACCGACCAGTGTCACGTCGCGTCCGTCGCGCTCCACGATGCAGCGATCGAGCGGCATGGACACGCCATCGTCGCGCACCCTCTCCCTGAAGGCCCGATAGAGGCGCGTCGGTTCGAGAAAGACCACCGGGTCCGGCGACCGTACCGCGGCCAGCAGCAAACCATAGGCCCGCGAAGGCGTTGATGGCACTACCACCCGCAAGCCAGGAATATGGGCGAACATTGCCTCGGCGCTCTCCGAATGGTGCTCCGGCGCATGGACACCACCGCCAAACGGCGTGCGCATCACCATCGGGCAACAAAGGCGCCCCCGCGTGCGGTTGCGCATACGGCTCGCATGATTAGCCAGCTGATCGATGCAGGAATACATGAACCCCATGAACTGGATTTCCGCCACCGGCCGATAGCCACTTGCAGCAAGACCCACCGAGAGGCCGGCGATCAAGGCCTCCGACAGCGGCGTGTCGCGCACCCGGCCGTCTCCGAAGGCCTTCCAGAGCCCCTCCGTCGCGCGGAAGACACCGCCGTTGCGCCCAACGTCTTCCCCGAGCAACAAGACTTTTGGATCGTCCCGCATTGCCCTGTGCAGCGCAAGGTTGACCGCCTCCACCAGATTGATTTCAGCCATCACTCTGCCCCCGTCTGCCGAGGCGCACGCGCTGTGAATGGAGCGGCATTGGAAGCTCAGCAAAAAGATGGTCGAACATTGCTTCCGGAGCCTGCGGCGGGATCGCCAGATAGTCATTGACCGCCTTCTCGACCCGGTCGGCGCAATCGTGGAGCAGAGCCTCCTCCTGCTCGGTGTTCCAGGCCTCCCGCGCCACCAGCCAGGATCGCATACGGCGCAACGGCTCCAGTGCCCAGCGTTCGGTGACTTCCGCCTCGTCACGATAGCGCCGCGCGTCATCAGCCGTAGTATGGTCCGACAGACGATAGGTGAGGGCCTCGATCAGTGTTGCTCCACCGCCGTCCCTGGCGCGGCTGAGAGCGCGGTCCACGGCATCCGCGACGGCGATTACATCGTTGCCGTCGACCTGCTCACCTGGAAGGCCCGCGGCAATTGCCTTTTGCGCGAGAGTTTCTGCCGCCGTTTGCACCACATGCGAAGTGGAAATTGCCCAGCAGTTGTTGGCGATCACGAACACTGCCGGAAGGCGCCAGGCACCACAGATGTTCAGAGCCTCGTAGAAGTCACCTTTGGATGTCGACCCATCGCCACCAAGCGTCACGCTGGCTTGGCTATTCCCATCCATGCTGAGGGCGAGGGCCACACCAGCACCATGGGGAAACTGGCTGCCTACCGGCACAGAGATGGGAAAATCTTGGCGGCAGGCCTCGTAGTTGCTGCCCCGCTCGTCACCGCCCCAATAGAGAAAGAGTTCGACTGGGCTGACACCGCGCCACAACAGCGCGCCATGTTCGCGGAACGAAGGCACAAGCACATCGTCCTCCCGCATTGCCGCCGCCACGCCGACGCCCACGGCCTCTTGTCCCAGCGACGATGCATAGGTTCCAAGTTTCCCAGTCCGCTGCAACTGGATGGCCTGTTGGTCAAAGGCCCGGGCGAACACCATTCCGCGATAGAGCGCAGCAAGCCCATCCGGGTCCGACCAACTTGCGGGCAACGTCGCCAGCTCTTGTCCATCCCGTCCAAGGTAGGAACGAAATGGTATCGAAAACTGCGCCACCTGCCGCGTCTCTACCATTTGACACCCCTCCGCCGTGCAAATGAAGCGCCGGCTAATTAAAGTGGGAATTGGTCGCATCTCTGGTGGCTGGAGGCATTGACCAGGATCAAGGTGGCGATGAGGTCCGCCCGCCGGTGCTCGGCTGATATTCTTGCGCGGGATGCGACTACAATGTACCCGGCCGTTCATGGCGCTTGCGCGCCAAAGGCATTCAATATTCTGCCTACGAATGTT
Organism: Alphaproteobacteria bacterium; assembly: GCA_020441605.1. The sequence goes on from JAGRLX010000182.1 coordinate 33,405, forward strand.
TTTGTGCCAGGCGATCAAGGTCAGGCGCCGCAGCATCTCGAGCCGCCTTCTATGACTTCGATAGCCGGCAATGCAGGACACCATGGCCGGACTGCAGTCGAGCGCCTGTTTGCGCGTGCGGCGCGAAACGGTCCCACTTGATCAGCATCAAAGACATATCGCCTGCGCCGCTGCTTTTTGTGATGCAAACGAGTTGCTCGCTTGGCTCCCAAGCGGTGGGACGTACGATAAGGAGAACGTCGAATGATAATGAAAGTAGAGCGGGATATGGGTGAGCCGGGGTCAGCGGACGTGAAGAAGCTGTTCGGCCATGTTGAGCCAACGACGGTTGCTGCGATCCTGGAACTCGCGCCAACCATGGCCGAACTCGAAGTGGCCGCCGCCTGGCTCAATGGCCAGGGGGAAACGCTCACCCGGCGTCATCAGCCTCATGGGAAAGCGTCCGAGATACTGAGTCTGATTCCGCGGCCTGACGACGAGTACGAACGCCAAGGTCCCTGAACTGGCGGCGCCGAACCGTGGTCCGTGTGTTGCTTGCAGGAGATGTCATGCTGGGACGCGGTATAGACCAGATCTTGCCCAATCCAGGCGACGACAGGATCTATGAATCCTACATGACTTCGGCCAGCGACTACGTGAGGCTGGCCGAAAAGGCCAGTGGGAAAATACCCCGCGGCGTAGGCCTTGGTTATGTCTGGGGCGATGCCGCCGAAGTTCTGGCGCAGTCTCGGCCTGACTTCGGTCTGGTCAATCTCGAGACCGCAGTGACGGATTGCGGGCGGCCAGAGCCCAAGGGCATCAATTACAGGATGTCGACAGCCAATGCCGAAAGTCTGAGCCAACTTGGCATCGGCTGCTGCGCATTGGCCAACAACCATGTTCTCGACTGGGGACCGGACGGCCTGAACCAGACAATCGCAACCCTCCACCATCTGGGAATCGCGACGGCGGGCGCCGGGCGAGACCTGCAAGCCGCTGCGCGGCCGGCCATACTCCAGTCTGCAGGGCAAAGACTCTTGGTCTTCGCCTTCGCCACCGGCGATAGTGGCGTGCCCCGCGGCTGGGAGGCGACATCCTCCACCCCCGGCATCCATCGGCTGGCCGGGCTTGATTCCAAAAGCCTAGCGACTATCCGTCGACTAGTTGCGCAGTACAAGAAACGAGGTGACATCGCCGTGGCGTCGATTCACTGGGGTGACAACTGGGGTTACAAGGTGGCCGAGACGCACCAGTTTTTTGCCAGGGGACTGATCGACGTGGCCGGCATCGACCTCGTTCACGGACACTCCTCGCATCACCCGAAGGGCTGGGAGATCCACAATGGCAATCTGATTCTTTACGGATGCGGCGATCTCATCAACGACTATGAGGGCATCGCCGGAGTGGAGAAATACAGGAGCGACATCGTTGCGATCTACCTGGCAGACATCGACCCGGCCACCGACGCACGGTTGACAGCACTTTCAATCGTGCCGATGCACATCCGCAATTTTCGCCTGTCACGCGCATCGGACGAGGAACTCCAATGGCTGTGCCGTGTTCTTAACTTGCATGGTGCTGCCAATGGGGCGAGACTCGCGGCCAGTTCGCGAGGTACCATAGATCTTGTATGGGACTGATGCGCCAGGAGACGGAGCAAGCGATATGACAGACGCGCAGCGCCAGCACGTTCCCGATCCATTGTTCACTGATTTCTATGAACTCACCATGATGCAATCCTACCTGCGTGAAGGCATGAGCGGCACCGCCGTCTTCAGCCTCTTCGTCCGGCGATTGCCCGATCATCGCAACTATCTGCTGGCATGCGGGCTGGACGGCGTCTTGTCCGCAATTGAAGCCTTTCGCCTCGGGCCTGAAGACCTTCGCTATCTTGCTTCCCTTGACATCTTCTCATCCGAATTCCTTGGCTGGCTGCGGGATTTTCGTTTCACCGGAGACATTCATGCTCTGCCCGAAGGAACGCCAGCCTTCGGCAACGAGCCAATTCTTGAAGTCGTGGCCCCGCTGCCCGAAGCTCAATACTTCGAAACCTTTATCATCAACCAAATTCACCTGCAGACCCTGCTTGCCTCGAAGGCGTCGCGCGTGGTCACAGCGGCGCAGGGCCGCAAGGTTGTCGATTTCGGCGCCCGGCGTATGCATGGCGTCGAGGCCGCCGCCGCCGCGGCCCGGGCCTTCCACATCGCCGGTGTTGATGCCACCTCCAACGTATCGGCAGCGCGCAGCCACGGCTTGCCGCTGACCGGTACCATGGGACATAGTTATGTCCAGGCCCATGACCGCGAAGCCGACGCCTTTAGGGCTTTTGCGAAGACGTTTCCGGGAACCACCATTCTCATCGACACCTATGACACTGAGAGGGCTGCCAGACAGATCGTTGATCTCACTAGGTCTGAAGGCGCCGGTTTTCGCATCTCGGCCGTAAGGCTCGATTCCGGCGATCTGGAAGCCCTCTCCCGCCATGTGCGCCGCCTGCTCGATTCCGCCGGGCTGGGGCAGATCAGGATATTGGCCAGCGGCGGCCTCGACGAATGGAAGATTGCGCGTCTGGTCGAGACAGGCGCCCCGATCGACGGTTTCGGTGTGGGGACAGCCATGGGCGTTTCTGAAGACGACCCTGCGCTCGACATCGTTTACAAGCTGACCGAATACAACGGAAAAGGACGGTTGAAGCTTTCAACCGCAAAGTCAACGTTGCCTGGTCAAAAGCAGGTCTTTCGCATGGAAAGTGGCGGCAAAGTGTCTGGTGATACCATTGTGCGTGTTCAGGACACCGCTGCGGGCCGTCCGCTGCTCCGGGAGGTCATGCGGAACGGCCAACGCCTCGCGGCAGGGCACGACACGTTGCCCATTGCGCGAGGGCGGGCGCACGCGGAACGAGCACTCCTACCGGCCGGTCTTCTCGACCTCGATGCGGCCAAACCACCTTACGCCGTCGCTATCGGACCGGCTCTCGCCGCCGATGAACGCCAACTCCGCGAACAGCTCACCAAGCAACTTTCATGAAGCAACATTTCGTCGTCATGAAACTTTGCGAAGGTCGAAGGCTGCGCCCTACCGCCTGGCCCGGTCAAAAGGTCGGGTCCATGAGCGTTTGCCAGACCGGGACATGGATTGGCTGCGCCGCGGGCACATGATCTTTCGAGGATTGAATGAGCACCCAGCAGCTGCTTCTCTTTGGTCTGTTCGGCTTGATCCTCCTGACCCTGCTCTGGGGCCGCATCCGCCATGATCTGGTTGCCGCCGGTGGTTTGCTGATCGCAGTCGCCCTCGGACTCGTTCCCCAGGACCAGGCGTTCAGCGGGTTCTCCAATCCGGCCGTCGTCGTGGTGGCGCTGGTGCTCGTCGCCTCGGCCGCCTTCGAGAATACCGGCGCCCTGGGATTGCTCGCCAGCCGCCTGGTGAAGGAAGAGCGGCCGCTCTACATGCATATTGCGCTGACTGGTGGCGTCGGTGCGACGCTCTCGGCCGTCATCAACAATGTTGCGGCATTGGCGATCCTGATGCCGATCGATATCCAGGCTGCGCGGCGCGCTGGCCGGCCGCCGAGCCTCACATTGATGTGCCTGGCCTTCGCGACCATTCTCGGCGGCATGCTGACCCTGATCGGCACCCCACCCAACATTATCGCTTCCGTTATCCGGCAGGAAAAGATTGGCGAAGCCTATGGCATGTTTACCTTCACCCCGGTGGGACTGGCGGTGGCCGCGGCGGGGCTGGTCTTTGTGGCCATTGTCGGGTGGCGGCTCGTGCCGCAGCGCGGTGACGATGCCGCAGCTCTCCTCGAACCGTCGCAGTTTCTCGCGGAACTTGAGATCGCCGAGAATGCCGAGCTGGTCGGCAAGGCACTCGGCGAGCTGGAGACAGCGGCCGAAAAACATGATCTCCTGCTGATCGGAAAGCGTGGCAAGGATGGGCAGTTCAGCGCGTCACGCTGGTCCAGTCTTGCCGCCCGCGATCGCGTCATAGTGGAAGGGCCAAGCGATACCATCGCCGCATTCATCAAGGCAACCGGCCTGCAGCAGGTCCGTGAAGACGGTGCCAAGCAGGACTCGGTGAAAGCGAAGAAGCAGAGTGGCGCCGACGCGGACAGCGAAAATGAAAAGGGAACCAAGGATAAGGACGATCCGGCGGCCCGCGCCGCCCGTGAGATTGTAGAAGTGGTGGTCACGGCGGAGTCCCGTCTCGTTGGCCAAAGCGCGACCAGCATGTTCCTGCGGAGTCGCTTCAACATCGTCCTTCTGGCCATAGCCCGGCGCGGTGCACGGCTGACCGGCGACATGCGCCATCGGCGGATTCAGGCCGGCGACGTCATCCTCATCGCGGGGAAAGGAGCCTATGCCCCTGAGATCATCCGAAGCCTCGGTGTCATTCCCGTCGGCCATATTGATGTGGCGCCCATCAAAATGACCAATGTCGCCGTGGTGATCGGCGTGTTCATTGCCGCGTTGGTCTTAGCCACCGCGGGCCTGGTAAACTTCACCGTCGCCATCACCATGGCCGTTGCCATCTATGCGGCCTTTGGGTTCGTTCCGGCACGCGATTTTTACCAGAAGATTGAGTGGCCCGTGGTGGTGATGCTGGCCTGCCTGCTTCCCATTGGCACTGCCTTCGAGTCGCTCGGTGGTACCGCACTCATAGCCGGAACCCTGTCGCAAGCCTCTCAGTCCTATCACCCGGTCATCGCACTGATCGCCATCATGGTTGTCACCATGACCTTGTCCGACGTACTCAACAACGTCGCTACCATGATCATCACCGGCCCGATCGCAATCGAACTGGCCCAAACCCTGCATGTCAATCCCGATACCTTCCTGATGGGAACCGCAATCGCCGCCTCCTGTGCCTTTCTCACGCCCATAGGTCACAAGAACAACACACTGATCATGGGACCAGGAGGTTACCGCTTCTCCGACTACTGGCGCATGGGCTTGCCGCTTGAGATTATCGTGCTCGCAGTCAGCATCCCGATGCTGCTGCTGATGTTTCCGCTCTGACCCGACGCCCAACGGCGGCCGGGCTCTAGAAGCCTGGATCCCGCGCTGCCCAGTAGCCGTCAAAGCGTCTGGCGAGTCCGTTGACCACTGGTCCGGCGATGACCGGCACAAGGCTGCAAGCGGCAATGAGCATCCAGCCCACCCGATCGGGAGGGGCCATGCCAAGCAGATGCGACAGGAACGGCACATAAATCGCAACGGCAAGCAAGCCCACGCAAAGTGCCAGTGCCACCCAGATCCATCGATTGCGGGTCACCTCGTTGACGAGAAATCCGCTATCCGAGGCGCGCATGTTGAAGACATGCCATAACTGGGCCAACGCGAGCGTCAGGAAAGATACCGCGAGCGCCGCCTCCGCCCCCAAATCGAATACGGCAAGGGCAGCCAAGAAGGCCCCCAGCGTGGAGGTCGCGATTACCAGCGCATGCAACAGCACGGATAGCCAATGCTTTCGCATGATGATCGGTTCCGCCGGATCGCGCGGCGGATGCGCCATGACACTTCTCTGGCCTTCGCCGATACCAAGAGCAAAGGCCGGGAACACGTCCGTCACCAGGTTGAGGTAGAGGATCTGCAGCGGCAACAGCGGCAAAGGCAAGCCACCGAGCGCAGCCAGCGCAATCAGCAGGATCTCGCTGAGATTGCACGACAGCAGATAGATGACGAATTTTCGTATGTTACCAAAGATGATGCGGCCATAGCGCATGGCGACGACAATCGACGGAAAGGAATCGTCCCGCAACACGATGTCAGCAGCCTCCCGGGCCACTTCCGTGCCTCGCTGACCCATGGCGACGCCGATGTCCGCCTTACGCAACGCGGGTGCATCGTTGATCCCATCGCCGGTCATTGCAACGACATGGCCCGCATCCTGGAAGAGCTTCACGAGTTCAAGCTTGGTCTCGGGATTGACGCGCGCGAAGATGGCGGCCTCGGTCAATTCCCGACGCATCCTGTTCGACATCGTCCTGATGTCCGCAAGGCCGGTCGCGTCGACAGTCACGGCTGACCCATGATCAAGTCCGATATCCGCAGCAATGGCATTCGCCGTTCCGGCGTGATCGCCGGTTACCATCACCACCCGTACCCCGGCGAGCCGGCAGGCCGCAATGGCCCCCGACACGTCCGCCCGAGGCGGATCACGCATACCGATAAGGCCGAGCAGGACAAGCTTCTTATAAGGCTCATCAGCGGCAGACTTCGTCTGTTTGAGGGCTATGGCAAGGACCCTGAGGCCAAGCCCAGCCATTTCCTCATTGCGAGCTTTCCAGACCTCCCGGTCCTTATTGCGCAAGGAACGCAGGCCATTGATGGTCAGAACTCGTGTACTGGCAGCTATGACCGCCTCGGGAGCGCCCTTCACCGCATATTCGAAAACCTTCTTCGCGCCATGCACCGTCGCCATCATTCTGTGAGCGGCGCTGAAGGGAAATTCATGCACTCGCGGCGCCGAAGCCGTGAGGTCCGTCCGGCTCAGCCCGATTGCCGCGCCAGCATCGAGCAGCGCAAGTTCCATGGGATCACCACGGAAACTCTCGTCCGATGGTCCGTCTTCAGTCGGTTGCAGCGGGGCGTTGTTGCACAGCATGGCCAGGCGCAACATCTCCATCGCGACATGACCGACATCGCTCCACGCCTTGCCATCAACAACCGTGAAGGCATCCGACGCTGCATCGGCCTGCACAGACACATCCACGTCCGCATCGGCGAGCCGCAATCGGGTCACTGCCATCCGGTTCTCTGTCAGCGTTCCGGTCTTGTCGGTGAGTATGATCGTCGTTGCACCCAGGGTTTCCACCGCCGACAGAGTCTTGACCAGCGCATTTCGGCGCGCCATTCGCCACATGCCCCGCGCAAGCGCCACGGTAGCCACGATCGGCAGGCCCTCCGGCACGGCGGCCACGGCAAGCGCCACCGCCGTCCGAACCATGTCGACGAGATCCTGTCCCGCAAGAATTCCGGCGACGGCAATGGCCGCGGTGATGATGAGCGTTGCCCAGACCAGCTGTGCACCCAAACGGTCGAGCCGCTTTTCCAATGGCGAGACTTCCGCATCCGCCTGCTCAGTGAGCGCTGCAATCCGGCCAAGCTCCGTTGCCATGCCTGTTGCGACGACTACTCCTACCGCCGTACCCCGGGTCACCGCGGTCCCCTTGAAGGCCATGTTGAATCGCTCATCCAGGGGAACGGCAGTTGCAATGGCTTGAACCTGCTTGGCGACAGGCAAGGATTCGCCGGTGAGGGCCGATTCATCGCATTGGAGGTCCCTGCTCCGAATCAACCGCAGATCTGCTGTCACCACCATTCCCGCTTCGAGAATGACGATATCACCTGGCACGATTTCCTCTGCCGCGAGGGTCAAGTCGCTGCCTTCGCGCCGGACTCGCGCGTGAACATGCGAGAGTCTTCGGAGCGACTCCATGGATTGCATCGCCCTATATTCGGCAGTGAAGCCTATGGCGGCATTGATTAGCAAAACCACGACAATGGCAATGCCTTCGGTCAAGCCCGCGAACAAGACTGATAACCCGGCAGCGGTGGCGAGAAGATAGACGACGAGGCTTTCGAACTGGGCGACCAGGATGCGCAAGGGGCTTCGCTGCCTTGCTGCCTGCAACCGGTTGGGACCATGCCGGCTGCGCCGAACCCTAGCCTCGTGCCCGGTAAGCCCCCGCTTGGGGTCAACCCGCATCGTTTCGAGCACATCCGTTACCGCGCTGAGATGGGCATCTTTCATCGTCCGGATGGACCGTCCTTTACTCGTCGGTATCAGATCGCTTTTGCCAGCTTTACCAGCGATGGCAACCGCCAATCGGTTGTGGCAGCTGCCGCGCATATCCCCTGACAGCCCATGGACAAGGTGTTGGCATGGCTCACCCGGGCTCCATGCGGCGATCGCGGACCACAAAACCAGTCACGACTTGCCGCTGACTGATGCCGAGGCACTGCCAACAGACAGACCGTCAAGGCATGCCACACCAAAGACCCCTCAATATTCGATCGTTGGCTCGGCTCACCCCAACAAGGCCTTGGCGATCGAAGCACCGAGGGTATATTTCGGATCGACCATGTTGCCGAGCCGAACCCGCCCCGCCTGGGTCAGCAGCATGTAGGCGTCGAGTTCGTCGAAGCCATAGTCGCTCGCCATCCACCGCACCAGTTCCCGATAGGCGATGCGCGCCGCATCTTCCATGGGCCGGCCGGAACCGATGGTCATGATGCATTGTTCATTCTCAAGCCGCGCCCACTTGAAGGTCCAACCCTTGATCAGGTCGACCTGCACCGTCGTCACCGTCGGATGCTCGATGGCGACACCACAAAGTTCGCCGTCCCCCTGCGCCGCATGGCAATCGCCAAGGTAGAGTAGCGCACCGGGCGCATTCACCGGCAGGTAGATGACGGCGCCAGGAGCCACATCGGGCAAGTCCATGTTGCCGCCATAGTAGTCCGGCTGCAGCGAGGTGATCGCCTCGATCTCCGGCGATGTGCCGATGGTTCCGATGAAGGGCTCGTAGGGCAGCGTGATCCTGTCGTTCCACTTGACGCCCGTTGTGGGATCGACATGAACTTTCTTGACCCGCTCCGGCAAGGGCGCGTTGAGCAGCGCGGTATCGCCCGTGCCGACAAGACCGCCAAACTCCGGAATGAGGCAGGTCGTCCCTGCCGGTTGTGGCCCCCGTGGCCGGATCTCCTTGATGTAGACCGCCAGGCAATCGCCCTTTTCGGCTCCATTCACGAAGATCGGGCCGTTCTGCGGATTGAGATAGGGGAAATTGAGGATCTGGCTGGGAACGTCCGTCTCGCTCTTGATCTGCCCTTCGAAGGCATCGTGGGTCTCGACCGAAATCTCCGCACCCGGATCAACCCTCAAAACCGGGGAGGCATAGGGCCCGTACACATAGTGATACTTGCCCTGATCGGCCTCCGTCATGTTGTGGACCTTGGTGACCTTGCCCTTGGCGACGCCGCTGCGCGCCATGATCGAATGTTCCAGCCAAGACATCTCTTTCTCCTCGTTTCATTGCTCCGCTACGCC